>JAHDGS010000151.1:423-5112 GCA_020627505.1 Myxococcota bacterium
GTCCCATCCCCCTCGGTGTCACCGCACATGTCGCTGACACCTCACCCCAATCGCGTGGCCGCGGCTTCCGCATTTGGGTATGAGCTCGTAGACTTTAAGGTCTGCGAGTTTTTTTTAATGTTTCTTTTGTTAGGTGCCTGAGTCTGTCGAAGGCCCGTCTCCACCACTATATAGGGGGATGTCCCATCCCCCTCGGTGTCACCGCACATGTCGCTGACACCTCACCCCAATCGCGAGACCGCGGCTTCCGCATTTGGGAATAAACTCGTAGACTTTATGGTCTGCGAGTTTTTTTGATAGTTCTTTTGGCGAGGGGGCTGATGCTGGCCCCTCTGTTTTGCCGCACATGTCGCCAAAACATTCACCCCGACTCCGCTTCGCGACTCAATTGATTTCATCTATCGCGTAGCCGTGGCGTTTACACCTTAGAATTATAGCTCAAATGTAGTTTTTAACGTCTCGAAATAGCGCGAAATATGACTTTATGTCTGTTGAGGCATATAATGAGTATAGCAAAGGAGTGAGTGTGTCCGAACATCATGCGCATGATACAATTGTAATTGCAGCCGATCACAGCCAAGTCACATTGGTGAAGGATGCGATACATCATCCAGATGATGCGAGGCATTATATGGTACTTGAAGAATCGCGAGGGCATGTGACTGCTTACGTCGGTGATGTGATGATTGCTGCATCAAGTCAGTCGATTTGCCTTAAAGAGGTTGGATATCGGCTCTACGATCATTCTCTATATATTTTG
Source organism: Myxococcota bacterium (assembly GCA_020627505.1). Classification (GTDB taxonomy): domain Bacteria; phylum Myxococcota; class UBA727; order UBA727; family JAHDBA01; genus JAHDGS01. The sequence goes on from JAHDGS010000151.1 coordinate 1,184, forward strand.
AAAGAAGAAGTTTTGCCTGATGTTCTGATTGCATCAGATTTCTCGACAACATGCGAGCTTAAAGGGACGACGACATATTACGATTTACAGGTTGGTGATAAGCGACTTATCAATGCGGCTTGGGAATACACAGCCCTGAAAGATCATGACCCGCGCCTGAATATGTTGAGTGGCCGGGTTGCATTCAATCGAGAATTTGTTGATGTGAATGTATCTTACGTCAAAAAATAAATGCTCGATACTTAGGGAAAGGCACAGTGGTTTTCTACACAAAGCGGTGCTTCTTCGGGTTCGAGACAGGCAATCGTCTGCACAGTTTGATCTGAGCTTCTCTGTGAATCAAAAATACGTTCTGCTTCTTCTAACGCATCATCGACTTTATCTTGGGAGACGACGTAAATACCGCAGCGTGTTGTGGGCGTTGCATTCACATACGCGCAATCACTTGTCTCTGTACAAGTGTTATTCGCTGCAACATACTCATCGAATTCGTCTTGAGCTTGTTCGGATGAAATTCCGCAGCCGACCAGTGTTAGAAAAAAGAGACTTAATGTGGACAGTTTGTTCATGTGGATAAAATAACAGGCGTATAACTTTGATGCAAACTTGCGGTTCGGATTCACGAATGTCACGATACCAATATGAATAAAAAGTTACTCATATGTGCATGTATACTGTTTTCGTTTTCTCTCTCTGCACGAGATTATGCGACTGCGATTGGTGGACGAGCGGGTGTTGGACTTGGTTTAACAGCACAACATTTTGTGACCGATAGTATTGCTCTTGAGGGTATGTTATTGAGCCAAGATCCCGATGCGACCTTGCTACAAGGTTGGAACGACCGGAGTAATGGTCTTTTCGTCGGACTACTTGAGTTTTACCCTGATATGTTGTCTTGGTTTGGCGTGAGTGTCTATTTTGGCGGCGGGTTTCATGGTGGTGTTGATGTTATCAATTCGCCAGGTCTGGCCGCAGGTATAGATGGGGTCGTTGGACTCCAATGGGAAACACCGGTTTTACCGCTCGTGGTAGGTTTAGACTGGTTGCCTCGATTCGAGTTTGTATCCGGGCAAGCATTTGTTCCTGAAACAGCTGCGCTGAATATAAGGCTCGCTTTTTAAGAATGTGCTACAAAGTCACGACAAATATTCGTCACATTAGCATTAAATAATAAACCATTGTGACCAAGACCATTCATTTCTGATAGTGTTGCATATGGAAGCTGTTCACATAGCCTTTGTGAATCTTCGTATTTAACGATACGATCATTATCGGCATGGATACATTTGATTTCAAGATCATCTGTTGCGTGTAGACGGAGTGTGGCGATCTCTAAATCTTCGATCTCTTCAACTGGTGTTTCTTTTAGAATACGAGCCTTAAAGAGCTTTTGTTCAGATTCATTGAGTCTGAGAATATTTCCAAACAAATTGACGATTGAATTGAGAGATGTTGGTCCGGCCAGCATAATTAGTTTTTGCAATGTGAGGTTGTCAGAAAATTCGTTTGATACGGATGACGCAACAGTTGAATAGGGCAGCATCATTGCACCATAAGAATGACCGAGGCCAATATCAAAAGGACCAAAGCGAGCTTGTGCGTTGAGTATACTTCCAATCGTTTGCTGCCAATATAATCGCCAGTTTCCGAAAAGATAAAATGCATCACCATGTCGGGGTAAGTCGAGTGCATAGACTGAATATCCAAGTTCATTCAGCCATTTGATGTGTGCTGTCATATATAGAGCTTTGGACATCCAACCATGCACAACGATGGCACGGCCGATGGCATCGTTGACCGTATGTTCGTGAACAATATATTTCGCCGGCTCAGAGAATACATGCCTATGTGTTCGGTGATGTTGCCGGTATTGTTTTGCCTGTCGAAGCATTGGCCAAAAGCGAGGAGGTGCTGCAACCGGTAATGGTGTGGTAAATATCCTATAGGCAAGTCGAGCTTTGAGCGATGAAAGTAAAGGCATTGGGTTCCCTTTAGTGAAGTCAACCTTAGCTTGATATACGAACTTGTTCAAAGCTTAAAAATGTAAAAAATGAACATGTCCACTTTTGGTTTGCCTCATACGACTTGAATGACTTATAATAAAAATATGTTTGGACTATTTAAAAAGAAATCAGCAACCAAGAATCTGGAAGAACAGTACGCACAGTTACAGAAAGAAGCGATGAATCTTCAAAGAGGCGGCGATATCAAAGGCTTTGCGTTGAAGACTGCAGAAGCAGAAGATGTTTGGACACAAATACAACAGGAAAAAACTGAAACTTCTTAGAGGTGGTCTCATAAATACGAAATCGACCTAAAAGTCAGGATTTTCGGATTTGAGTAAGGAGCACCGGAGCAGCATAGCCATTGCTATGGTGAGAGGACGCGACGTAGCACAAATTTGTAAAAGACGAGTTTGAGGTATTTGGGATTTATGAGACCACCTCTCGTGATTACAGTTCATGTTGGTTGTGCTTAAGCACGAAGTCATTTGTTTTTTGAACAAGGTCTTTACCTGAGATTGGACCGTGTCCGGGTATAAGCTTCGAAAAGGGGAGCTGTTCAATATTATGAAGCGTATTTCGCCATTCAGCTAGATTGGCATCTCTGACATTACCGAGTCCATGATGATGAACGATGCATCCGCCAAACAAAATGTCACGTTGGGGAAAGTAGATGACAACATTATCTTTTGTATGTGCTTCACCAGCAAAAATAACCTGAACTTCTTCTTTTCCGAAATGGAACGTATGCTTGTCTTCTGTGAAAATATTCTGTGCATGTTGATTGCGTGTTTGAGTAAGTCTCTTAAGCAACGCAGGTTTTAAACGTGGCTTGAGTATCTTGAGCCCTTCGTTTCGGTCTTGCATTTGATTTTTGACTGTTCGCAATGACGCCCATGTCGAAACACGCATGTCATGAAAAACAGCGTTACCGCCAGTACCATCGAAATGAAAATGGTCATTGATGGCGGTGATATGATGTTCTGGCCAGTTGATTTTAATCCAATCAACCAAAACCCGACTTTTCTGTTCTTCGAAAGGAGATGATGTAATGAGTATGTTTTTATCCGGGTGAATCGTAACGAGAATATTTGAATGAAAATATTCGAGGTCGGTTAATACATATGTTTGTGAGTCTACCCGGTTGACCTTAAACGATTGCTCAATCTTCGTATCAACCACTCTTTGTGCTGAAGCATGTGTTGCATGACGTAGGATAGGTGGGGCAACACCTGCACGCTGCGCTTCAAGATAACGGGACTCGCAAATGCACCAGTTGTCACCTTCATATAATCCGTCAAAGCCTGGACGCTTCTTTTGTAGATCATTGCCATGAGAACGACTGAATTCGAGAAATTCAGGCGTCATAGTCGCACAAATTGAATGCCGACTTTTATCACGCACATCTGTTTCACAGTATCCTGTTCGATAAAATCCTGTTGTTGGCATGGTGTTACAAATCGTGAGGTCTGATTGGTCGATATTGCGCTCACTGATTTCACCATGTGTTGGCAGTTTGAGCTGACTGGCAAATACAGAAGAAGATATAAATAAAAGTCCGAATAATGTCTTTCGCATATGCTATTTTGGGCATTTTTCATGTATTTTTCAAGCTTGAGACACCGTTTGATTTGAGTCTTTAGAGGAGAATATATGGAAAACGGATTGATGACAGCTGTTGGGAATATCGCTGGTGCTCTTTTTCTAGGCGCATATGCTGTTCGAAGACTATGGTTACTTCGGGTGATTACGATTATTGGTCTGGTTCTCAATATTATTTACTATGCATCGATGATGGGGGATAGAGATTTGACACCTGTCATTTGGAATTGTGCATACTTGGTTTTGAACGTTGGACAATTAATTTACACTTGGCGTACGAGAGGTGTCCCCTACGAGGAAAGTGAAACGTCTTAAATATGAATG
>JAHDGS010000024.1:0-320 GCA_020627505.1 Myxococcota bacterium
AAAGTTGTTTCTCCCCAACCCGTCTCAGGCCTTCGAATCATTGGATTACAAGAAAAAACGATCCAATGCTCTGTCACCTTAACTAGCAAAACAAAATTAGCCGTTTTTGTTTGTACATGCGTCCGAAAGGTCTCCACATCAATCTTATCATAATGCCAACCCATCTCGGTAAAGTAGCTCGGAACAGCCTCAAGTAACGTCAATGTCTCGGTATTCATGTGGCCGCCACAGTCCCATGCTCTGCCAATATTTGGTTGAGTTCGGGATAAAAAACGTCTGCGTAATGTGATAGCGCCGTCATCGAATCATCGAATCGGCTG
>JAHDGS010000024.1:330-29443 GCA_020627505.1 Myxococcota bacterium
AAAGGTTGAGCTTGGCATATCAACACTGAGAATCACATCTCCTTCGGCATCTAAACCAAACTTCGCTAAATTGACACGCTGGTTGGCTTCCATCAGTGCACGGATCATATTAACCGTGTGTTGTTGGCCCTCTGCACGCATGACAAATGGGTTGATGATAAAGAAAATCCAGTGTTTTGAAATACGTACCCAGACCTCGAAAGGCCCATGGTCACCGACAAAGCCTGTTCTGAACAGATCATGACGCTGCTTTTCGAAGCGCCAACCATACTTCTCGAAGTATTGCTCGAGTTCTTCATCAGATACGGACATGATTACATCATATGTCTTGCATCAGCCCCACGCAAGAAAAGCGAACGCAAATATAAAGGATGAGCAAATCCGCCCTGCTTTTGCGGAAAACGGTTGATCTGTGTCAAAAAAGCCGGTAACCACGAATCATAAGCCGGAGACGGTATAGATAGGAGACTAAAAACTATGAAAAAAATTGCATTACTCATCGGTGTCGCAATGTTCGCTGCTGGTTGCCCAGCACCTCAACAAGTTGACACAAAACCACTTGAAGAGAAGATTGCTAAACTTGAAAAAGACTTAGAAGCGCTTAAGAAAGCGAAGCCAGCAGCACCTGGTCGTCAGCCTAAGCCACCACAAACAAAAGCATACAATATCCCAGTTGGTTCATCAGCTGTTTTGGGTAAATCAGACGCCAAAGTTAACGTGACCATCTTTACAGATTACCAATGTCCATTCTGTTCACGTGTTGACCCAATGCTTCACGAGATCGTTAAAGATGCAGAGTTGAAAGACAAAGTTAACGTTGTATTTAAACATTTCCCATTGTCATTCCACAAAGATGCGAAGCCTGCTTCAAAAGCTGCTTTGGCTGCAAAAGAGCAAGGTAATGATTTCTTCTGGAAAATGTCAGAAAAATTGTACGCAAACCAACGTGCGCTTAAAGCAGAAAACTTCACAAAATGGGCGAAAGAAATCGGTCTTGATGTTGCGAAGTTTTCAGCTGACTTGAAAGCAAACGACGCAAAATACGAAAAAATGATCCAAGACGATATGAAACTTGGTCAAACAGAAGCTAAAGTTCGTGGAACACCTTCAATCTTTGTTGGTGGCTGGGAACTTCGTCAACGTTCAGTTGACGGTGTAAAAGCACTGATCAAAGACAAAAAACTTGGAAGCTAAGTTTTAGAAAACACAAAGTTGAAAAGACGCCGCGAGGCGTCTTTTTTTTTGCGTGAATAATATCTCAAGCGCGGAAACAAACATTGTATTCTAAACATCGTCACACTATGATAATCCCATGCCAATTGAGCGATTCGAACAAGATGATGTGCAAGCCATTTTGACCGGCTCTGTTGAAGAAGCCCGGGCATTTGTTCGTCTTATTTCTCACCCTGCAGACTTGGCAGTTTTATTCAGGCAGGTTGATAGCCAATATTGGTCTCAGATTTTTGAACTCCTCCCTGATGAAGAACAACAGGCCGCCATTATTCCCCACCTATCTGAACGGGAGCGGGAAATTATTTTTGATAGTTTTGATGCGTCAAAAATTGCTGAACTGCTCGGCAATATGGATTCCGATGATGCAGCAGATGTCGCCGCAGAACTAGACCCAGCCGAGCGACATGAAGCCCTCGCTCAATTACCAGCCGAAGAACGTCAAGATATTCAAACACTGCTGAATTTCCCGGAAGATTCAGCAGGTGGATTGATGCAAGTCGAACGGGCAGAGATCCCGCTAAAGGCTTCAATTGATGATATTCAAAAGCAAGTCCGCGCATTGGTCCTTGATGGTACACATGTCTACGAAATTTATCTGGTCAATACAGATAACAAACTGGTCGGCATGCTCAACCTCGTCGACTTACTACTCCATCCAATCGAGACCAAAGCAGAAGACATTATGCGACCGCTGATTGCGACATGTCATCCGATGATGGACCAGGAAGAAGTGGCCGATCTATTCCGTAAGTACGACCTTGTTGTGGCGCCAGTTGTCAGCGACGGCGGTCAATTACTTGGCCGAATCGTCATTGACGATGTCTTCGACGTAGTTGATGAAGAAGCGGATGAAGATGCACTCATCATGGCCGGCACCAAAAGAGAAGAGCTCTTGTACGCTGACGAACCAGCACGTGTCGCTTTGATTCGTCTCCCTTGGCTTGCTGTTAATCTCGTCGGCTCGCTTTTGTCAGCGATGCTCATTCATGCTTTTGGACCGACGCTTGAAAAGGCCATTCTTGTTGCTTCGTTTATTCCAGTTGTGACGGCCATGGGTGGCAATGTCGGCACACAAAGTGCGACTATCATTATTCGCGGTTTATCGACCGGCCGCTTGCGAACCGATGATGCGATTAAATCAATGCTTCGTGAACTCCGGGTCGGATTGATGATGGGTGTTGTCTGTGGGCTGATCGTTGGCCTCGTCGCAGGAACACTCTTTGCCCCTGGACAATGGCTGCTAGGCGGGATTGTATTTCTCTCAATGCTTGCCGCCATGTCGATCGCAGCCGGTCTCGGCGCTGCTGCCCCACTTGTCCTCAGCCGCTTCAATATTGATCCAGCAATTGCAGCGGGACCATTCGTGACCACTGCAAATGACATACTCGGTATTTTGATATACATGTCGATGGTCACGATGTTTATCACGCATATTTCTTAGGCATGGCGACAATGAAGCAACACATGAATGATAAGATAAAAACGATCGAAATCTACACCGACGGCGCCTGTATTGGCAATCCTGGACCAGGTGGATGGGCAGCACTCCTGATTTTTTTGGGTACTGAAAAAATGATTTCAGGTGGCACACACGATACAACCAATAATCGAATGGAAATGCAAGCAGCCATCGAAGGTCTGAAGCAACTTAAAGAATCTTGTTACGTGCGCCTCTACTCCGATAGCCAATTACTGGTCAAAGGCATGACAGAGTGGATGGAGGGATGGCTCGCACGTGGCTTTAAAACGGCAGCTAAAAAACCTGTTGCCAATACAGATTTATGGAAAGTACTCCTCGAACTTGCCGACGTACACGATATTGAATGGCACTGGGTGAAAGGCCATGCTGGTCACCAGTTGAATGAAGCGGTCGATCAAGAAGCACGACGACAAGCTGAACATTACGCAACTGCCGGGTGATATGCTCGATCAGCACACCAGACCATATATGCTCTCTCTTGGCTCAAGCTCACCAAATGGACATCGGTATATTCAGAAAGCGATCAACTTGATTGCGGATATACCCGACATCTCTATCACTGGAGAAACTGAGCTCATCCACACGCAACCATTTGGGGGACGCGTACATAACTCATTTATCAATACCGCCTTGATGGCTCAGGTCAGTTGCTCCCCTCAAATATTATGGCAACGATTGGCTCAAGTTGAAAAACAGTGTGGTCGTATTCGTGGCCGCCGAAATGGACACCGGCTTATTGATATTGACATCGTTTGGGCTGCAGGACTCGATTTTAAAAGTCGAAACTTACGTATTCCACATATCGGGCTTCAAGACCGTATTTTTTGGCAAACTCAGTTGTTTGAACTACGTGGGCTTCTCCAATCTTGACGCCTGATAATAAGGAAGAGACCAAGCATAAAGATAGGCAATCCTGTTGGAGCAACACTTGTGGTACATCCAGCAGGCGTCTCATCAATAACTTCTTCTTCAAATCCTTTCACGTCTTCAACCCGTTGGTCACCATTGAGTAAGCCTTGTGTTTCGAGACGATCATGCAATTGAGCCAAGTCGAGCACCGGAAAGTGCATACAGGATTCACACGTCGGTAAGCTATTCAATAGCAACTTTATACTCTTTGTCTCGAAGCCAACATCTAGTTGAATCAATCCTGCGACAGTTGTTGCAACGAGCGGTGCAGCCATAGATGTTCCATATCGCATGCCATAACTGTTTTGCCGAGGCCCAACAGTAGAAACGAGACCATAGCCAGGTATGCCACCTGGAGCGAGCACATCGAGTCCATCTCCAATGTTGCTGTAGTTTGCAATTCGACCATCTGGATTGGTTGCACCAACAGCAATGACGCCACGACAGTTCGCCGGTGTCCCGAGAGAATCAAGCCCGTGATTACCGGCCGCTATCACGATAGGAATACCCGTTTCTGTAATTTTGTTGATCGACTCTTGCTCATATAAAGAGCAATCGCCTTGACCAGATAGAGATAGATTGATGACATGTGGTCGTTGATGTTCAGGTAAATCAGGAACCCCCTCAATCGAATATCCTGCCAACCACATTGCAGCTTCAAAAATGTCTGAGCTTCTTCCACCACAACGTCCAACCGCGCGTGCCGAAATTATCTTCGCATTTTGATTAAGACCTTCCATCGTTTCTTCATTGATGTATTGTGCACCAATTAAACCAGCGACATGTGTACCGTGCCAAGTCGATGTTCTTCTCAGGCCATGACATAAACCACCATCTCCGACATCTGTATAGTCCGAATCACGACCATCACCATCCCCGCCCCGGTCAAGTTCCGACACAAAGTCATATCCGGCAATATCGTGTGCCTCGAGCGCTTGATGTGATCGAATCAGTCCTGTATCGACAATACCGATACGGATTTCATCTTGCACAAGCTCTGGAAATGCATCGATTTCAATCCGGTCAACATGCCATCGATTTTCCTCAACAGAGAATACATCACCAGAGGCAACTGTTAATACACGGTCACGTTCAACCAGCACATCTGGATACTGATATGCCAACTGCATCACTTGGGCATCTAAGCGTTCGCTATAGGTCGCATCGATCGTTCCCATCACACGTACCCATTGTCCAGTCATCTGCTGAAGATGAATACGTCTTGCACCAGCCTCTTCAAAAAATCGCTGAAGCCCAAGATCACGTTCAACTCTGAACAAATATGAAAATGATGCGTGCGCATCGTTTATCTCTGAATGTGGTGTTTCAGGCAGTAAAGATACATCCGCAGAGACTTGTCCAGATAGTGCAATGACACCAAGCAAACACATACGCAGAAAATGATCTGCGATATGAATGTGGAAATGTCTGCAACATGCACTTGGTAACATGTATGTAAGGTATGACATTGCGTCACATGTGCTATCGGTAGGACAACCTAGGACATTTGTCCTACTTTCTCGCCATATGTTCATATATGTATATAGTCGTCTAACGAGATTTTGGTCTGATGAATCGTTTTAAAAAAACATATGAGATGTGACGAAATGTAAGTCTTGATCACATATGGTTGTAAGCAATGACGCTTAAGAAGGGAGAACATCATGACAAATTTGAAAACAATAGCGGTCGGACTTGCAACAACAGCTGCAACACTAGGTCAGGCCACCGGTAAAGCACTGGTAAATAACAACGCCGTTGACCAAACTAACTTAGAGAAGAAAGAGCTCAAAATGGAGCTTGAGGCGACCACTGCCGAGGATGTTTATACAGGCCTCGCAGACTTCGGAGATGGTATTTTTCCAGAGAATACTAGTATTAGAGGTAATATTTTTAACCCTCTTTCTGGCTCAATCGGCCTAACAATGGGCGCGCTCATCAATAGTGACAACTATGCGACACTCGGAGCAGAATATAAGATCGCTTCTAAGCGAGGTTGGAGTATGCCTCGAGGGGCTGCCCATATCGGACTTGAAACCAGCTTGGGACCAGCTGGCACACAAGTCCATGAGATAGAAGTGATGGGAAGCCTCGATTGGGGAACAGGTTATAAATTTGAAAATGATCGACATGCAGTTTCTGTGTATAAGAGCTTGTCTCGTTACCAGCCTCATTTCATCGGGTTGGGTGTCGAAACGGGTGATGGAGTCACAGGTGCAAGCCTGGACCTTATCAATCATTTTATCTTCAGCGACTTTTCTGTCCTTTCTTTCAGAACAGAAGTCGATGCACTGAAAGAACACGACTCGAATGATTGGCATGCTGTTCTCAAGCTAGCGAGTGAGATCGAATTTGATGTCTCAGACGATGTTCGTATGCTCATCGGAGCAGAAGGAGGTTTTGATATCTCTGGAAGCTCAAAAGATATGACACCTGAGCTGCAAGCAAAAGTTGGATTCAAATACTATTATTAGCGTTTATTGCGATTGAACGAATCGGATTTGTGTAAACACTGCCCCTTGATAGAGAGGGGTTGTTTTTATTCTGCCACACTTTTTGCCATACGAATCATATCGATGTGCTGACCAGCTTTATAGATTGAACCTTGCTCGACCCCCTCTTCAACAAAGCCATTTTTCTGAAGAATACGCTTCGATGCTTGATTCCACGCAAAAACCGATGATTCCACCCGTTTAAAATGACTTCTGCGAACGATCAGAGCCAACATCGATGTCACAGCCGCCGAGGTAATTCCGTATCCTTCAACACGCTTATCCACCCAATATCCCACCATCACACAATGCTTTTTCCAGTCTTCTTTAAAGGGATGTGCGCCAATACAACCAACCAATTCCCTCTCAACTTCAATTCCACAGACTTCCCAGGGAAATAGCCAGTGTTTGGGTCCTGTCAGCAAAAAATCAAAATGTTTGGCTGTATATGGCTCCGGAAAACGCAAGAGCCCATCTCCCCGACCTCCGCTATTCGCCGCTGCTACAATTCGGGAACGATCTTTTTCAGTAAATGAACGCAAAGATCCTCGCATATTGGCTAGGGGTATGAATTTCTGTGGATGCTGACTCATGCTGCAACAATGAAGACTTTTTCAGTTTTTTCAACACGAAAAGTCGATTTTGTACTAGGCTTCTGGGCAGGAGATAAACTATGAGTACAGCAAAGATCATCTTAGGTGAAAAAGAGTACGAACTGCCTGTTGTTGTAGGCACCGAAAACGAGGTTGGCATCCACACGACGAAATTCCGTGGTCAAAGTGGTGCCATTACCCTCGACCCAGGCTTTGGAAGCACAGGTTCCTGCGAAAGTGGAATCACCTTCATAAACGGTGAAGAAGGCATTTTACGATACCGCGGCTATGCCATCGATGAACTCGCAGAAAAAGCATCTTTCCCAGAGGTTTGTTACCTCTTGATTTACGGAGAGTTGCCAAATAAGGCACAGCTCGAAAAATTCAGCGACGACTTGACCAGACATAGTTTGATTCATGAAGACATGAAGAAATTCTACGAAGGCTTTCCTGCGAATGCACATCCGATGGCGATTCTGTCTTCAATGGTCTGCTCATTATCGACCTACTACCCTGAAACAGGCGAACCAGGTGAAGATGATTTAAACATCATTCGCTTGCTTGCGAAAGCCAAGACGATTGCAGCATTTGCTTACAAAAAGAGTATTGGGCAACCGTTCATCTACCCCAAGAATGACCTCAGTTATAGCGCTAACTTTTTGAACATGATGTTTGCTGTGCCGGCTGAGCCATACACTGTCGATCCGATTTTTGAATCGACATTAAATAAGCTTTTGATCCTACACGCGGACCACGAACAAAACTGTTCGACATCAGCAGTTCGTCTTGTCGGCTCATCTCACGCCAATATTTTTGCCTCGATGACCTCTGGTATTTGTGCGCTGTGGGGACCACTCCATGGCGGCGCGAATCAAGCCGTTATCGAAATGCTCACGATGATTCACAACGATGGTGGCGACTATAAAAAGTATGTCAAAAAAGCTCAGGATAAAAGTGATGACTTTAAGTTGATGGGATTTGGACATCGTGTGTATAAAAACTTCGATCCACGTGCACGTATTCTAAAGGCTGCTGCAGGTGAAATCCTTGAAAAAATGGGTGTGAATGACCCATTATTAGATGTCGCTCGACAACTTGAAGAAGTCGCTTTGAATGATGACTACTTCGTGCAGCGCAAGCTCTATCCGAATGTCGATTTTTACAGTGGTATTATTTACCGCGCGATGGGTATTCCAACTGAAATGTTTACAGTGATGTTCGCATTAGGCCGCTTACCTGGATGGATTTCACATTGGCGTGAAATGAGAAATGATCCGAGTATGCGCATCGGGCGTCCTCGCCAAATATATACGGGTCCGCAGGGGCGTACTTTTGTTCCTGTTGAAAGCCGCTAGATTCTAGATTCGAAAGCGCTTATAAAAAACGCTCCTGTTTTTGGGGGGCGTTTTTTATATTTCTGAGTATGTTTAAGGCTTTTTCTTGAGCTCAGAGCCCCCAATGCACCGTAGACATTTGTAGATACCGTGATACTCAAAAGTCATGTTCCTTAATAGAGTCATACGATCTTTGGTACCATGTATTTTAATTTCGGGATGTGCAAACCCGTATTACATTAAAGACCATGTCGTCATTCCTGAAGTGCCGGGCAAAGATACATCTGTCGAAGAACGCAATGAATTTTTTGCCACTTACCATGGTGAAATAACTGAAAAACAGATCACATGGAATACAGGACAACGTGAATCTGATTTCATTCTTGCGCTTTTTGAAGATAAGCAAGTCTATGACCCATTGGACATTCGACATGTTTTTCAAAACCAGGACTATGTTGATTTGTATAAAGAATATGATGATAAGCAATCTGCTATCAAAAAGAAAGGCTGGCTACCACTTGGGTTTGCGGCACTTATGACTGGTGCATTTATCTACTTTGGTGTGAACCAGCTGATCGAAGTCAACAATGAAGATCCTTTTGGTATTGTCGCTCCCGAGGATGAATTCAATCCGACACCTTCACTCGTTCTCGCAGGAGTTGGTCTTGTGGGTACATTTGTCACTGCGCGAAGTTTAAATAAAGACTACGATCGCTCTCGCGATTTACGGAACACATTTTTTAGAGATTATAATTTACAATTACTAGAAACTTTAAATCTAGAAATACCTGAGCCCACTGCCAAAGAACGCTTCAAAGATAAAAATTTAGAATAATATTTACGAAGGCAAAAATCATGACAAAACACTTACTATTTCAAGTTGCTATCGCCACAATACTCTTATTGAACGGATGTAGCTCACCAAAACATTTGGTCCTTCCTGATGCACCTGCCGAAACAGACGCGATAGAAGAGCGCGTCAAATACTATGATACATATGGCCCTGATGAAATGATTGAAACAACGATTTCTGGTCAAAACGGAACGAGCCGCTGGAGCGAACTCCATCTTCAAAATGGCTCTATTTTATTTTGGACTGAAGATTTGAAACCCGCACTCCGTTCACAACTCGCACTTGATAGGGTCGACACTTATTATTCCCATCGCAAGAAAGGTAAAATGTTTAAAGCCCTTTTCTACCCGTTGTTTTGGGGGGGCGCGGCAGCTGCAATATACGGTTTTGCAAATGAAGATTTAGAAGATAGTGAGCGAACCCCTTACTTTGTTATCGGGGGAGCAGGCGTTGTCGGAGGAATCGTTGCTCAGATTTTTTCAAGTCGTGAACACGGTCGTGCTTCCGACACTCAGAAGGAAATATTTAATAAATACAATCTTGATCTCATGGAAACACTCGGACTCGAAGAACGCAAAGCTGATGTGGAGTATCGATTCCAAGATAAAGATGAGCGAGCGGAACAAGAAAAGCAAAAACAAGAACAAGAGCAACGTCTATCTGAAGATGGCTTTGGTGACGTCTAGGCTATCAAAGCAGCTGATTGCGGAACTGCATACAGCCGCTTGTCCTGAACAAGCCAAACGCAACGCTCGCTTTTTTAAAACCGATATAGGCCAATATGCCGAACACGATATTTTTATGGGTCTCTCGATGCCACAGCTTCGTCAAATAACGACTGGGTATTTAAAAGATGTATTTCTACAACAGAAACACCCGTCAGATTTATGCTGGCTCGACCCCCTTATCACATCCGCTTATCATGAGGTCCGTCTCGCCGCTTTATTATGTTTGGTTCAGCTCATGACGCGCACTTTAAAAAAGAAAGGATATATCTCGAGCCAAAGTATTTACGACTACTATGTCGCCCATCGTCATCATATCAATAATTGGGATCTCGTCGACTGCAGTGCGCACTATATTGTTGGCCGGCACCTCATCAACCGTTCTCGAAAACCGCTCCACCAATGGGTCAAATCACCACATATATGGACGTGTCGAATCGCTATGGTCTCACAATGGTGGTTTATTCGCCAACACGATCTGACTGAAATATTTAAGCTGGTTAATCATACGCTTGCTCGTTCGGAAGATTTGATGCACAAGGCTTCAGGTTGGATGTTACGTGAAGCAGGCAAAAAAAATAAGCATGCGCTCATCGATTATCTCGACATTCACGCACATCATATGCCGAGGACAATGCTTAGATATGCCATCGAACATTTCGAGCCTGCACGGCGACAAACATATCTTAACAAAAAAGCGCCAGTGTGAAACCGGCGCGCCTCCAATGTGTGTGCTTTTGTTTGATTAAAGCAAAGATTTGATGTTGATATCGACATCTAGACCAATGGTTGACAATAGTGTCGTTTCTTGAGTAGGCTTCGTACCGCGAGCAACAGTGACCAACTCGAGTCCATCTGCAAGCAAGTATTCCGATAAATCTTGATCGACAACATCAAGTTCAATCGATTTCAGTCCATCAGCAATATCGTCTGCAGAAGCAATCGAAATACGATCCAGTCCAGCAGCTTCAAGGAATATTTCGATCGAACTGAGAAAGTCGAGATTGACACGATCGTCTTCTTCGACAATTTCGATTCTAACTAGCGCGAGCTTCACATGATCGACGAGATCACTATCAACATCAAGCTCACCAAGAGATTCAGACTGTTCTATCTCAAGTTCTTGGTTTGCAAGCTCGGCTGCTGCAACTTCAGTCAGGCCTTCAGGAATGTCATATGCTTCAATGACGATTTCTTGGCTTTCTTCATGATAGATATTATCCAACCCGCAGCCAGAAGCGGCTATCAGTCCCAAGAACATCGATATTAAGCATATTTTTTGGGTCATCTCGTACTCCCTCATTGTAACCGCTGAGAATTACATCGGTCAAATGACGGAGATCTTGAGACGTTTTTATAAAAATTCGACCGGCTCGGATCTCGGTAAGACGATAAATAAATCCATCGTATCTCGTGAATCCAGTCGATATCCACCAAAAAAACGGTTTTCACAACGCGTGATGTCGTCTGCTAATACATGGCTTATCTCATTGAAGTGATGATCAAATTCGATTCGATCGATACCGGCAGTCATCTGCTCAAGATCAATATGACCATTTTTCGCTGATCGAGCAGACACACCAATAACAGCATAATCGTCGCCATATTTTTCAGCAATGGAGCGTCCAGTGAACGATCGTTCGATTGAAGATGCCCTGTCACCGTCGCGCATCACATGCAATGTGGACATACTTAAAATCGTTTTACGATCAGGGTGGCGCATTAACACATCATCTAGCATCTTGAACATCGCTTTTGTTCGATGTGTTGTGGCTTGTATCATGAGTTCTTGCTGAGAACGTGTCTCGTTGGGTAACGAAAAATCCATGTGCGGGCTGTGATGATAATTATATATCGCATCAAATTGTGTGGCTTTCAGACTTTCGAGCGACTTCAAGAACCGCTTGTGCTGCGGCGCCGCCCCATTCGTTTCAGTCGATTTGAAGTATGTGAGTAAACGATCAATTGCATCAACACAACGCGTATGATCGTCATATGTATGAAAACTGGGGTCTTTATATAAATCATACCAGGCGCGGATATTCACCGTATCCTTACTGATACCTGCATATAGACCTGAAGCCGCTGCAGCGAGTTCTTCAGGAAGTGTTTTGGAACTAAGTTGTTCTTTAATTTCAGCAACATCGAGATACGGATTTCGAATATCAACGCCAAAGATGGTCAGATGCTGTTCTGGTTGATCTTTAAAATGGATATTATGTGCTCGAATCCAGGATAGGAGCGATTTCATTTCAGGTGTCGACCACCGGAGTGCATGTTTGTTTTCTTCGAGAATCTGTTCAAGTACGTCTGGGTCATCTTCATTGAGTGCGTGGTTTACGCACTCAACAATCTGCCATGGTGCCTCAAAACCGATGGCACGGAAACCATCTTCTTCGATCATTTGTTTGATCAAGCGGTGTTTTTCCTGGGTAATTTCAGAAGAATCATGGATCGATTCTCCAAGGCCAACCAGTTTCTTACCCTCTATAAGAGATTGAAATTGCTGACGTCTATGAATGTGATGTTCCTGTCCAGATACGCGCATAAACCCATTATCGGACGACACGGCTTAAAGTTGCTTCGCGGTATCTAAAAAAATATAGACCGACGTCACTTGAGGTCGCTCTAGAGCGCCTCTTCTTGCTGCTGGAGCATTTCAGCCTGCAGCTTTGAACGCACTGGATCCAAAATATCATCAAGGTGTCCAGAGAAGAGTTTCGACAAACCATGTATCGATACACTCGCCCTATGATCCGTGCATCTATCTTGCGGATAGTTATACGTTCTAATCTTCTCTGAACGATCACCAGAACCGACCATACTTTTGCGTTCGGCAGCGCGTTCGGCGTGCGCCTTGGCCTGCATGCGTTCAAATAAGCGTGCACGCAAAACTGACATCGCTTTCACGCGGTTCATTTGCTGACTCTTTTCGTCTTGGCATGCCACCGCCAAGCCAGTTGGTAAATGTGTAATACGCACCGCTGATTCCGTTTTATTTACATGTTGTCCACCAGCACCGCCAGCTCGCATCGTATCAATTCGAAGTTCCTTTGGATCGATATGAAGTTCGACCTCTTCTGCCTCAGGTAAGACCGCGACCGTACATGCTGAAGTATGTACACGCCCTTGGCTTTCGGTCTTTGGTACCCGCTGCACGCGGTGAACACCTGATTCAAACTTCAACGATGAATAGACTTGATCTCCACTCACTTGGCAAATAACCTCTTTATAGCCACCTTGTGACCCATCAGATGTCGACACAAGGCTAAACTTCCACCCTTTGGTTTGGGCGTAATAGGTGTACATTTTGAGTAAATCGCCCACAAATATCGATGCCTCATCGCCACCTGTACCCGCTCGGATTTCAAGGATGACATCTTTATCATCATTCGGGTCACGTGGCAGGAGCATGATTTTTAAGTCAACTGCTTGCTGCTCGATCAATGGCTCGAGTCGACTGATCTCTTCTTTGGCCATTGTTCGAAGCTCTTCGTCTTTTTCTTCAGCCAACAACTCTTTATTGTCTGCGAGCTCCTTGAGGTTGCTTCGATAATCTCTAAAGGTATCAACAATCGGCTCCAAGCGGACGCGTTCTTTATTGGTCGAAAGAATCTCTGAGGGTTTAAGCTCAGGTGAAGAAAGACGCTCTGTCAAATCTTGAAACTTCGCTTCAACTTGTTCAAGCTGCTCAAACATACTTATGCCTCACTTGGTTGCTCTTCGCGCTTTCGAAAATATGCCTCGGCCGCCTCAATTTCAGCGCGACGTTGTTTAAGCACACGGGCAATCACCCATAGGGCCACAAATGTTGGAATGATAATCACCAACACAAAAGCGATAACTGGAAAAACGGCATCATATGGTGTCGCATCAACCACACGTTGATATGAACCTTTTAAGGCTTGAGGCGACCCATAACTTGGATCTTGGGCCCATAGCGTCATTTCTGTCATCAAAAAAACGGTGCAGATACATAAAATTCGAGCTAAATTCATTGTTGTTTTAGCTTAACCGTATGATGAGGAATATCAATGCCCACGCTCAAGCTACCCTAAATTAAAACGAGCCCAAAAAGGGCTCGCTTGATAGGGATAACACTGATTTTTACGCCTGAGCCCGCGGCTGGGTAATAATCTTTTTCCCGGCTGGGTGTCCACCTTCGAGCGCATTCTCAAGGACGTCATCCAATGTCTTGGCAAAAATGAACTCTATATCATCCTTCACATTTTGTGGGACATCACGTAGGTCTTTTTCACATTTTGCAGGCATGATGATGCGTTTGACACCGCCACGATGGGCGGCAATCACTTTTTCTTTGATTCCACCGACAGGCAAGACATGGCCACGAAGTGTCACTTCACCTGTCATCGCCGTATCCGCACGGCAGCATTTCCCTGTAAATAGAGAAATAAGTGCTGATGTTATCGTAATACCTGCAGATGGACCATCTTTTGGAATCGCCCCTGCCGGAAAGTGAATATGAATATCAACTTTGTCTAAGAAGTTTTCTTCAAGACTGCTCGCAAGCCCAAGTGATTTCGCGTTTGAGCGCATCCAGGATAAGGCTGCTTGTGCAGACTCTTTCATAACATCACCCAGTTGACCTGTCAGAATCAACGAGCCTTTACCACCCATCTTCGTGATCTCAATGAAGAGTAAGTCACCGCCAACAGCTGTCCAGGCAAGCCCTGTTGCCACACCTGGCAACGCTGTTCTCTCAGCAATTTCATCTGTAAACTTCGCGGGCCCTTTGATATCTTCAAGCAGTTTCTCGTCGATCACAATTTTCGGGAAATCCCCCTCTTCTTCGTACGATGCAACCTGAACAGCGACATACCGACAAACAGAACCAATTTCTCGATTTAATGTCCGAACGCCTGCCTCTCGGGTGTAGCCACGAATCAACTTCATCAACAGCGCATCAGAAATCTCCATTTGGTCTTCAGTAATGCCATGCTCTTCCAACTGTCGTGGTAACAAGTGAGTTCGTGCAATACGAAGCTTCTCTTCAGAAGTATAAGAAGGGACTTCGATGATTTCCATCCGATCTCTCAATGGTCCAGGAATCGTATCAAGCTGATTCGCCGTCGCGATAAATAGGACTTTAGATAAATCGAACGCAACATCGAGGTAATGATCCGCAAAAGTATGATTTTGTTCTGGGTCAAGCACCTCTAGCAAGGCTGAAGAAGGGTCGCCTCTAAAATCTGAGCCCAATTTATCGATCTCATCAAGCAAGATCACAGGATTCTTCGTTCCCGCCTTCTTAAACCCTTGGACGAATCGACCTGGCATCGCACCAATGTATGTTCGTCGATGTCCCCGAATCTCTGCTTCATCTCGGACACCACCGAGTGCCAGTCGATGAAACTTTCGACCGAGCGCATCAGCAATCGAACGTCCCAAAGATGTTTTACCCACTCCGGGTGGTCCGACGAGACATAAGATCGGGCCTTTCATATCGTCTTTCAACTTACGAACAGCGAGATATTCGATCAGACGTTTTTTGATTTTATCTAAACCGTGATGGTCTGAATCAAGCTGCTGACGCGCATTCTCGAGATCAAGATTGTCTTTACTTTGCTTTTTCCACGGCAGGTCTGCAAGCCACTCAAGATATGTTCTCGCCACAGTATATTCTGCCTGAGATGGTTGCATATTTTTCATGCGTTTTAGTTCGCGCCGTGCTGCTTTCTCAGCGTCTTCACTCAAACCAACTTCCATCAGTCGTTTTTCAAGTTCTTCGACACCTTGTTCGTCATCGTCTTTATCGCCAAGTTCATCTTTAATGGCTTTCAACTGTTGACGTAAGTAGTACTCTCGTTGTGTCTTCGACATTTCGCCGCGGACTTGATTGTTGATTTTGTTAGAAAGTCGCATCACTTCAAATTGGCGTGACAATAGATTCAATACCGCGTTCAAACGATCTTTCAGATCAACGGCTTCAAGAATCTTTTGCTTCTCTTCAATCGTTGCATCTATATTGGCGGTTATCAGATCCGCCAAATGACCAGGCGATTCAATGCTCTCCAATAACTGTTTCGCCATCACCGGTATCTCTGGCAACATATCGATGACTTCACGTGCTGTCGTTTTTAAGTTCAAGGCAAGCGCGTCAATCTCGACGTCTGTTTCGCCAGAGTCAACCAACTGAGTCACACGACCTTTGAAATATGGTGCGGTCTCGGTCACTTCGTCTAAATGAAAACGTGAAATACCTTCGACCACAATATTAAAACCCTCTCGTCCCGTGCGAGCAAGTTTAATAATGCGAGCGGCTGTACCAATTGTGTATAGGTCACCAGTTTCAGGATCATCGATTTCCGGCGCACGCTGTGTGACGATACCAAGTAGTGTGTTATCGCGCGTGGCTTCTTCGATCAACCGAATCGTTTTCGCACGGCCAATCGTCAGTGGCATCACCGCACCAGGGAAAAACACACTATTTCTTAATGGCAAAATGGGTAGTGTTTCAGGTAAATCTTTTATTGGAGATTTCTTCGTTTCATCTGTCATCTTCGACTCCTCATCAGGCTTGTCCCAAGACTATAAGCGTGACTGCGTCGCGGACAAGTTTGTTGGCGAATAATATCAAAGTGTCGCTTTATGAGGCGACCATCCGGATCGATTGTTCAAACGAGATTTATCGATTCTCAGGCACAAGTATTTCGGCAATACCTGCTGCGTCGGCAGAGGCTTCACCGAGTAAAATTGGCTCACCAAAGAGGGTCTGTCGAGCGTAAACCCGAACAAGTGTCCCCTCAACAGAAGCAGAGGCATCTGAATTTTCAAGCAAAACCTTCATCACACGTGCTTCAGGCATCGCGATGGAATGCTCTTCTACACCCGCCTCAATATTTATATTTGTAAAATAAGTCGACAGATTATAAACGGGGTTTGGCAATACAATAACCCGATGTATACCTTCATTTAGATATATAAATATCTCGCCTTCCGGACTTGTTAATCGACTAAATCGACTGGTGATCGCAATATCATCTTTAATACCAACTTCTGGTAAACTCACAACGATCACCTCAGCTTCAACAGGAATTCCCTGCCCATCGGCATCCCTAGATACTGCGCGTAATGTCGTTGCTAAGCGTTCTTTTAATTGAATGGCGACTTCAAAGCCTTCTTCTCCAACATCTATTTCAATTCGATCTGTTCGTCCTGCAAACGCTAAGTCATTTGGACCTTCAGCAATCACATCATATCGCCCTGTAGGGAGTGTAAAAGATGCTTCTCCTCTTTCGTCACTCACCAATCGAAACGTTTGTTGTTGCTTGTCATGACTTTGGATCACAATATTCGCATCCATGACTAACTCTCCCCGAGCATCAGTCACACGGAAATCAATGGTCTCTTTGGGACTTTCTTCGATTAAATTAAAGATACCCAGATCATCACGATCATCGAGCAAGGTCAGGTTAATATCGAATCGAAAAACCAAATCAGGCGTATCAACATTTGAGATCCGTGGCGTTTGAATGACAAGTTGATCGAATGCCTCGTCCCCATCAATCAACAATGTGTCAAGCACTTTAATCGTGAACTCACCTGTCGCATTCGGTCTGACTTTGGTCGAGTGACGTCGTCCATCTCTCTCGAACCAAACACGTACACCGTCATATAAATCTTCTTCGATCTCATCTGCGCTAGATGGTTCATCCTTTTGTTCCGAAGATTCATCATCATCACCACCAATCGGAAGATTCAACGCTTCATCAAGCCACAGTACACGGCCTCGCAATACTTTGAGTGCGTCTGGGTTTGGTGCAGGGATTGTTCCTTCAGTAATATTGGAAAGTGCTATCGAAAATGGGACACGTTCGGCTTCATCAAGCGGTGATATCCATAACTGAGCACGATTCATTTCTGGCTTCGTTAAAATAAACACACCATTTTCATCGGTTTCGAAACTCCGAACCAATCGTCGAGATGGAATGAACGCGGTTGGTTCATATATGATTCGAGAAGGTATCCCTTCGCCCAACTCTGTGAGAACCGATAAGGTTTCTTCTTCTGTGCTCAGTAGTGGCAACACAAGCCGTTCGTCTTCGTCGACATAGGATGTCGACGATGTCGACAGCACATCAAAATATTGCTGTGCTAAAACAGTGCTCTCAGGCGCAGGCTGCAATTCAACATCGACCGTTCCGTCAAAGTCAGCCGAGTTTAAACACGTTCTTTCAGTACAATCAGATTCCAGAAACGAGCTGTCTGCAGCTGCGCATTGTACAAAACATAATGAAACAAGTGGCATCAGCATTCGTAACCACTTCATATTATTTTTCATGAACCGTATTTTTTTCATATACAATCCCCTAACAATTCAAACCACCAAGAAATTTCATCAACACCGGCAGATTCACTTGCTGCCACCCCATCCACTGAAATCTGCAGTGGCTCGTCAGATACGATCAAGTCAAGACGATGGGTTTTATCATCTCCAACATATCGCGCTAGATTGTTTCGCGTTGCATCATTTAGCGCAATCGAATTCAAATCAAGCGCCGGCATTGAGATACCTGAGGCACGATCAAAAACGCGCCCAGGTGTCGCCGCGTTAAAAAATGAGCTGTCTGTAAAGATATGCGAAAATTCATTTTCACCATCATTAAAAATGCCACGCCAAACATAATACAACACAGGTGGCACATCATTATCTATAATTTGGTCGACACGAAATAAAGTTGTTGAATCGCAACTTGGTCCTGCAAACACTTTGATTGTTTCAGCCTCACGTGTCGGTACTGCCGACGCTGGCACGATTTGCGGGATATGATTAAACTGAGGCGCATCCTCAGGCCGGACTTCAACACGCTCAACCAACTCCAAACAGCCCAAATGAAATATCCCTGTCATCATACACCCCATCAAGGTGTAAAGATGCAAGCAACGTGCCGATATAAACTGTGTCATTCGTCTCTTCTGGGAACACGCTACTCTATTAAATATTAAGTCCTTTTTTACATGAAAAGCGCCACGTATTGCATGATACGTCCGTCTCAGCCGCCTCGTCTCTGACATAGATGTCATAGAACGATTCCAGCTCATTTTTCAGGCCCCTGCTCAAGATATCGGAAGACTGTTCTGGGGTCGACGCCCAATTCTTTTGCTGTATGGGTTCG
This sequence comes from Myxococcota bacterium, assembly GCA_020627505.1. Taxonomy (GTDB): domain Bacteria; phylum Myxococcota; class UBA727; order UBA727; family JAHDBA01; genus JAHDGS01. The sequence continues at coordinate 19,087 of JAHDGS010000024.1, forward strand.
GTTGCCGCCGTTTCGCGCGAGTGCTGCCATCACATAGCGTCTGCGAAAGTGTTCGACAGCATCCTGTAAACGCTCTGTCTCAACACATGTTTCGGGATCGATTTCAAGGTCTTCAATCGAGATCACGTCTCCATCGGTCATCACCATTGCCCGCTTCAATCTATTTTGAAGCTCACGCACATTGCCAGGCCATGTGTAGTTCTCCATTTGATTGAGTGTATCAGCAGACAATGTTTTGACAGATACACCGAGCTCATCAGAGAATTGCTTCAACATTTTATCCGATAGTAATCGGATATCACCATGGCGTTCACGTAATGGTGGAGATACAATTTGAATAACATTTAAACGATAATATAAATCCTCTCGGAACAGGCCATCTTTGACCATCTGGGGCAAGTCTCTGTGCGTCGCCGCTAACACACGAATATCGACTTGTTTTGGTTTGTCACCGCCAACCGGCGTCACCATTCGCTCTTGGAGAACACGCAAGAGTTTAACTTGCAACGGCAAGGGCATCTCGCCTATTTCATCTAAAAATAGTGTCCCTTCGTGTGCCGATAAGATTTGCCCTGCTCGATTCTGCTCTGCACCGGTAAAAGCGCCTTTGACATGCCCAAAGAGTTCACTCTCAAGTAAGTTTTCAGGAATAGCACCACAATTGAGAACAACGAGCGGTTTGGCTGAACGATGAGAGTGCCGATGTATTTCTTTTGCAATCAGTTCTTTTCCTGTTCCTGTTTCACCGCGAATCAGAACGGTCACATCGGTTGCCGAAACCTTCTTAATTGTCTGCACAATATTTTGCATCGGTGAAGAAAGTCCAACAAGTTGCCCAATGCCATGTGTTTGAATATGGTCTTGTAATTCTTGCCGCTCTTCTTTCAAACGTGCAATATCAAGAGCATCACTCAGTAATAAAGAACCGATGCCCGCGTAGATTTTTAGAATTCGCAAACCGGCATCATCAAAGTGATGCGCAAATTGATTGTGCCCTAAATAGACGACACCAAAAGCGCGTCCTTCTTTCATGAGCGGTGCACACATCACACTCGACAACTTTAAATTCAGCACGGAGTCTGCCGCTGAGAAAATAGTATCATCTGTGGCACTGTGTACTAAAATGGCTTCTTTCTTACGGTAAACATGTTCGACAATGGTGTCAGAACGACGTGTGATCAATTCATTGACATCGGGTTGCTTCAGATTGAGTCCATAAACCATGTCGGTCTTGTTTGGACGTCGAATGAGAATAAATCCACTTTCCGCTTTTGTGAGCGCAATGAGTCCACCAAGAAAACCATCTATCAAATCCGCGGGCTCTTGATGACCAACCAACTGATTAAAAAATGCCAATAGATTACGGCCGAGGTGCTCTTCTGACGTTTCGGTTGTATGTCCTTCTGGTTCAATCGACTCGACTTGCGCCAACCCATTCGGTAAAACCAATAAATCACTCGCAACAAGGGTGTCTGAGGCATCATCAAAGGCTGATTTCACAATCTGAACCCCAGGCATTTGTGCCTGTAGACGATATCCGCGGCCAACCCGCGATAGTAGACCAAAGGTCTTTGTCGGACCATCATAATCTGTGGGACGTACGTCGATATCATGCCCCGCGCCAAAACCAATTGTAACGATCGGCTTTGATAACGCATATCGGCCTTCAGGATAAGCACCTGCCAGTATATTTAAATATAGTGTTTGTGATTCAGTCATTCGCTCTCCGACTCACTGCTATCATAACTGAGTAACCCGTCGACTGCACTAATTCCGTAGGAAAGGATTGTCACACCCAAACCAAGAATATGTAGATTCCATAAACGCTCGTATCGCTGAACGTCTTCAACTTGGTTGACATATCCACGATCGTCTTTTAAAATTTGCATTCCCCAAAAGGCTCCGGCATTGAGTGCAAGGCCAACTGTTTGCGTCACGGCATGTACGCGTCCCATTTTTCGGTTCCCCAGGACGAACTGCGGCCCCCCAAAAGGTAGAAGCATCAGTCCCTTGCCAAATCGTCTTCGTTTTATCGCCCTTGGTTCGGCGATTGTTTTATTGTCTTCGACAACTGGTGCTTGCGCTTTTTCACGCGCCTGTTCAAGTTCTTTTATTTTACGTAAATATGCAATCTTCAATTCACTAAAGCGTTTCAATACACCATTGGGCGTATCAAATGGTGGCAGCTCATAATCAACATCTTCTTTCAAGATCGCGTTTAGCGCATCATCTGATCCGGCTGATTGTTCATTTAGATAGTCACAAATGGCAATATATCGCCAAATATCAATCCGCTGATTGGGTTGAGATATACGATTAATCTGTCTCACATCAAACTGATTTAATAGTGCCTCACAATCATGTGACGCAAAGAGCTGTTCTGCGCGTTCATGATTTAGAACAACTTCATCTGTATCAGATCCGGGTTCTTGTGTCTCGATTGATGCAGGTGACACGACGACGTTCGAATCATCTTGAGCCTCTATGCGATATCCAAATAACAGCAGAATGAACGACATGGCGACATAAATATGCCGTGATTTAGCGAGTACCATCCTGTTGAAGGTCGACATCAAGATTGACAACTTCTCCTGCTTTGAGCTGACGAACGAAACGAACCGGGCGATAACCCTGTTCAGAGATTAATATCTCATATTTACCTATACCACCACTATCTTCAAGGCGTATTTTGAATGGGTGAATCATACTTTGTTCGGCCCGTCCCAGAACATTGATTTTTTGAGGGCCTGCCCGCCCTAACTTCGATATGGCAACATCAGCATTGACATTTGTGTGGACTCTTAAACGCGCTGGTTGTCCCGTCATTTTGAAATTAAAACGCTGCTGTTCATCATCCTTTACCAATACATCAGTTTCAATGGTTTTCATCCCCGCATGTGATAGCCGGAGTTGATGCTGCCCTTTTGTAAGCAAGCCCTTCCATATGCGTTTATCTCGAGCGACCAGTTTGCCATCAATTGTCCAATCGACATAGGTATTCGCCACCATCGTCACAGGTAATGTTTTCGTCGACATATTTATTTTTGGGGGACTTGGTCGAAGTGTTTTTTTGCGTTTTCGAGATGGTGCCTTCTGCACTTGTTTGAGCAGACGCTCACTTTCAACAGAAGGGCTTTCCTGATTTTCAGGCTCATTTACATCATCGACTCGACGAATCACAGTCTGCGGTTGATCCATGCGCGATATCTGACTCTCAACAGCAACCGTTTTTATTTGAGCAGTCGCAGAAGCTTCTTCTGATACACGCTGCGCTCGGTACGCAAAGAGACCAACACCAAAAAGCAACGGTATTAACGCTAACTGCCACACTTGCAGCCTTTGCCGAAGGGGTTGAGATATTACATCACGTTGAGTGGTATCGCTATCGTAATTCTGCTCATCCACAGCGTGAGACTTCGACAACTGTGACGTCAATAGAGTCTGTGCTTTTTCATTTTCAGGATCTTCTATCAAGACCCGATTGAGATAAGCGACCGCTGTCGTCATTTCAGAAGTATGTATCGCCGCTTCAGCTTCTGACAAATATGCTTTTGCGATTGAGGGCCAACTCCGTTCCACCATATCAGGTTGTGTACACCACGATGCGAGATAACGACCTGCAACGGCGTGAAAAGGCGCACATGCAGCGTGACATGCCGCATAAAGTGCCTGCATATTCGGAAATCGTTTCGTCGAATCCAAAGACATCGCTGTATTTATCACCTGTGCAAGTGGGTTGATGACAGTAGGGTTAAGTGTCGCTGGGTCAGGATAATCACCGTCAACAATGTGCTTCAGTACAGTTGGCACGGCCTCTTGCGGGAAAGGTAATTGTCCGGTCGTCAGCCAATAAAGCACAGTTCCCAGCGCATAAATATCACTGTATGTCGTTGCCTCTTCTGAAGCGACAACTTCTGGCGCGATGTGCGCAGGGGAGCCAATAATTGTACCGGTTTGCGTTAAGGCCGTTGCGTCTGGATTATCAGCAATGCCAAAATCGAGTAAACGAACACGACCATCATCGTCGAGCATAATATTGTCAGGTTTAATATCTCTATGAAGAATACCCATATCATGTGCAACATGAAGTGCTGACGCAACTTGCATCACAATATAGGCCCCAAGTTCTGGCCAACGCTCAAGTGATGACTGGCATACAAGGGATTTTAAGGTTCGACCTTTGACCAATTCTGTCACCATATAGGCATGTTGTCTATTATCCACATAATCGATCGCCTCGATAACAACCGGGTGATGCACAGCGACAAGGGACTCATATTCTCGCTTAAGGCGTTTGCGACAATCCAAACGCTGGTTTAAATGCGCATGCAATAATTTAATGGCGACCCGATGATTCTGATGAACGTGAACAGCTTGGTAAACCGATGCCATCCCCCCCTGACCCAGCAACGCCTCAAGTCGATAGTCATCAAGTTGGCGACCGATGTTCGCATCATCAATCTCAAGTCTGATGTCTCCATCGTTATGCTGCACGATCACGCCTTCTGATAATATGGATTCAAGCCCGCCGCATGATCTGTGGTGTCAATGATATGCTCGATACTGGGCAAGGCTTCTCGAACACGTTGCTTGACGCCTTGTTGTAAGGTCACAGCAGCCATGCCGCAGCCCTGACAGCCCCCGCCCATCACAACAAAAGCCGTATGTTCAATGAGCTCCAACAACCGCACATATCCACCATGTGCAGCCAGTCCTGGGTTAATCTCTGATTCGATGAGTGCTTCAAGTTTCGTAGCACGCGCATCTTGCCAACCATTTTGTAGCGCCTCCGACTCAAACCGAAAACCGGCACGACCATCCTCTTCAACAAAATCGATGGTGATTTCGTTCAAATACCGGGCGCTGATTTTATCACACCACATCACAAAACCGTCTTGCTCAACACGAAATACATCTTCGGTCATTGTACTTAGCGCCATGACATCAAGCTCGTAATTACAGTTTGTTCCCCCCATACGGCGTGCACGAACAAGAATACCATAATCTGCCGGACCACCTTCTCCCTCAATGGCTTCAACAAACATCTGATATGCCCGTGAAGATAATTGAATTTGCGGCGTCGATGTGGCACCAAGCGAGGCGATAACCGCCGCTTTCTCGGCATCAGTCATCGTCGGCTCTGATTCAGTCGGACGGTCAAAACGAAAGCCCTGATGCTCTCCATTATCAACAAAATCAATGACAAGCCCATCTGCGCGTTCAGCAGTCTCAGGCGCCATAATCATTTCAAATTGCCCAAGTGTATCTAGCTTTAGGCTCATATCTGCCTCAGCACGCTCATCAAATGCGAGTCCATGAGAACCATCTGCCATGAGCTCGATTCTGAGCGTGTGCGGTTCATCAGGCTGATGAAATCGCGTTAAGGCCTCTGCTGCGGCTGCAGTTACCGTGATATTCGGCACAGTCATTTCGGCTTCGCTCATATGTTTAGATGAGCATACTTTATGCTTTTGCTAAAGGGGGTATCCAAATTTTTCATTAAATATGGACAACTTCATCCCAACACAATAGCTCAATATCATGACCATCATGCAGCTGATTAAATCTCGCAGAACGATTTTCGATTTTGTCGACCAACATGTCTCGACCGACATGATTGAGCAGGCAATTGAAGCTGCGACGTGGGCTCCAAATCACAAGAAGATTGAGCCATGGCATTTTTATCACATCGGCCAGAAAACCCGAATACAACTTCGTGCATGTTTATGTATCGCTGTCAAAAACAAAGTCGCTCGCGTCTTTCCTCAAGATACCGTCGATGAACAGCATCCAATGGTCCTCAAAAAATGCGAGAAATTTGACGCGATTCCCACCATTCTAATCGCAACGTATGCCCTCGATGACAACAAGGTGCTTGAGGAAGAAAATTATGCGGCCCTTGCATGTGGTATTCAGAATATGAGCTTGTACCTCTGGCAAGAAGGCATCGGATTACAATGGGGAAGTGGAGATATCATTCGACAACCAGAAACATATGCGGCGCTTGGTATCGATGCTCAAAAAGAACGTATTGGCGCGCTGCTAAAAGTCGGCTATCCCAAGTCAATTGGTCAAGCGACACGCAAACCCGTCCGCGAAAAACTCACGATGCTAAGTTAACGTGGCTCAGTTGACGATATGTTCTTCTGCTTCAGTTGTATTCAACTCGTTAATGACATGTGCATCAGGAACGCCATTTGAGCTGGCATCATGCCCAACTGCATGGGTTAAATCCGACGTAGTGCTATCTTTGAGGCGACCCGTGAAGTCAAAATAAGGCCCTGCGAGTGTACCGAGGGGATCATCTGCCAAAGCTGGCGATGCACCTTCTAGATATTTATGCCCATAAAGATTGAGAACCCAACCAACGACCCATAACGTTAAACCAACCCACCACGCTCGGCCATAGACAGCATCCATAATGATTGGGGTGTAGAGCAATAGAAAGCCACCCGCTAAAATAATCGGAATGCCAAGACGATGAAGAAGGCGGTTTCCAGCATCTTGATGTGTGCTCGCATAAAACCATTTGGTATATGCCCAACGATCATCCATTGTGCCCTGAAAATCGCGTTCTTGTCTCCAAACCCATTCCATTGACACAAGACCAATGGCGAATAAAATAAGCCCAAGTCCAGCATATCCAAATGTCACAAGGCCCATACCACCGAGTTTTAAAGCAAGGGCGCCTCGTTTCAGCATCGGGTCAACATCTTTTACTTTCTTAATTTCCATCATCTGCCTCACTCGAACTATAAGCGATCCAATCACATCTCACAACTGTGTATTGTCTTTTGCCAATGATCTAAGCGAATTAGTGTGTTACATCTGGGTCGTGTTCACAGGTGTTAAAGCCACGCTTAAAAATACCCCCCGACTCATTGCGTTTGGCTTTCTTCATGCCTTATGTTCCGGCTTTGGACAAACCTTCTTCGTGGCGCTCTTTTATACGGCATGGCTTGAGGAATTTCAGACAAACCGCATGCTACTCGGACAATATTACGGTCTTGCGACCCTATGTTCAGGCTTGATGCTCCCATTTATTTCTCCATTGATTGACCATTTTTCACCCAGGCGAAGTTCGCTTATCATCCTGGCCGCACTGCTACTTGCGATTATTATTTTGATTCATGCGCCGCATCTGCTCGGTCTGGCGATTGGATTTTTCTTTTTGCGGATCTCTGGACAGGGACTGATGCTCACACTCGCCAACACAACTGTCGCCAAGCGACTTGATCGCACACGTGGCAAGGCCTTGTCGATGGTCGCGCTTGGCAGTCCGCTTGGTGAAGCGATTTTGCCGGTCATCTTTGTCCTCATTATTCAAGGCTTTGGCTGGCAAACGGCCTGGTGGACCGTCGCGTTCGTCTTGCTTCTTGCGGTGACACCGAACGTATTGTTTTTGACGCGTTCACCACTTGAAGTTGATTTATCAAAAACGACAGAGCACGTCGCAAATGCGAATTTAGATTGGCGTCGACGAGAGGTCGTTTCAGCAAGCCCATTCTGGTTGATGCTTTTATTTTGGGTCATGCCTGCTTTTTTATTTACCGGCTTTTTGTTTCACAAACTAAGTCTAGCCAGTGAGCGCCAATGGCCACTGACTTTTATGGCATCTACATTTGTGGCATATGCCATCGCACGTATGTGTGCATCTTTTTTTGCAGGCCCACTCGCCGATCGATTTTCAGCTTCGACCATGCTTATATGGTCTTTTATGCCAATGCCCATTGGTTTTGCCGTCTTGCTCATTCCAACGCAAGAACTCTGGGCTTTGGTTATCTACTTATCTTGTATGGGCTTAGCACTTGGGGCAAATGGGACCGTCAAGTCGATCTATCTTGCAGACCACTATGGAACAAAGCATATGGCAGCCATTAAAGGATTGTTAACCGCATGCTCTGTCGTGGCCACCTCTATCTCACCATGGTTATTCGGTTATTGGCTTGAGTCAGGCTGGTCCTTTCAAGAAATTGCATTTTTTGCCGTCTGTTGTTGCGTGATATCAATTATACTTGCCGCATTTGGCAAATCGAGATTAAACAGCCTCAATCAACGACGCAAGATAAGATGATAAAGCCACAATCGTGACTTGTGGGTTCACACCGAGCGTTGATGGAAAGATCGAACCATCCATCACGTATAAGCCGGACGCGCCGAAGACACGGCCATATGCATCAACCACACCTGTTTCCGCAGACTGCCCGATGCGACATGTCCCATGCGGATGACTGGCATGCATATGCGCGAAGTCAGTCGCACTTTTAACAGTCAGTATGGCTCGCCGCGCTTCTTCAGCGCTATCATAAAACCGAAGAGGCCTAATCATGGGTGCAAAACGTTTTGCGCCAGCCGCCTCATAAATATCAACCAGACGTAACAAACCACCTTTGAGTTTCTCGATATCTGCTGATGTCAGCTCATACTGGAGCCCACGTGATCCATCGATGCGTTCTGTCACACGACCATCACCATTATCGCGTATCATAGCCCCAGCCATAGCCCACTTTGAAAACCGATTATAAATCATCGGGTCGCCAACATGCCCAAATAGCATGTACAACTCTCCTGGACCGATATTCGCTGTTTCAAATAAGACATCTTTCAGCGCCGCATCATGGCCCCAATAGCCCTGCGGCACACCATTCCACATCATCACTGTTTCGTCGAATTCAGCCACAACGGGAACAGCCGGATGAATCGCCAAGTGCGCGCCATTATGTGATAAGTCAATACCCGATTGGCTCAATAATCGCGGGCTCGAGAGTGCCGAACCGGCAACAATAATATGATCTGCTGATAAATTGATGTCTCGCTCAACGCCATTCGCATCGGTTGTGTGAGCGATCACACCTTTCGCAATTCCACCCTCGATATGAATCGTTTGAACCCGCGCATGGGTCAGAATGATGGCACCACGATGCAATGCATAAGGTAAAAGTGATTTATCAACACTTGCTTTGCCACCTGATGGACAACCAAGATGACACACGCCACAACCGATACAACCAGGTGCATTACGATCCATCCAATGATGTTCGATACCAAGTCGCTCTGCGCCGCGCTGAAAAATGAGATTGCTTTCTCGACCGATATCAGCTGTCGTCGCCCCAACCCCCAACATTGTCCAGGCCGACTCAACATATTGCCCAAAAATGTGACCCGTAAATGCCGTCATGCCTGTCTGCGTCGCCCATTCCGAGAGTCGCTCTTCAGGCGGGCGAAAACAAATTCCACTATTCAACACAGTGGAACCACCAACAACCTGACCAGCGGGAATGAGTATTGGCTTTGACCCTTCTGCGACCTGTACACCCGCGTTCAGATACATATTTCGTGTCGACCATCCCAGTGATTTTTGTTGAAAGTCTGGCATATGATATCCACCACCAGCCTCCACAAAACAGACACGCATGCCTTTTTCTGCAAGAACCTTTCCTGCGGCAGCGCCACCAGCGCCTGTCCCAATCACAATCGCATCGAAATGAGCATCACCTTGATAGTCCCCGCCACGAATCAACTGTGGTCGATACGTGCTGACGACACTGGGCCCGTTTGGTATGACATTTAGTACCTTTTGCACCACGCTAGACTCCGCATCCCTCAACGAGCCCTGCCGCACGACGGGTATCGATTGGGTCAAACACCTGGATCGCAATCAAACCTCTCATCAGCCCAATCGCTTCTTGTGCTAAACCACCTTCATCTTGCTCCCAACTCGCAACGGCATCACGTTGTTCGACTGTTGTGAGGTTTGAGAATCCAGACCAACCTGCCCCCAAAATAGGCGTTTCTTCAAGAACACGTAGCGCTGCAGCGAATATTCGTCGCTCTAATTCAGGCAGTGCAGCAAGCCACCCATCGAAATCCTTCAAAATACTTCCCCATTCAATATGCGCAGCCAAAGGACTTGTTTCCGGGAAATACAGTCTTCCCAAAGATTCGACAAAAGCCAATTGGTCTTTGTCGCAGAACCCATTGGGGAATGCCGGTTTTTTTTGTCTCAACAACCAATATCCAGACCCAGAACCAAGGGCAAGCAAACCGCCACCAATGGCAGTGACACCATAAAATAGAAAGGAGCGTCGCTTCACAAAGTAATCATGTTCATTTTTCATCATCAATGTAAACAATAAACGAAAAAAAATAGTTGAAGACTCGACAGGATGACACTTTGCCCTTAACATTCAGCCATGTTGATGAGACCCGTTTCCGCCATTTTACTGCTGATGAGCCTAAGCTTTATCGCATGCCAAGAGAGCATCAGTATTGTACACGACCTATCTGAGTTTCAGGCGAACGAAATTCTTGTTGTTCTAGATTCAATTGATGTCGATGCGCAGAAAGTCAAGAATGA
>JAHDGS010000025.1 GCA_020627505.1 Myxococcota bacterium
AAGATCGTACATACGATGTAACTGGATCGCATCCTTATCACCACTCAGATAGGCGAGTGCTTTCTCAAGTTCTCCACCAGAGAATTCAGAACGGATTTCTTTTTCCAAATATCCATATGATTTATCGGGCTGACATACGTCGTAGGTATTGCAGTACTGTTTCGCGTAGGCTTGTTTGAGTAATTTGAGTTCCGCTGGCGAAAGATCTTTAAGTGAATTATAAACAGCTTGTTCGTCAGTACCAAAGCCGAAAACACCACCATGCATGGCGTCATGTAATTTTTGGGCACGCTCGCCCAGATCGACTTGTGTTCGATATTGTTGCCGAGAAACCGACAGATCTGGAGATACCTTCGTCACCTTTTTATTATATATTTTGAGAGGCTGTGAATCGACTTCATACCTATATTCTCGTTCTGAGACAGGTGTACAAATCCTACTTGAGTATACTGCTGTGACTTCAGACTATCGAGAATCTGATTTGACGGGTCGTCTGCTTGCAGGTCTTGATCGTTATTTAGATATGATCGAATGTATCTCTTCTAATATCGTCGATATGAACGAAGAGATTGAGTCCAAGAAAAAGCAATTAGAGGCATACCAGCTCAATAAACCAAAAACGCGTGGCGAGGCTTTAGACAAATACCGTCAGAATACCAATATACTTGCGAATGAAATTTGGGCTCTTCGAAAACAAATCGGTGCACATGCGTCAGTTCGAATGATTATTCGGCAGGTCCTCACTAAAGTGAAGCGTTCTAATCGAAACATGGAATTTCGGAAACTACCAGACGCGCAATTGCGGTAACGCATAAAACAAATCCCCCCTCACCGGCAGAATGCACAGGAGGGAGGACCCGCTTTCGAAAATATAAATATTATTTTCTTCGGCGCAGCGTTCGTCTGTTCAAGGTGTAGAGACCCATTAACATCAATCCGAGAACAGATTGAGACGCTGTGTTTGAACATCCACTATCGCGACCTTCGCGAGAGACGAGTTCTATATCTCTATTTTGAGTTTCAAGTTCAGTGATAATCGTTGGTAGATTATCTCGTTCATTTGTTCGTTGACCACTTTCATCAAAACTATCAACACTCGCATTAAACGGCATGTCTTCTCCTATTTGAGGATATGCGCCACCTTCGCCGCGAATACTTGTGCCATTTTCGAAGTCGATTCGATATGGCGCTTCACCGATAAAGATATCAGGTGTGCAAAAAATGAATTGCTTCGCAACACGGTTATTGTCATGGTCCTCAAGCTCTTGCGTATAGTCAAACATTGGATCGAGGTTCATCTCTGACGGCGATAGTGTTGTAAACAAGCGGGTCAGATATGGCTCAGTTCCGATTAAGATCTCTAAATCTTCGATTGGTTTAATGACCTTTTGATCGAGCTGACGGAAGAGTTCATCTGTATCAACAGGATCGTTATTGACTGTTTCACGATCTAAATTTGTTTGCATACGGAAAGCCTCAACAAGCTCATCTGAGGCACCAGCTTCCTCTAGCGCATCAATTAAACCTGGCTCACTCGCATATGTTCGCGCAAGGTTTTGCATTAAGAAGAACTTATCTGACCATTCATTATCTTGAAACTGTTGACGGATTGAATCGAGATTATCTCTGGCAGCTTTAGAGATATTGCCAACGACTTCAGATGATGCCGAAGCTTTCTCTGTAATAAAACCATGGCCACCGGCTTCATCGGCTGCTTCATTGATCACATCTCGGTAGTTACTTGGTTGTCCACCTGGGCCCCAAAGTTGCATCCAGTTTAAACGAGCTTCATTAAGTTCGAGCGCGTTATAGTTAATTGGGACAGCACGGTTGTCCGCTGCGACATATACTTCGATGCCCATATTATTTTGTGCCGCAATCGCAGTCAGTTTAATCGGGATAAATGGACATGGTGAGGACATGTCGAGTCGAAGTGGCGCAACAGAACCCGAAGACTCGCCACTTGATAGTTTCACTGCGACCAGATTTAGGCCATGCTCTAACAAATAGGGTCGAATGATATCTTTCTGGCTGTCGTTGACATCGTAATCATTTTCAACCAACCACTCGACAGCAACATCGGCGACATCATCTGCACTTTGGTCGATTTGAATGACCACAAAGTCATATGGCCCAACTGAACCTGAGTCTAAGACTGTGACAGCATTGCCATCATTATCAAGATCACCATCAGCCGCACCACCTTGAGCAGATTCTGGAGCAGCGTCATATGCGACATCACCTCTATATTCAGGCTGCTTGCAATCGCCCAAAACTTCACGGTCTAATCGAAAAGTCGGTTGCGTGAATTGTGACAGTCGGTTCATCGCGAGTTGAGAACTCACTGAAATATCTGGGACACCAGGTACAGGCAAGAGCCATGAGAAGTCTTCAGATTCACCGGCATACTGAATTTCGACAACCATGGTCATGGCATCAGTATCTTCATCATGAACAAAGATGAGTTTTTCTGCGCTTTGAACAACAGGACTGTTGTTATTACAGAATAATCCGCCGCATGCTTGGGCTGGTGTTGCATAAAATGACAGTGCAGCTGTCGTGCTTGCGGCGAAGGCAGCTAGTGTTTTTAGCATACTAGATTTCAAAAAAGGTCTTTTCTTCATACATTCTCCTTTGTGTATGATGATCATAAAGCAAGTGTCATGCCAGAGCTAGTTCACTGTAATTTAGGCTTTATTTTTAAGAGCCACAACCAAATTGCGGTCTTTAGGTAGCAGCTACGATAGCTTTGGATCGCGATCTTTTAATAGGTACGAAGCACAGTATGCCTAACCAAAATATTGACAATGGAGCAGCCGAGCAACCAGATGCACCAGTAACTACCGTTTCAGACTCTTCAGGTTGCATGTCACCAGTTTCAGGATTCTGCATCGGGTCTTCAGCAGGTTGTTCTATCTCACCGTTTTCTGTTTCGGTGTTATCACTGGAAGTATCATCATCCGAAACATCTTGCTCGTCACAATTATCAAGCTGACAAAGTTCTGAGGAAGCTGGTTGTTCGCCTACACACGAATCACAGGCACAAGACACCGAACGCGTTCTGATGCCCTCTGAATCACATGTATCCGAGACTGGGACACAATCTCCGTATTCACCGGCAATCCATTCGCAGGATAATTGACATACATTATCAATACAGAGTTCGGTCGGTGGGCAGTCTGTATCAGTCGAGCAGCTCACCATGGCTTGACATAGGCCAATCTGACAGACTTCATTAGCTTCACACATGCCACAGTCAACTTCTTCTCCACAATTATTGGTGACTTGACCACATTCGCGCTTGGCACAGCTGACTTCAATTGATTCAGGCGTGCATTCTCCAACACATACATTATCAACACAGCTTTCTGTGTCTGATGTGCAATGCAGATCTTGTAAACATTCAACACACATATTAATTCGACAATAGGGGCGCCCTGGTCCGCAGATGCAGTCTTCTTCACAGCTAGAGCAGTTTTCGTGTGCATCACACACACCATTGCCACACGTTGATTCTGGGGCACAATCTTTAGTGCAGTTCAACTCATTTTCACTACCACTGCAAGTACCATCACCACATACTTCTAGACAAAGCGATTCACAGAATTCTTCGGGTGTCCAGACACACTCTGACTGCGAGCTACAAACAGATGCTGGTAAAATTGAACAATCAATAGAACAGCCACCTGCGAACACATGAGGTACTTGAGCAGTTACACCAACCTGCTCAGCACAGGAGCAGAGCATTAAGGTCATAACCAGAAATATCAATCTGTGAAAGGTATTCATGAACGCCTTCTCGCACGACGAATCATCAATCCCATCATGGCAGCTAAACAAGAATAGGGGAGCTCGGCACTTGTACACCCAGCTGCACCATATACTTGAACATTATTTGGAAGAGGGTTTTGACCATCTTCTTGACCGGCGACATCGATGATTTGATCGTCTTCCTCTTGATGGTTTGAATTTTCTGCATCAGAATTTGGGTTACTCCCGGAACCGTTTTCTGATTCTCCATCAAACTCAGTTTCATCATCCTGTGATGGTCCTTCGTTTTCTTCACCAATATCGTCCTCACGACAAACATCAGGTACACATGCACGTGTTGTTTCTGGGCTTAGTCCAGCACATGAACCACAGGTACAAGACACTGTTCTTGATTGTGAACCAGGGACAGTACACCCACTTTCTGCATCGAGCTCGCAAACACTCCATATACCAGTTTGCCAAGAACAACCCACATCACATACTTCATCTAAACAAGTTCCTGTACTGCCCGCTGACTGACATGTGATATCATCTGTGCTTTGGTTGCATGCGAGGGTTAGCTCGGCAAGTTCAGTGTTACAGTGACTCACATCAACCAAATCGCCTGTTCGGTTGTTTTGGCAGCTTGCTGTTCTGGTATGGATACCACTATTGTCACATGTCGCCTCTTTTTCGCATTCTCCCCACGGTGAATAAACCCAATCGAATGTGTCTTGAACACATGTATTGCCTAAACATTGGCCGCCTTCACACAGACTGCCATTCAAATCGACAGAACAAGATGACTCGCTTGCTTGCTGCTCAGCCGCAGCACATTGGCTATCATCCACAACATTTCCATCAGAATAGCAACTGACAACACGCGTTTGCCTTCCTTGGCCTGTACATGCGTTTTGTTCTTCAGCTGTTAACAAGCACTCGCTCCAGTCCGACGTACCCCAATAGTACTCTGCCTGCACTTCACATGCGCCGCTATTACAAATACCAGCATCGCAGTTTTGTCCATCTGTATTTCTGGTACAAGCCTGAGAAACGACATTGGCTATTCCATTACAATTTTGATTCGAAACTGTTTCGAGTGTTCGGTTGTTTATACATGAACGTGATCGCGTTTGTGTCCCTGTTTCACTGCACGTATCCACGAAACCACCACATTCTCGCCACGCACCAAATGCCCAAGAAAATGTATCTGCAACACATTCTCCCCTGTTACATACACCACCTTCACACACGCGGTTATCTGTTTGTAAGGTGCAAGTTTGTGTCAGTTCAGGCTTTGTGGTTGTACAATTATTCTCCGAAACGGCATCTTGAGTTGCATCGTCGACACACACAACAGTCCTCATTTGTGAGCCTGATTCCTCGCAAACATCTGCACCCGTTTCTTCGCACGCGTTCCAGTTCTCAACTTTCCATGAATAAGATTTCTCAAGGCAGGCTTCGTTATGACATACACCGCCTGAACCACATGGCCAACCTTGCGTTGCGAGTTCGCATTCTTGATACTCAGAAGGTGGAGCACCTACACAACCACCATCGCATTCGCAGGTAACCTCACGAACTTGAAGACCTTGCTCGCTGCATTCAGAGCTTGTTGATTGACATGGACTCCATGGTGATGTTTGCCAAGTACATCCCACATTAATTTCTTCTTCTTGTTTGCAATAACAGTAGCGACCATCCCAATGACAGCCTTTGTTGCGACAGTCTTCTTCATTGTTGACCGACAGATCAGCTGTAAACTCTGGATTTTCATCGAACGTTTGTTCACCTATAGAACAATTCGCGAAAACCATATAACTATGAAAAAGAACGAGTAAAAAAACATATGTTGTGCGCATAAATACCCTCACAACAATATTGTAAAGAGCCCTCATCCAAAGATCTAGCCAAACCACGAGAATGAAAAAAAGTATACTAAAATGAGTCATTTTTTAACGAAAACACAATATTCCGGGAATCTTATATTAGGAGGACAGATGTCTTGGTGGTTAAAAATGTGGGCTTTATATAGTGAAAATATCTATTTTCGCTCACATATCAAAAGGTTAGCGCTTCAGTGGGCGATTAGTATGTTAGCAATTATTGTATGTATATGTGCGTACTTTCTTTTACCTGGACAAGCAGGCGTGATCGAAAACCATCTAACACATTGAAAAAATAAATTATAAACTTATAAGTTTATGTGCCTGCATTTCAAAAACTATTACTCCACCTTCCACTTTTTCGAAATCAGCTCGGTTTAGGGCCTAAGGCCACGCATAAAACCAAAATAGAAGAATTACGTACCGATTTGGGTCGCCAATATCATGAATATCACCAATTCATTAATGGAGATGTTACAGAGAGCAAAAAGAACCCATGTTTTGACTATATTTTAGCTCAACATAACCAACTTCGATTGTTGGGACGACTGGGAGATATCAAGCCAGCTGGCCTTGTTCACTTGAGTTGGTTATGGGGATGTGAAGGCCATTTCTCTTATGATGAACCAATTCAAATCAACACACATTTTGAGGTGAGGAATACGGTTCAACAAGGACAAATTTTATCTTTTGTGGCGCACATGATGCAGTCGAATTACACAGCTCAACACGAATCTGAATACTTGTATCGTCAAAAAAATCCAGAAGCAGAACGTCTGGTTCTTCCATTTCGCAACCATACCATAACTGATCGTGAAGCAACGACATCTATGGTCGTTTCAAAGCAGATGGGGCGTCAATATGCTAATTTGGCAATCGACTTTAATCCAATACACATGTCTTCAATACTGGCTAAAATGTTTGGTATGCCAAATGCCTGCGCCCACGGCATGTACGTTGTCTCACGTATGTTGAGCACACAAGAACCTCATCATATTTCTGCTTTGAAAGCGTATTTCTTAAGACCTGTCTCGTATGAAAAAAAGTATTCGATTGACTCAGAAATCGTTGCCGACCAAAAGATGTTTTTATTGCGAGACAATCAGACTGGAAAAAATCATATTGCCGTCAAGGTAGAGACCACCTCTAGTCAGTAATATTTTCAAACACAGATTGACTTGCCTCACCCAGTAATAAACTGATCAAGCTGTCGTGGCGTTTTCATCACGATTTTTTCATCATCAATAGAACCAAAATTGGTGCGTGTATCATCTTCGTCATTATTTGATATTGGTGCCTGTGAATATGGATTTTGATAATACGTATTTGACGTATAAGTGGCTGTTTGCTCTTGTAAGCAGCCTTATGACAAGAGACAAATAACAGTCGAAAGCAGTTGGGTTTTAATCACACTGTTCATTACTATTGCCCAAAGACTTGTGTCCAACTATAAGAACCGTACCTTCCACCTTCATGTACACCGACACCAACATATCGAAACTGAGCGTTCAAAATATTTCGACGATGGCCGGAGCTATTCATCCAAGCCTCCATCACTTGTTCAGGCGTTCGTTGCCCTGAAGCGACATTTTCACCACCAGGGCTACCTGCAAAAGCTGTTCGGCGAATGCGTGTTGAAAAACTGCTACCATCACTTCCAGTGTGGCTCATAAAGTTATTATCTGCCATATCCTTTGAATGGAGATAGGCTGCTTCTCTAAGATGGTTATCTTTTTCCAAAGGAGCAACTCCATTTTCTGCTCGTCGTTGATTAATAAGTTCGAAAACTTGACTCTCAAAATCAGTCCAGCGTAGTAGTTCATCAGCCGGAATTTCTTCTTCCTCGTCAGGGGGATCGCTCGGCATTTCTTCTGGTTCATCTTCTTCGTCAGAAGGTTCGTCCTCACGATCATCATCATCATCACTTGAAGCAGGCGGATCATCATTGCTGGAACCGCCACTACCTGGGCCAACAGGTGTTCCTGTAGGTGGGGTTGGCTCATCTTCAACGATACCACCAACAGGCGTTTTTGGTGTCGTTGGCGAGCCTGTATTGGTCCCACCGTTATATGAAGGTGCGGTATAGTAAGAATCAAAGCTTGGTTCGCCCTGGGTTGATTGGACTTGGCAACCTGTGAGCCACAAAAATGCAGCGAGTACAAATAATGATTGATCGAGGAGGGTCTTCATAGAATTAATGTATGAATAAAATATATTCTTGTCCTCGGTCACATGACGGATGAAAAAATACTTATTTTTCAGGATGTTAAAAATGCGGTTGTCGTGTTACATTTAAACGTTGTCGCCCGTATATTCACCATAAGGAGCATTTATGTCGCGATCTTTTAAAAAACAAACTTTGATACTTATCACACTATTTTTAATGTCTTTTTCTATTTTTGCTGGCGATCCGTCTTGGCCAACAGCCGACACGGGTGTTGCATGGAAGACAAGTAAAAAGATGTTTATGGTCAAAAAGGTAGAGCCTATTGGTGTTAATACAGCGGTGACCATCACAAAAAAAATCCTCGATAATCAACAATTTCAGATTCGCCTCGATGTACCAATCAACAAATTCAACAGCGGTGAAAAAGGTCGAGATGAAGCCGTGCTAGAGATTTTACAAGCTGAGAAACAAGCGAGTCTTATCTTTATATCAAACCCGCTTGATTTCGATCGATTCGATCAAATTCTTGCGGGAAAGACGAAAGTGATTGCCGGCCAGTTAAAGATTGCTGGTCGAAATAAGCAAGTGACATTTGAGTTAAAGAAAAACGGCGCTTTTCTCGACGGCACAATGAAGAGTACGTTCACACATTTCGGTATCAAGCCACCTTCAGTTGCGGGCGGTGTTGTCGCCAAAGTACAAGATGATTTGAAACTGCTTGCACATCTAAAAATAGATCAATTGAGAGTTGTTGTTGGGCCACGACCCACATCTGTTCCTGAAACGCCTGAAGAGAATGAAACGTAAACGATACAGCGAAGAAGACCGACAAGACGATGCCTAGTACTGCAGAGATGTTGGTGTGTCAGAGCAAACCTTTTATAAATGGAAGCGAACCTATCCTGTCGCTTCGAAGATGGTTTACTTTCTGATGAACTTGTTGTGATCTTCGATGTCCCTCCTCTTTAAGCTCAAGAAATTTCGTGGCTTAGGCCAAATAGATTTTGTATTTGGCTTTTTTAGCTTTAGCAGGACGTGCATGCATGGATCGCCTCAGAGGTTCCGAAATTACAGCTGTAGCTATAATCGGGAGGCGTGTAGCCTGCGCCTTGCATGAGGCAGTCACATCGTTCGGCATCAGAAGTTTCATCAGTACAATGATCTAAAGGGATGCATTCAAAGTTATAGCCAGAAGCTGCTGACCCACCCCAAGCGCACAATTCTGTTTCCAAGTCACACTCGACAGAGCAGTCGGGCTCAGAGTGACATCTTGTGAAAAGTACAAGGGCTATGCATAACATATAAAGTTTCATTTCTTCCTCAGGAGGCTATCTACGGGTAGTTTAATAGGAGTATAACCTGCTGGCTCGAAACGTGCCACGTGTATTTTTTTGTCCTCCCTAAGGGCTCTACTCCCCCACCAATTCCGCGGGCTCCGTAATGCAAATTCGTTGTGTTCACAAAAAGAAAGAAATGGCCTTCGGGAGAAATAAAAAAAACTTAAATTTTTCAGTAGACCAATCACAGACTAGATACGGACTATTTGAGCTATGATATGCTGTGACATGAGGCAAAATATCAACTAAACTCTATTTTGATCGAAGAAATACGAGATGGAGGTCAAAATGGTCACAATTGTTGGCATACCCACATGTGGAACAGTCAAAAAAACCGAGAAGTTTTTAAAAGCACATGGTATTGATTTTTCGTCTCGCAGTCTGAAAGCCCAGCCGGCAACAAAAACCGAAGTGAAAAAATGGGTGAAGGCTCTGGGTTTTAAACCCATGCGTAATACCAGTGGTGGCTCTTATCGTGCCTTGGGGGATGAGAAAGAAACATGGGGAGATACAGAGTGGATTGCTGCCTTTAGTGAAGACTCGATGTTACTCAAAAGGCCTATTTTGTTAATCGATGGTGAAGCCAAGAGTGTGGGTTTTAAAGAAGACGAGTATCGTAATATTTTTAAAGTATAAGCGAGCTAATTGTCATATACAGATATATATTCACGAGATGAAACACGGCTACTAAGGATCCTGAGTAGCCGAGAACTTAATATCGCATTTTTGATCGGTACTATTGTTGCTGAAATTGGCACTCTTCTTGCCGCGTGTACCTGACCCCTTCCAAACCCGTCCAAAGGTCTCTGAAAAGCAAAAACCCACACCGAAGTGTGGGTTCTTTTGGCGGGGCGGACGGGACTCGAACCCGCGACCTTCGGCGTGACAGGCCGATGTTGTAACCAACTCAACTACCGCCCCTTAGGGTTTGCCTAGATTAATCATTGTCGAGCCCAAACGTCAAGACATAAAATGCTGATTTTGACGCTTATTTTCTGATTTTTTAGTGAGCTGCGTGTCCATGGGCAGTCAAATCTGTTTGTATATTAAAGAAATCTTCCAACTGGCCTAGATTCCGACATATTATAATCTACTTACTTTTTATTGGTCGATTTTCGAATAGCCCGCATCACCTTTTGATGACGCGCATCCAGTGCATCATATTTTTCTTGCCAGTGTAAGCGTTCATCTTCGAAGGCTTGTTGCTGTCGCTGTATTTTACGTGCCAGTGCATCGTAGCTTTCTTGTTGCTTCAAAACACGTTCCCGCTCTGCAAGCAGTCTTTCAACCTTCTTGCGTTCTGTGGCATATTTTTGTTTCAGCTCATTAAAGTCGGCATTGACCCGTTCAATTGAAGCTTTAAAACCTTGTTGTTCTGCGCTGACTTTTTGCTTAAATCCTTTCAGGCGTTCCTTCGATGTTTCAAGTAATACATTTCGATCTTGAAGTGCCTTGCTGGTTTCTTTGACAGAGGATTTGAGTTGTAAGATTTGGTTCTGTTTATCGAGTAGTGATGCTTTCGCCACTTTCATTTCTTCGGAGAGTTCTTTTAAACGATTCTTGAGATGTTGGCCATCTTCGCTGAGCACGGTGTTATCCTGTTGAAGCTGTTGAACAACTTGATTGAGTCCGCGTTTATCTTCTTCAAGTCGATTGACGTCATGCACTGTTTCTATGAGTCGACTTTTGGCTTTATCTCTATATTTTTGGAAACCTTCGGAGACTTTCTTTAACGCTTGTTTGTGTTGTGACCGTTCATCTTCAAAGCGCTTTTTAAGACCGGACATTTGTTCCGTCAACGACTCAAGCTGTTGGTTCAAAGATGTATTCTGTTCTGATAATTGTGTGAGCGCTTCTTGATTGCGCTCTTTTGATTTTGATGATTGTTGATCAAGCTGTTGGTATGCACGCTGTTTCTCGGCGAGTTGTTTTTTCAACTCACCCATCGCTTTATTTTGTTCCGCTTGTTTCGTTGAAAATTCATCACTGAGTTTCTTCCATCGAACGCTATCTTGCTGGCGCTCACGGTTGAGTGCGTCAACCTCTTTGGTTTTTGCAGCATTGGAAAGGGTGATTTGAGCAAGCTCTGATTTTGTCTCATCATATTGTTGTTGAAGAATTTTGTGGTCTTTGTTTTGTTCACCATGGCGACTTCTCAAGTCGGTATATTGCTGTTGCATCTTTTGAAGCAGTTCTTTGGTGGTAGCAAACTCTTTACTGACAGCCTTACGGGCTTGATGTTCCTTCTTCCAAACATTTGTTTGATTATCGTGTTTCTTTTGCAGGTCTTGATATTCTTGTTGTTGTTCAAGTAGCCTTTTGTTTACGACATCATTTTCTGATTTCAGAATACGAAGTTCATTTTCTGTTTCTTTCAGAACCCCTTCATTTTTTCGAAGCTGATTTTCGATATGCCCTGTATGTTGTTGCAAATCTTTAAGGTCATTTTCAAGGCTTCTCTTACGCTCAACCAGGCTTTCAATTTGATGGGTTGCTTTAATATGTTCCGACTTCAGTTCATCGAATTCCGCTTGTCGTTTCTGATAATCATCCTTGGTATTCGCATAATTTTCTTCGAGTGTCGCCAGTGCCGTACGGGCTTCTTGATAGCTGTGATCACGTTCGTTCAGCTGCGCACGTAATTGTTGTTGTTCGTATTCAAGCGCCTGAATATTTTGATTGTGTTCAGCGTTGAGTTCTTCTCGAACACGTTGCGCATTACGGACTTTTTCTTGAAGATGGACAATGGTCTCGAGTTGATTTTCATTCGTTTCTTTTGCGTCTCGAAGATCGTTCTGCTTTACTTTAATCAGCTGGTTGAGCTCTTCGAGTTCTTTTGTTTGCTGCACCGTCAAAGTTTGTAGGCGATCGATTTCTTTTTGACCGGATTGTTCGGTGTCAATCAAATCGATTTCAATATGCTCAAGACGTTCTCGCAGGCCTTCAATTTCTTTTGCGCGTTGTTGACTCAGTTGTTTGGCTGCTCGCAATTCTTGGTCACGTTCCTCAAGCATTGTCCGTAAAGCCCCTGATTCCGCTGACGCTTTGTCTTGTGTGTCTGCCACATGTCGTTCAAGCTGCTTACGATCGTCCTCTGAGCGATTCGCACGTTCATTCAACATCTCTAAATCGGTTTGTTGAACAGCGAGTCGATCTTCTAGATGTTGGATCTCAGACATCGCATCTGATTTGATATCTTCTAATCGACTCTTCTGACGCTCAAGTTCATTGACACGTTCATTTAATTCTTCGAGATGTAGACTCTGCTGATTCCATAATAGTTCGGCGACTTCGAAGTCTTCTTCTTTGTCACGTAATGCATGGCGAAGAAATGTTTCGCGATCGGCGTCGACAGAAGTATGCTCTCTTGATCGTCCGCCTCGCTTTTGTTGAACAAGCTCAACGAGGCTTGCGCCAACAAAGAGGTGCGAACTGGGTAACCGCGCCGGTGGAGCAGGTGCTGTATTCGATCGCTCATCTTGCTGTACAAAACCATCAGGTAGCGCCGCCCAATCATCTTGTTCAGCTGAGATTGATTGTCTTTTAGGTGGGCGAAGTGCCGTCTCATCTACTTTAGGAGAACTCTTTTTCTTTCGCCGTCGTCGTCGCTTTTGAAGACGTTCCGAGTACACCTGGTTCAAATCATTTTCATGTAATGGCTTTCGAAAGTAGTAATCAGCAGGCGTCGGCGAGGCACGATGTGCATCGATCGCTTGTTCTGAGCTACTTTCGGCAACGAGGACGACACATAGGCTTTTAGTACTCGTATTTCGTTTAATTCGATTACAAAGAGAAAAACCATTGATTTGTGGGTGATCAATATTGATGAAGATGGCCGCAGGTGACTGTTCAACGAGATCTTCGAGGGGGTCAGATAGATCGACAGCCGAAACAGTCATGTCGACAGCATCAAAAAAAGAGATTATTTTTTGGCGTGTTACATTGTCGCTATCAACTATTGATATAGTTTTACCCATCTGACCAACTCTTATTTATATAGTATTTGTATCCAATGTAGGATTTTAAACGACATAGTGCAGATCATATGCTATAGCGTGAAATCGGTTCAAGTATTTAATTAGGAATTCTTTACTATGGAGAATAAATGACAAATTTTAATAAAGGACTTCAAAAGCTCAGCACGATATCTCCTTGTCGCCCGTTGGGATTGTTCGCATTTTTACCACTTATCTTTCTGACAGGGTGTTCATCGTGTGGTCCTTCTGACGGTGGCGATGATTTGATCATTACAGGCCCCGAATTATATGCATCAGCATGCGCCGAATCAACCATTGAAATTAACGATGTACAGCTTGGCGAGACCAGCTGCCAGTTCGATTTTGCGGATTCCGACTTATCTGTTCGAACATCAAAGCAGCTCTTCATCGGAAATGGTGGAAGTGGCCAAGATGACGAACTTATCATCGTCGGCATGGAGCTTCTCGATGGTGCAGAAGAGAGTTTTAGCTTAACGGAGACCTTTTCGCTTGAAAATCCGCTGAAAATACCCCCTGGTGCTGTCATTGACGTGACACTTGCATTTCGACCGTTTGTTTTAGAAGAACAAGAAGGCACGCTCAGAATCTTCGCAAATGCGATCAATATCCCAGAAGAGAACACAACAGATTTGGTCTATGATGAGAACGACGAAATTCTATATTTTGATATCCCACTGACGGGAACAGGCTCAGATAATGGTTTGCCGATTTATGCTGCTGACCGCGAGCAATGCGATTTTGGACGTGTCGCCGCAGGTGCTGTTGGGGATAATGGCCTGCCAACAGGTGGCGTCGGTAATTGTATCATTCGTGTTTTTAATGAGAGTGAAGAAACCAATCCTGTACGTGTGAAACCATTGCGTATTGAATCGATCGCATTTTTAGAAGAAGATGAAGCAGGAAATGCACTACCCATCACGCCCGCAAATAGTATATTTGAAAATGTTTTTAAGTTTGATGGCGCACCACCGACAGAAAGCGATGCAATTTATCCGCAAGGTTTTGTTCCTGAGAACGGTCAACCTGTACGCGATGAGTTGAGTTTGTCATTTCTTTTTTCGCCAGATGATTTTGGCCCATTTTCGACCAAGGTCATGTTAATGACCAACGATCCGAACCAACGTGAGATCACCATCGATCTTTTTGGTGAAGGTGTTGAGGCGCCTTTGTGTCAGATTCAGGTCGCTTCAATAGGCGACATTGACTATGAACCGCGGGAAGATGGTACACTGCCACGTATCGAACCACTTGATGATGTGACGCTCACTACTGAATATTCAGAAGTCTTTGGTGGTGGGACAGGTATTATTGCAACAGAATGGCGCTTAATTTCTAAACCAGCAGATAGTCGAGTGACGTTCTCTGACCCATTTGGTGTTAGGACGGCGTTTATTGCCAATGAACTACCAGGCATTGATGTGGCAGGACTTTATACGATTCGCGCACGCGTTCAAGATGACCAAGGTGTATGGAGCGTGAACCCATGTGAGGCTGTTTTTGAGGCGAGACCATTAGATGATTTCTTGACACAGTTGACATGGGACTCAATTCACGACCAAGACTTACATGTCAGCATCTTGTCAGATGGCGGTTTTTGTCATTCTCACAATACGAGCGTTCTCTATCCCGAAAGTTACGCGCAGAGTGATGACATCGCTTCATCGGTCTGCGCGCAAGATGAGGATGGTTGTTTTTGGGGTAACTGTAGTACTTTTAATGGTAATAGTCCTTATAACTGTAATGATTGGGATGGAGATGGAGAGAATGGAACATCGGGAGATATCTGTCTTGATCGAGATATTGTCGACCAAGGATATGGACCTGAAAATTCGAATATTGATCTTGTGACACCAGGACAAAGTTTTATCATTGCCGTTCATGGATTTGATGTTGAGGGTGGTTCAAACAGCACGGTTAAGGTTTTTCTATTTGGTAACCTCGTTTATGAAGAAGTGTTCAATATTAACTCAGGAGATTGGGTAGAGTATGCAATTGTTCATTGGGACGAAGATGCAAATGTTGACCCATGTATCGAGGTTCTTTCAACACCAGAAGATGAGTGCCCACAATACGCTGATCGCTTGAATTAAGGGTGAGATAATGAATAAAATACTTTTTAATCGACGAGCTTTTTTATCCTTGGCCTTCTCACCTTTAGCTTTGACTCTTTTATTTATCTCTGGTTGTAATCGAAACAGCGAAACTCCTGATGCGGGTGCTGATGAACAAGAATTTTTCTGTGAAACATCCGCGGATTGTGGATCCGATCAGTTTGTTTGTGCTGGCGGAACATGTGTACCCGGAGAGTGTACAGACCGCGAAGTGGCACTCAGAGAATCAGGGAGTGAAGACCCTAATGTTTTACAGTTTGGGTGTGGTGCATGTGAGATCTGTAATATCGACTTTGAATGTGTGATCGATCCAACGATTCCGCTTGGCCCGCCTGATGAAACAGGACAACCAACAGGCTCTGAATGTATTGAAAATGTTGATTGTGGTCGTGCTGGTTATATTTGTGCCCGTGGTCAATGTTACGACACAGCGATTCGAGAAAAATGCACACAAAATCAAGATTGTGATGCTGGTGAAGTCTGTGATCTCGCATCACTAACATGCATCAACGATTATGGTGGTTGTATTTATTGTGATTGTTTTCCTGAGTTATGTTGTACAGACACACAAGTATGCGACACAGCGATTAACCCGCGTGGTCAATGCAGTGAAGTCCCCGTTGCCGCAGATGAGTGTGTGACAAATGATGATTGTGGAAATACCCTTGAAACACGAGGTAAACCTTATTGTGAGGCAGGCCGTTGTCTTCAATGCATTTCAAACGATGATTGCTTTGGGACGACAACATGTAGTGATATTGGTGAGTGCGTGTCAGAAAATGTCATTGATGATGACGAACCCGAGTGTCAAGAAGATGATGACTGCACTGGTTTTGATGAGCGATGTGATACAACCACTCGCCTTTGCTTTGTGCCAGAATGTGAAAGCAATCGAGATTGTCGAGATAATCAAACATGTAATGAAGCGACGTTCTCATGCGAGCTGAACGATCCCATCTGTGAGATGGATAGAGATGAACCAAATGAATCGATTAATGCGGCCAAAGAAATTACAAATGCTGGAGAAGTAACGGGTGATTATTGCCGAGGTGGTATCGACTACTACCGTTTCCCGGTTACATCAGGACTCCGCTACAATGTGATTTTCGAACTCTCACAAGAATCGGAATCGCTCGAGCGCAACGAATCCTTTTCAATTGCGATTCTTGATGAGCGTGGTTTACCACTCTCCAGCCAAAGTTATACCGGAACTAGTACAACTCAGACACTATCTGCTGTTGCACGTGACAATGATACGTTCTTTGTTGTTCGTATCTTATCAACAGCTGTCAGTGCAGACTTATGGGAATACGAACTTGATATCTCATCGAGCGCAGCCGATCTAGTTGCTGATTGTAGTGAAACAGCCGAGGGATTGACCGAACCGAATGGTTCGGCAGCTTCCGCACATATGATCGGTATGGGCGAAGATGTGTTTTCACGTTGTTCCAATTTTGATAAAGATTTTTATGTCGTAAACAATCCAACGGCATCAGCTGTGGAAGTCCAAGTGAATATTGATGGTGTTGACGGTGCCTTACGAATATCCGTTTATGATACCCCCGATACTGTAAATGCATTAGCGACGACAGTTGTTAACGATTTTGAAGTCTTGACCATTCCAGAAGGGATGCGTCAAATATATATTCAGCTCGAGGCTGCTTCACCTTCAAGTGCAGCGACTGAGCAGGGCTATCGACTGAAAAGGTCATTGGTCGAACGTGCAGCGACATGTGACGGTGACGTCGGCGAAGACGATCGAACCATTGAAATAGCGCAGAATCTGAGTACTGATGCGATGCTCACACGTCGTCTCTGTTATGGACAAGATACAGATGTCTACCGTTTGGATGTCCCGGCAGAAACAGCACGAATTATCGAAGTTGGGAATACTGAATCAGGCGGCCGCTTACTGGCTCGTTTGTTTAATGAAAGTGGTGTTTTAGCAAAAATAGGACTTTCGGCGAGAGAGACAGGTTACTTTTCAACACCGTCGACATCTTCGGCTCAAACATATTATATCGATATCAAATACGATCCCGATCTTATTCGCGCTTCTGGTGGAGACTATACAATTAACTCTCAAAGTATCGATACGGGATTTTGTGCTGCTTCTGAACCGGTCTCAAATGGTGAGCTTGAAACGGGAACATGTTTGGGCTCTTGGACGACTGACGTCGATTGTGCTGATAGCCAAGCGACTGCACCAAATATGAATGTTGCACTATCGACATGTCTTGAGGCAGAAAATACAACACCAGGTTGCGGAACAATCTGTGTTGACGATGATGACTGGTATCGAATCGGACGATTTGGTAATGATGAGTCCATCGAAGTGATTGTTGAGTATGACCCGAGTCTTGTTCCTGATGGATTCCTGACCGTTCAGTTTGGCCGCATGAATCCAAATGGAACTGGCGTGAACTCCAGTTTGAATATCACGCGTGATACATCGCGTTCAGGTACGATTACAGTTGGCACGATTGCACCTGGTGATGATCGGCAACAAGAGTTTGGATTCCGGGTATCTTCTGATGGTGACGGACCATTCATCAATGTACCATATAGTTATTCGGTTAACATCGGCAGTTCATGTATAGCTGATATGTTTGAAAAAAATGATAACGCTGCGACGGGCTATTCTGTTCGAGGAAATGAAGTCCCTGGTTCCGCCTTTAATACGACCTTGAACGGCACATTATGCTCTGGTGATATCGACTTCTTTAAGATTTTGAATGGTGACGGAGAGACGACGGTTGTCACTTATAAAGGGCCACTCGGGACGTATCTTGAAGGGCTCATTGGCTCCGAATTGATCACGGGAACAACGCTCAATTCAGATAATTGCCCATTTAATGATGTGACAAATGAAGAGACATGTTTGCAACTTGAGTATGAAACAACATCATTGGATTTTTCAGAGATCACAATTGGACGTCATCTTGGGCAAACGTCGGTTGGAGAGTATGTATTGATGGTGGAGATCATGCCGTAAATTATTTATGGCAGATCGCCTTTTAGGACTTGTAAAACTATTAATTAATTGATAGTCAGATCAAAAGATTGATTTTAAATTGGAGGATGGATTAAATGGAAATGTTAGACAAAAAAAGTGTCAAGTCATTTAAAGACGTTCAAATTAGTTATTTAATGGAAGGCTTGCCTGCGATTGAAAAAATGTATGCAAATGGCCTAGCTTCAAAAACAACACTACGTAAGGCTTTGAAAAAGCTACAAGAAAGTGGACAAGATGTTAAGGCACTTGAAGAGTGGGTTATTGAGCAATTTGGTGCTTCAGTCCGAGGTCGCTCATCACCAATGGCTGGCGAAACACGAACTTACCGTGCACAGCAAGTGACAGGAAGTGGTCCATTTTTGCGATTGCCACTCGATGTATTGGGTATCCAAAAAGGAGAGCTTGTTCGTGTGAAGTTTGGCGAAACAGAGGTGACTGTCTCTAAGAAATAGTTCAAACATACAAACGAACATCAATTGGCATCGCGTAGCGATGCCTTTATTTTTTGGGTTGACTTCCATCTTGTTGGAATTGAAACAAAAGCTGTGACATGATTTGCACCGACTAAGTCTTTTGCCCTATCGTAGAACGAAATGAAGAATGGTGTAAACGGATGAAGACTGAATCAAAGCGAATCCTTATTTTGGATGACGAACAAGCTGTTATATCCGTGCTGACAGATTACCTCGCCTGCCCTGGCGTCGATATGTACACCGTCAGGGAGCTCGAAGGCGCTGAAGCACTGCTCAATGCATATCGGTTCGATACGGTGATCACCGATTTGCGTGTCTCTGAGCTGGGTGGATTAGAAGGGGTGCGCCTGATTCGATATGTGCGAACGCACTATCCTGAGACGACTGTGTTGGCAATGAGTGGATTCATCACACCTGATGTACGTGCTATGGCTGAGCGCGCCGGCGTGCATGATATTCTCGAAAAACCAATCGATCTCAGAAAGCTCAAAGCGTATGTATGCCCTGATTCAATTGACCAACAAGGGCAAGAGAATGGGGCTGTTATTCATGTTGAGCCGATTGAAGAGCTCTTGCAGCGACAACAATTGAGTGTCGTGATTCAACCAATTGTCAATGTGACCTCAGATGCAGAGCAGTTTGATGTTTTTGCCGTTGAAACGCTCGCGAGAGGCCCCAAAGGCACGCCTTTCGCCAATCCTGAAGTGCTTTTCTCTTATGCAAGTCGAAAAGAACTACTCGTTCAAACAGATTTACAGTGCATTGAAGCCAGTTTTCAGGTTGCCCAAACGTTGCCGAAGAATATTCTGGTTTTCATCAATATCGAGCCCCGATCGTTAACGCACCCAGATTTTGCGGCATTGGTCTGGGATATGTTGAATAGTTTTGCGCTTGATGCTGGGCGAATTGTTTTTGAAGTGACTGAGCAAGAGAGCATCTTGAATGCCAAAGCTTTTAACCAGACACTCCTACAACTGCGTGAATATGGGTTCTTGTTTGCGCTTGATGATTATGGGGAAGGGGTGTCTAATCTCGACCTATTAATCCGACTCAAGCCCGATTTTCTCAAGATATCGGGACAATTTGCTGTCGATGTTCATCAAAAAGAAGATCTGAAAATCATCGTTGACTCGACAGCCGATATGGCAAAAAGATTGGGTATTCCAACCATTTTGGAAGGGGTCGAGTACGCCGAAGACTTGAATATGCTCGAATCTTTGGGTGTCAATTACGCGCAAGGCTACTATATTGCGCGGCCGGCACCTGCGCGATCCTTTACTGGACAAGGTCAATTCAAAGGACTTTAGAGCGCGATAATATGTGATTGCCTCTTTTCCGCTTTCAAGATCTGAAGTTAAATTAGCTAAAAAGCTATCTTTTCTTTTGTAATTTGGTTCATAGTTGATCTAGAGTGGCTCGAGCCGTTGAAGGCACGAAAGGAATACCTATGCGACTATATAGAAAAATAATTCCCAAGATTGCACGAGATATCATCCGAACATTGAGTTCTCGTGAAGAGATCGAGATCGAAGATGGTCGTCTTGATGAAGCTGAACTCGATTTGGCCGCTGTCATGGTTGAATACATGAATGACGAAGAGCGAATTGTTGCTGAGACGAAAGAAACGATGGCGCGTCGTGGATTTTCTCCTGATCGGTTCAGTCAGGTTAAGAAAAGCCTTGCTGAGGCCCGTGGGTTCAAAGCTGGCGATGAGGGCATGGCCTATATCATCGAACAGATTCTTGAGGTTTTATTTGCATCTCGAAACATTGCTGAGATTTATGCTGACGATCAGGCATTGAGAGCATTTATGAAAGAGACGATTGAAAAGTATACTGTCGTCGATGACGAACTTGATCGTGAAGCGCGCGCGCGTTTGAGAAACTTACGTGAAGGCACACCTGAGTGGGAAATTGAATACCCACGTATGGTCAATCAACTCAAGCGTCAGAAAGGTCTTCTGTAAAATCCAAAAGATCGAATATCGAAAAAGCAGTCCTGAAGGACTGCTTTTTTTGCTTTGACTGAATGACAAAGTCGGCCGACTTAGAAATCACTCTAGAGTAAACCTCAATAGAGTTGGTCTGGCAGATGTTCGTAGCATTTTTCTTGATTCAAGAAGCACCGGAACAGCATATCTGGATATGCTGTGAGGACGTGACGAAGAATCAGGGAAAATGAACGGATATTCGTCGATCAACTTTGTTGAGGTTTACTCTAAATCGATCGCGGGCCGATGACATAAATTAGGTTTGTTTCTGTCTCATTCATTTCCATGATTTGCCCTGCTTCAGTTGTGACGAAAATTCGGCGAACAACAGCAGTTGGCTCACTATTCGAGTTTGTGAGGATATTGATCTCTCCGCCGACAGCTTGAGTCGGCAATGTCGCGCCAAATCCAAGGGCATTTCGTGAGGCCGGATTAAAGGCTGCAATATCGAGTGTGAGTGGAGTCACATCTGCGGCGAGGGGAATTGTAAGTGTTGTGCCCGGTGCCCATGACCCTTGATTTGCAAGAGAAATACGAATCCGAAGTCCAGGGCGTTCTAAATAAATAAAACTATCATCTTGCCATGCATCTGCGGTGTGCCCAAGTTCTGAATCATAGACCGTAAAAGAGGCGGAGGAGGTAGGCTCGCCATTTGCCTGTACATTCCAGGTGAGGTGTATGAATCGGCCAAGATGACGCAATCCGTGGTAAGGTGTATCACCAAAGTTATCGATAGACATCCAGTCGATCAGAGGAAGACTATTGTTTTGTCCATCCGGTGTTCGCCAGATAGGTTCTTCGATGAATGTTTCTGTTGGTCCTGGAATCTCATCGTTGATATCAAGTGGTCGGAAGAGTGTTTGTATCGCGTCTTCAGGTTGGCCATATCTCGGGCCATCAAGTCTGAGATAACTCATGGTCCCATTATTATGAAAAACGGTTGCCCATGCTTTTGTGGCCTCATCTTTGAGAAAAGGCTCAGAGGTATTATTTCTGTAGGTGATGAGTGGGCAACAGACCCGTGGAGATAGTTGTCGATCATCATCTCGATTATCTGGAATATAGACCTGCCCGACAGCATGCTGTAGCTCTGTATAACCGAGTAAACGAAGACCTGCACGCCGGCTTGTCTCTGGCGCACGCGCAATAGCGGCGAGGGTATGGCCATCTGATAAGGTCGCAATGAGAACCTGTTCTTCACCTTGTCCTAAGTCTAAGTACCCTGAAGTGATCTGCGCAGCAGATTGAATCAACGGGATTGAAACGACATCATTTTCAAATGGACGAATAATGAAAACGCGATGATCGTCATAAGACGTCATGGCAAGAGATATTTCATCAAGGCGGTGCAAATGCTCTGGTGTTGTTCCAGTGAGCGATATTGTCGTCACATTGCCTTGAAGGACACCATTTTCATCGACAGTATATTGTCGAATTAACTGCTCACTTGGGTAAGTCAGATAGACATAGGTCTCACCATTTAGCCCTGGGAGTGTTTCAAGTGACTGTGCGCCTGGTTCGACAGAAAAACCATCACCGACATGAGAGAAGGCACGTTCCGCTTCAGTCGCGGTGGTTCGAATCACAAAAACTTGATTCCATTGGACATCAAAAGCAAACAAAAATGAGGCATCTTCGCTCGGTGCAGCAATTTCTAAGGTAGCAGGACCCGTATTAATCGATAGCGGGAAATAAACATTGTCTGCTTCGACGAAGCGTCGTCGGTATGTATCATAAATACGTATTTGTTCGTATGCCGGGTTTGTGCTCAACAAAAAACTATGTGCTGGAGCTTCCTGGTTAGGAGGTGTTAGCAGGACTGCATCTGAAATACGGTCGTAGTTTTTGAATCCAGGATCGGGATCGAGGTTATCGCACAATGCGCCAGATAAGAGCAGCCCGGTGCATAGAACGAGGATAGCAGGGTATCCATTCATCTGAGTTCGCTTGGTTCGTTGAGTCATTATGGTCACTCTCGATCTTCAATAAGGGGGCGACGATCGCCAAAACGGGCTTTGGGTTTCAAAACATAATCATTAACTTCATACAAACCGATGGAGTCACCATTAAAGAATGGAACGAGCAAAAGGTTTTGTTGTGCATCAACTGCGATTTGACGGACACCGATTGGATATAGATCAACGCGATGTGAAATCCCTATTGATGCCCATGTTGTCGAATCGTAAAAACCAAGTGTCGCAGAATCGCCGCAAACGGTGATGAATGCTTGGGTATTGGTATCATCATAGCTCAATAGTCGCTCTGCATCTTCACAAACAAAGGCACGTCGGCCAATGCGCCAGCTACTTTGAGGTTGCTCGATATCAAAAGGAATCTGCATAAGCGCATCTGTGTTTCGAGCCAGTAAAGATATATATTGACCATCATATTGAAAGTCAGTCACACTGCGACTGAGGGTATCATCGGTCAATGGAAAAACCTGAATGTCAGATGTATCGAGTCCACGGTCGATCGCCGTTTGCGAAATCAAGACACCGGCGATTCCCGTCGCGGTATAATCTTCACGAAAGCCGATTTGGCCAAACCCAATATAATAAACCTCGTCATGATTATTCTTTGCGACTTTCATTTTCTGAATATTGATGAGCTCAATCGGAAGTGGCACTTGTGAACTGACGCTCAGCGCACCTGATGCACTTTCTTCGACCATCACAATTTCTGAGAACGATGCAAAAGTCATCATGAACTCACCCGGTGTAGGGAGCTCAAAGTAAGCGCTTAAGTCATTACCAGGTAGCTTAACATGCATCGCTTCGCGACAGTCGATTAAACCTTCAGCCTGTGGACAGTCCGGTAAACGGTTCTCATCCAATAAAATCTTATAAAAACGATTATCCTCTTCACGCGTGGACAGAAAAAGAGCTTCGCCATCATCTGAAAAAGAGAGGTTGGTGGCAAACTGGGGAATCCAGACGACCTCTGCAAAAGGTTCCGCCAGGGAACTTGAGGTATCGAAATCGTCCAATAAAACACCTTGGCGCAAACTATCGAGTGGGAGGCGGGTTAATGTGCCCCCATCATATGCCGAATCAAAGGCCGATGATAAAACCCAAACATCTTGCGTCATTGGATCTTGCAAGACCTCAGTCGGGAAAGATAAGGCGCCGATGGGTGGCGTAATTGGCGTGACAGTCTCCGCACATGAGATGCTCATCAACTGGCTTAGACAGATGCTAAGAGAAAT
The DNA here is from genome assembly GCA_020627505.1 of Myxococcota bacterium. Lineage (GTDB taxonomy): Bacteria > Myxococcota > UBA727 > UBA727 > JAHDBA01 > JAHDGS01. The sequence continues at coordinate 23,934 of JAHDGS010000025.1, forward strand.
GATTGATTGTATAGTTGGTGCCCTTAAAAGCATAGATGTGGTCTACAGCAAAAATAGTTTTCGACCAAAGGGGAATCCTTGAAAAACAAGGATAAATTTCCAGAATATTTGTCAATCCGTCGCATTATTCTTACAATCACTCAGAAGGAGTCATCAATATGTTGGCATTATCTGAAGTCCAGTCGAAGTTGGGATTAAACTTAGAAGAAGTGATACATGAGAGCGATTATTCGACGGCGTATCGGGTATCTTTGCCGAAGCTCGATAGTCCTTTATTTTTGCAAAAATACGATCCCACATCATGCGGGCAACAAACCGATAGTATACTAAAACGATGGGAAGATATCGAACCATGGCTCGAAGATGGAGATACGCGGATCTTGATGCATGGTTTGGATGGTGATTCACCATGGTGCCTATCGCAGTATATCCCGGGGCTGACGCTCACAGAATTATTTGATCGTCTCAAAAAGACATCGCGGACCCTTCCTGTCTCATGGATGAGTTCGATTCTGACACAAATTTGTCATCAGTTAATGACCTGGTATGAAGGGCAGGAGCGTTCGAACTACTTGGTACATGGGAATATTACGTCAGACCATATCCGAGTTGGCTTAGATGGTCAGTTGAGAATCACAGGTTGGCAGCGTATGCGAGGACTCAATGCCGAGCAATCGACCCAATTTAACTGGGATGCAGCTGGTTTTGGCGCGCTTGCGTTTGATTGCCATCGCGCATCCGTCGGCGATAGCAAAGAAGATATGTCGATTGAACTCGATGGATTGGCCCGTTTAGCCATTCGGTTTCAACGTGGTCTGGATAAAGAGCGATTTCATCTTTTATCTCGAGAACTTCTTTCAGTCTTTCCACATGATTGGCAAGGTTCGATGGCAGGGTTTTCGGCTTGGCTTTCGACGGAGTGTCCTGAAGAGGTGGTTTTTCAGTCGGAGACGTCGCTTGAAGAAATGCGTGAGGCATTGGTCATTAAAGAAGAGGTGGCACCGGTTGCTGCTAAATCCGCTGAAGTCGAAGCTATTGATGAGGTGGGAGATTTTGCCGAGAAAACCAATGCACTTGAAGAACAGACAGAGTCAGAGATCGCTGAAGAGTTGAGTGTCAATCCATTTGAACGTCGCTCGACATCTGTTGAGAATTTCACGACAGATGAAACGGCTGAAATCTCGATGACAGAGGGTTGGGAGCCGATTCTCGAAAAAATGGCCAACGATGGTTTGATCGAACGGACTGAGATGGAGCGTGTTCTCCAGGTTTATAGCGAGCGTGGCGGTCGAATCATCGATGTCATTTGTATGGAGACAAAGTTACCTGAAACAACCATTACACGGGTGATCATGGAGGCAACGGGAACGCCGCGATTGAGTGAGGAAGCGGTTCTCAATCATTTGGTTGATGATGAAAAGATCATGCAATTTCCTCAAGATTTTGCGCGATCGCGTTTGATCGTGCCGATTCAAAAAATGAATGGCTCACGCGTTGTCTTGGTCGCCGACCCACTAGATCGCGTCGGCATCGATACGGCATTTAAGATTTGCCAGACCGCGTTTGGCGACACGCTTGAAGAGATGGCCGTTCGTGTGGTCGAGAAGTCGTTGGTTGATCGGGCGGTTCGAAAGAGTTATGCGCCTTTTATCGGCGAACGGCGCAAAGAGCCGCGCGTCGAGCGGATTCTCGCGATTTATCCGACGGCAATTGAGGCCCAGCAATATCTCGATAGATTTAAGCAAGATGGTTTTCGGGTTGAGCATGAAACCGACCCGGTCAAAGCGGTCGAGTTGATCCGATTCAGTCCGCCAAGTGCGATTTTATGTGCACATCAACTGAGTAATGATGGCGCTTTTGATTTTATTCAAGAGATTCGTGCGGGCACCAACCACATTGATTTACCGATTTTTGTGACGGGCTTTGATGGGGATGAAAAGCAAGAATTGCTATATCTTGATCTGGCTGTTGAAGATGTGTTTCAGCTGAGTGCATCACTCAATGTGTTGGGTAAAAAGATCGGTCGAGCGCTGTCGATTCGACAGCGCATTCGGGCGAGAGGATGATTACCCTCTTGGTGTTGTCATTTTGAGCAAACCAATATTGTGCTTTAGATCTTCCATTTCAAGTCCGAGCATTTGTTCATTAATCGCTTTTAGGCGTTGAAGCTCCATGTTCATGACCTGTGAATAGGCGAAGTAAGCCTCATCAGACATTTCCCATCTTTTGAGTGCGAGATCTTTCATCGCGACTTCATATTTTGCACGGCCTTGAATAAAGGCCTTTAACAACGGACTTGATGAGTTGAAATCTGGAACATCGATTGATTGACTCAATGTTTTCAAAGTATTTTTTGCTTTTTTAGCCATCTGAGTTTTTAGGTCTTCTGGACTTGTTGGTGACTCTTGTGCTGTCGGCATATCATTGATGCCAAGCTTATGGGCTTCTGCTCTCATTTTAGCATCTTGTTCTGCAATTTTTTGCTTAAGTTCTTTTGGATCCATATTTTTGGCTGCTTCGAGATTTTTTTCAAAAGCATTCTGTTTTTCCTTATCATTTAGCTTAATTGCTTCGACAGATTGTTTGGCCTGCTGGTTTTTATCTTGAAACTTGTCAATGATCATTTCCAGGTATTCAAGTTGAGGCAAAAGTGTCTCTTTGACTCGATCTACGACATCCTTACTATAGCTATTTTCGGCAACGCGAATCTGATCAAGAATTGCCGTTCTTGCAGACATGGCTTTATTAGAGTCCTTCATATCTTCTGAGTATTTGGCCAGTCTTGGATAAACAGATTTTTGATAATCCAAAAACACATCAGCTGGCATCGATGATTTTTTATTTTTGATCTCTTCTGAAAGTTGAAGGCTTGCTCGATGAGCCCAATATGGATTGAGTTCTTCACTAGCAATGATTTCTGAGTTTCTATGCTCAACAGTGGGATTTTCAAGCGGCGCTGCTAATATTTCACCATTATCTTGTTTGGTGTTTGTTTGTTTCTGAGTTTGTGTTGGACCACCATGCTGACTCAACATCTTTTCTCTATAAACCTCATTGATCTCGTCGACATCACCAAAACTATTTGTGACTGAGTCTAAGATCTCATCTCTAAATTCATTCCCCGCTTTCGTCTGAGAGGTCTGATTCGGGTTCCCATAAAGGCTTGCAGCTGCATCATTGTTAATTGGTGTACTGACTGCAGAGCCAGATGTATCTGTTGAGATACCACGCATAGCTCTGAAATGCTCAAGTTGCTCCTGCGGTGTCATATCTGATAACGCAAGATTATAGTTCATCTCTTTTGTGAGATGAAATTGATTCGCCGCAACGACATTTTCAACCTCATTGGTTGCTGTACCTGCAGCCGTTTTTGCGGCTTGGGCTTTAAAGAAGAATGGGCTAACGACACCCCCATCATTGTTTCTTTTAAAGCTGACATAGCCTGGGCCTTTGTCATTATCTGTTGGTGTGGTTTGCTTTTTCTCTTCAGATAGACCTTTGATAAAGCCATTCAGCATTTTCGCACCGGCCTTGAGTCCATCCCCCAATAACTCTTGGCCTTCTTTACTCGCCATGAACTCCCCCAAGTTCCCAGCGAATAAAGCTGCTTTTGCCGTATTGATGACCCGTTTCGTTTGCGGCGAAAGACCATCTTGTACTTGCTCCAATAACTCATCACGTGTCGCTTGATCGAGTGAGTTCAGTACCTCGTTGATGGCGTCATCCCCTTGTAACGCGGCATCTTCGAGTTGCTTCTTGATGCCCGCAAAGCGGGCTGAAGCATCCTTCCCAATATTACGTGCGATGTCGTTTACCAAAGTTTTCAAAGAAAAGTCTGTCATGCTCATAATATTCTCCCTAAAGCATATATCGGTCATGTGCGACAAAAGGTGCGTGTGCATTGAAGAGATCTCATCGGACATCTGACGGATAATCAAATAGAAGAAGAAGAATAATAAAAACGCCTGATATTTCAGGCGTTTACGATATATGTGTATGTTGTTTTATTTTTTGAAGCGAACTTCCCATGGTTTGAGACCTGTCGAGCTGGCATTTTCATCTTTTGGTTTCATGCCAGAAAGAGAGCCATAACCGGCTGAGCCAATCCCAAAGTTTTTGACTGAGCTCATGCGTTGTTCAATCGCGGCAGTATTCCCTGAGGCGATTTCATTAATCACATCAGCGAGGGCATCACCTAATCGGTTTGCAGCTTCTGTCCAGCCAGCAAGGTTGAGCGCACCGACATATGAGAATGCACCATCGACCATTTCTTGTTTGATATTTGAGTCGTCGAGGTTCATGGTCGCGGCAAAAATACCTATGATTTCATTGAAGTTCTCTTCATCAACTTCAAGCGAAGTGACACGGTCGTGTTCATCATACTCGGTGTTAAATGCATCGTTAAATAGTAGGTAAAACGGTGATAAGATCACACGACCCGTTTTGATATCGGCATAACGTTGTTCGATGAAACTCGCGAGATGTGCATAACCATCTTTCTTGGTTTGTGCGATATTTTCGGCCAACACGCCCTCAAATACTTGCTGCATACGCTCCATTTCATCAAGTTCTTCGTTGAGGCCTGCTCTCAATTCTTGCTGCATCATTGGAGAAGCATTTTTTGCGTCTTCCATATTCATAAATGTTTCGACAACTTGTTCTTTATTTAACATAATGATTCCTTATTTCTTGAGTAGTGAAAGGGCATCCATCGCGTCGAGCTTGCCATTTCCGTTAATATCCATTGGCTTTCCGACGACACTTAAAATCGTCTGCAAGTCGAGTTTGCCGTTGCCCATGATGGCGTTTTTGGCGAGTCCTGATAGGAGGTCACCTTGCCCACGACCACCAAGCATATTGATGACCTTATTGGCATCAAACCCAACCACTTGTTGCAGTGCTTTTTGGATGCTTGGGTTACTGGTGACTTTGCCGAGTAGTCCACCGATTTTACCATTGAGTCCACCAATGACGCCGTTCAGTTTGCCAAGAGCGCCACTGAGGCCAGGCACTTTAGAGAGGACACCTGCAAGTGCAGGGCCTGCCATAAATGGCATGACATAGGGGGCAACAGCGATCGCGCCTTTTGCCGTTTGAAGTAGGCCGCTGCCGACACCTTTAAGACCACCAAGCCAGTTTTGAGAGGCTAATTTTACAGCTTCTCCAAATCCTTTGCCTTGAAGTAGGGCACCACCAAATTTAAAGGCAGTCCCTAATGACATGTCATAGACACCCTTAAGTGTTTTGCCTAAGCCTTTTACGATATTTCCAGCGCCCTTGACGACGCTTTTAACTGCGCCACCAATTGCTTTACCTATTGCTTTAAAAACCATATTATCACTTCTTTATTTTAAGTTCCCAGGGTTTAAATCCTGTGGAATGATTCTTCGAATCTGCTTCTGAGATTTTGTAGTATGAGGTATTCAGACCATACTTTCCTGCCTGACGGATATACTCATTCATTTTTGCATGGTTATTATTG
>JAHDGS010000152.1 GCA_020627505.1 Myxococcota bacterium
GCAGTGACCCGGCAGTGACCCGGCAGTGACCCGGCAGTGACCCGGCAGTGACCCCATACCCTCGTGACCCCATACCCTCGTGACCCCATACCCTCCTCTTAATGACTTAATGACTAAAAACGAGGACACCTAAGCTGCAACAGATTCACTGGTTGTTTTATCTTTCTGACGTGCTGTTCCAATAAAAAGTAAAATTGCGCCAGAGACAATCAGTGCATCTGCAATATTGAATGTTGGCCACGGCGGCCATTTTGGGTTGATGAAAGCGGCTTCCCAATTGATAAAATCGATCACATATCCAAGCAGTGCCCGATCGATAAAGTTACCGATGGCGCCGCTGATCACGAGTGCAAGCGCGATACATTGCACGCGATCTTCCTCTCGAAAAACATACCACCACAAAAAGAACAGCATCGCTAGTGCTGAGACCCCCAATAACATCGGTTTTCGAATCGACTCATCGATGCTCTGGGTCATACTAAATGCTGCTGCACGGTTCTCACGATAGATAAAAGAAAAAGCCTTAGGAATCACAGTGACTGTATCGGTATGCCGGTGTTGACCCTTGACTTCGGTTGAGAGGCGATCTTGAGCCCATGCCTTCGACCATTGATCGGCACCCACACCGACGGCTAAAATAACAACTAGCCAAATCACTTTGGTCATTTTCGAAATTGGAGATGGTATTGCTTCAGACAGGTTGAGTTCGTACATGGTTATGCCGTCTGTTCAACTTCGACTTTGAGCTCTTCTTCGATCTCTTCAAGCTCTTTCATTTCATCTGGATCTGGAATCGGCTCCATATCTTTTTGGCTTGAAAGCCCCATCTTCGCTTTAAGATCGGCAAGTGCATCATCTGTATTGACATTCTCAAGTGCCCTAAATTGAGCATCAAGGCTGTCATCAGCAACTTCGGCCAACTCGGACATCGCTTCAGCTTCAGCTTCTTTCTCTTCGATTTTTTCCTCCATACGCTTCATGACATCCATTGCACTGGTATCATTGAGCCCATCTAAGGTATCGGCAATCGCTTGTTGTGCTTCGGCACGTTTCGAGCGCGCGATCAGTAGATTCTTCTTACGTTTGGCATCATCAATTCGTTCATTGAGAATATTCAAAGAAGACTTTAATTTATCAGTGGCCGCTTTCTGGCCCTGCCATTGCTTTTCATAACCAAGCGCTGTTTGCTCGTGTTTCGTTTTTCGGCTGAGTGCTTGTTTGGCAAGATCGTCTTTACCTGCTTTCACTGCAAGCATCGCTTTTCGTTCCCACTCAACAGCGAGTTGTTTCTCTTTTTCAAGTTCACGACGAAGCCGTTTTTCATCTGCAATCGCAACAGCCACTTGCTGTTTGGCTTCTCGAAGCTGCTTCTGCATATCGATGATACCCTGTTCGAGCATTTTCTCTGGGTCTTCCAACTTGTCGATGATGTTATTGGTATTCGCTTTAACCAGCGTTCCCAGTCGTCCAAATATCGCCATTTATCCTCCCAAAGGACTTTTGATCTACATTTTCATACTTCGAATGGGGCGTCAATGCGCAATAAGCATTGAAAAACAAAGATAATTGGCAAAATCCCTCATAAACGGTAAGGCATGATATGCACATTGACATCACAGGGCGGGAATTATCGATCAAAATCCTTGTTTTTGGTCCGCCTGGTGTTGGTAAATCTAATTTTATACGTGAAGCTGCAGTATATGCTGAGCAGGCAGCGACACCGATGCATGTTGTGACAAAACCCAATGCGGATATTCGATTTTTAGAGCGCCTCGTTCTGATTTTAAAACTAAACGATACATTGCGATTTCGAGTCCAACTTGTGACTGCTGCCGGTGATCCATCTTTGGCTGCTGTTCATCAAATGGCTGTTTCAGGAACAGATGGTGTTCTATTCCTGGCCTCTGCGCAAAAAAGAAGATGGATGGCCAATAAAAAGTCTTTTGTCCATTTATACGATCTGATTCGCTCTGATAAAACGACCCACAATGATATTCCTTTGGTGTTGATGTTTACAGATGAGGGTGATGGCGATGTGCGTGCTATTGAAGAGCTGAAAGCACTTGAGGCAGAGAACGAACTGCCAGTTTATGTGAAGACGTCACAAACGCCCAACACAATGTTTGATGCACTTTGGCATTTGATCGAGGACACCGTAACCTATCTTGAAGATAGGCATCGAGTATCATCTCGCTTTCAAATGCCGCAGTATACTTGGAGCTCCACCATACGCCGCTTACAAATGCAATCGGTCGCGATAACTTCCGGAGAAGAGAGATGACAGCATCGCAGACAGGTAGTCCCCTGAATGAAGGTGGTTTGCAGCAACTGGTCGAAGACTGTGCCACGATTGTTGGAACGGGCGTTTTGCTGGTCAACGATTCAGGGCGGATTCATTTTCGTTCAGATTTTCCTGGTACATTGATTCGTTCCGCGGTCAAGGGACACTCTGAAGCTGAGCGCGCACTCGAAGATATGGAGAAGCTTCTGAAGTGGGGGGCCTTCACTGTTCAACTTGATGGACTTGATGTGCATGTGCTGTCAGATTGTCTCGGGTTGTCTTATGGGCTTGCGTTGCTGAGAACTTCTGAGAGTCGTGTTGCTGGACGTGTCGTACTTGGGCCGTTTTTGTGTCGTGATCAGGTCCCACGTATGGAACACTTTTTTGGGGTGAGCTCGACACCACATGTTCATTTACCCAATCGAGATTGGCAGAAACATTTAACGCCAACAGACGAAACGCATGTTCGAGCGATCACCCGTGCAGTGCTGAATCGTGTTGATGATTACATCTCTAGAGCAGAGGCGCATCTCCTTCTTGAAGATGTTTATGGCAAGACTGCAGCGACATCAAAAGAAACACTTGAGTCGCAAAATCAAGCCCTTGAAAAAGCAAATGCCCGTCTCAAAGAAATGGATGAGATGAAAAATGCATTTTTAGCAACGGTGACCCACGAATTGAGAACACCTTTAACAAGCGTGATTGGCTACGCGGACTTGTTATTGGCAGGTGTCGGAGGACAGCTTGAGACAGCGCAACATGATCATGTATCGACGATTAAGGACAAAGGGCACGAGCTTCTCAAAATGATATCAGAGATCCTTGATATTACGAAGATGCAGGGAGACGGATTTCGTCTACAATGTGAGCGGGTTGATATGATGGCACTGGTGAATGAGGCGACGACAAGCGTATGGCCGCAAGCACAGCAGAAAAATATTGTGATTCAGAATAAGCTTGACGCCGCTCATATGATGATGCTTGATCGTGATAAGTTTAAACAGGCGATTGTCAATGTGATTGGAAATGCGGTTAAGTTTACAGAAGAAGGTGGTGAAATCACCCTGGACTTGAAACGGATTGAACGTCGAAAAATTAAACGTGCAACGGTCAATCACGCCAATTTTATTGAAAACCTTGCTGCCAGGCTCTTTGATCCATCGACAGAACATTGTGTGGAGCTGACAATTCAAGATAATGGTATCGGCATGGATCCGAAGTCTGCGGACGAAATTTTTCAGCCATTTGTTCAAGTCGATCGGCGTCCTGCCCGTCGATTTGGAGGAACAGGTCTTGGCTTAACAATTACGAAGAGTATCGTCGAAGCCCATGGCGGTGAAATTTCTGTTGAGTCGGCACTTGGCGTCGGGACGACTTTTAGCATAATACTACCTGAAGAAGTCCCTGAGACTGAACGTACACGTGACGAGGCGTAGAAAGGAGCATCATGAGATATTTTATATTATTGACAACATGTGTGCTGAGCATCGATTTGATAGCGACCTCAACTGACCTAGCTGAATCGTCAGATGTCGTGAAAACAACTGATACACCAGTCGAAGTTCAAGAAGAGCCGCCAGTCGGAGCAGATGATTATCAAGACACGATTTCACCCAAAACGGAAGGGACATCACCATCTGTAGAAGCTGCTGACGCTTCGGCTTCGGCTTCGGTTGAAGAAACAGCCCAAGTCGCGTCAGATGAGAATAGTGAAGCAACCGAATCGACTGTTGATGAAGATGAATCACAGCTATTTGAGTTTGATGAGCCTATTCCACTGGCTGAACGACGACCAAACTTGGGACAGAAACAGCTCGGGGTTGATATTCATTATGGGCTTGTTGGCTCTGGGCCAACACGTTTGATTAATGACGTTCACTATGGATTATTCGATTGGTGGACTATTCGAACATCCTTCACATTATTGCCCTTGAGCCTCATCAATCGATTTCAGATCGGAGAGCTTGAAGAGGCATCAGGTGTATGGTTGATAGAAGCAGGACTCGAAAGCTATGACGGCGGCTCTACAAATCCAGATTTGGAAGAACCGATTGGTTGGAAGTTGGGACTTGAAGGCAGTGTTGGCCATGCACGAAAAATTGGTGAGAACAAACAGCTCTATACGATGTTGCATTACAGAGAATTACTCACACAGTTTTCTCAAGATAAGCAACGTGTATTTGGTTTTGATGCGTCAGTGATGTTTAGTTTGAATAAGGCGCTTGGTGCGACTGTTGGACTATCATTTGTCGAAGTATTGGGGACGGATTTCGTACAACGAACAATCGATTTTGTCGAAATTGGCCGACCTGGATTCTCATATTATATGGTCCGTGATGAAGGCTTAGCACGCTCGTTATCTTTACCGATGTCATTAACATATGGCCTGTTAAATACATTTGATGTTGACGTGTTTGTGACCCCACGCGTTTTTCCGAGACTTGATATTGTCTTTGGTGCAGGGTTCAAATGGCGCTTCGATTTTTCGAAGTCGTGAGGTCAGACCTATAGCTTTCGATAGGCGACCCAACTGAGTGCAGTTAAGCCTTCTACTGAATCTCCGTCAGTAGAACCACTAATGGTGACCCATGTCTCACCAGATAAGTCTTGTGCCTCGCCTTCTCCGGTTTTAAACCAGTATCCCTCTGTAACAGTACGGCTTTCAGG
>JAHDGS010000153.1 GCA_020627505.1 Myxococcota bacterium
CACCGTTCGGGTCAGGGCCGCACGAAAACCCGCGAGATGTGTTCCGCCGTCCCCATTTTTAATATTGTTGGTGAAACAGAATACACGTTCTTGGTAGCCCGCGTTCCATTGCATTGCAACATCAACCGAGCAGATACCTTTCTCATCACCCATGTCGCGTTCACCACTCACCGATACAGGTGTTTCGTGCAAAACAGACTGCTTCGCATTCAGATGCATCACGAACTCTTTAATTCCATCTTCGTAAACAAATGTCTGAGAAGCGCCGGTACGCTCGTCTGCGATGTTCACACGAACACCCTTGTTTAAGAACGCTTGTTCGCGGAGTCGCCCAGAAAGAATGTCATAACTAAACTCTGTGAACGAAAAAATTTGCGGATCAGGCTTGAAGCGAATGGTTGTTCCAGTGCTATCAGCCGCGCCTAACGTTTTTAGGCCTGATGTCGGGTCTCCTTTCGAAAAGCATTGCTCATAAATAGAACCGCCACGACGTATTGTCAGTGTGAGCTCGTCACTCAGCGCATTCACAACAGATACGCCAACGCCGTGCAAGCCGCCTGACACTTTGTAAGAGTTTTGGTCAAACTTTCCGCCCGCATGCAGAACACATAGAATGACTTCGCAAGCAGGACGACCACTTTCATGTGTATCAACAGGAATACCACGACCATTATCCGAAACGCTGACTGAACCATCACGATGCAACACAACATCAATCGTATCGCAGTGTCCTGCAAGCGCCTCATCAATCGAATTATCCACAACCTCATAAACCATATGATGCAACCCAGAGCCATCATCGGTATCACCAATATACATGCCTGGTCGCTTTCGAACGGCCTCCAGTCCTTCTAAGACCTTGATCGACGACGCATCATATTCCTGATGTGTCGGTTTATTGACATTGTTTTCAACCTCTGCTGCAGACGTCATACACACTCCATCTCGAATCATTTGTGCTACCATATTTGCCGACAAATGTGTCGTTTAAATTGACATTTTTTTGATTTCGACAAACCTCTAAGCAGCTTATTTTAAAGTATTTTTTCGCATTTGAATATGCTTTCATTTTGAACGGAAAAATAGTCTACATCTATAGAAATTGACGCCCAAACGAAACGACTTCAGGGCTTACTGCAAACTGTCCACACGTAACTGATACAAAGGATCCCGGCCAGATCGACGAATATGAGACGCTAACCATTCAGATGACTCAGGCGACTCAAATATTCGTTCTTCTACTTGAATCAACTCCTGCAACGTGATCACACACACGTCTTGTGAATTGCTCAAACGCGCCTCAATGATTCTCTTTCTCACCTGCAAAGGCTCTGTTGAGCTCGTCGGCGTATTCGAATTATCTAAGCAATAGATATCATCATCCGTACCCACTTCAGGATCAAAGGTACATAGGCGGTGTCGATGACGCATGCATGCTGGTCTATCTAAAGTATTGAATGGCAATGCAAGCGATGACCAGAGCTCAATATGTTGATCTTCGGCAGCCCCCCAGGCTAAGCCCTCCTGAAAATCAATTAAGAATTGAAGTGCGATAAATAATTCGATGTCGCCATATGCACCAAAGTCGTGTCTTTCTTTATAAGCTGGATAGAGTCGCTGCCATTTCGTGTCATCGAGTTGAAGAAGTTGTTCGGCGACCTCATAAAGCTGCTCTGTCTGACTTCGAATCAAAGATGGATGTTGTGAAGCATAAGTGGGTATCAAAGACACACGTCCATCTTTTGTCGAATCTCCCATAAAGATCCTTCGAAAAAAACGGATATCGATCATGGCAGGAGACCGAAAAGGCGAACCAACTTCGACATGGCGTTGGTAAATGATACTGTCGAAGCCGCGATCAGGAATAACCCATGCCGTGAGCCCGACATCAGACATCCATTTCATGAGGTTTTTCCAATAAGCCCCTTCTTGATGTCTAAAAGATGATAGCACTTGTTCCGCTTCAGCATATAAGACAGCAATTCTTTCCTGACCCGACTTGCTAATATGTGCTCTCATCCGCTAAAAAAACCCCTAGAGTATATTGTTGTTGCGCTATTTAGTGTCAAGCAACCACTGCAACCTCGCAGATAAAGGTACAGTATGTCAAAACAGTTTTTGATTCAAATCAATCATACTTTTGAATTTGGCCGCATGTCAGGATGTCAAACCGGCCTTAGTCCTCCATGGACTCTCACCAGAGCACGTCTCGCTCGACGTGAGTGACCTCGGCTTTAAGTCTGGAAAAAAATTAACAGCCTATGTTAACAGCCTTCAGCATCACCGTCATATGATTGCCCCCCACTGCTTAAACCATGGGTGTCATATTGTTGAACTCACACTATATGTCAAAAACAAGTCGAATCAAGCTGTTCCGCCACCTGTCGTTCGTGTGAAGACACCCGCCAACTGGCCAACGCGACTACCGATCGCCTACCAAAAACCTGAGATACAACCACTCGAGACAGCGAAATTAAAATGGCTCCTCAGTCGAGCCCCGGAAGAACGTTCCCCGGAAATACGTTTATCAACCTCCGTACTCGTCGATATTCAAACATCTACTCAAGAAGGCAACAATGAGAAATAATGGACTGCTTCGTAGCCTACGAATTCGCACAGAACGTACCGTTGGTAATTTAGGGCGTTTGACAACTGCACTAGGTGAATTGGGTTTATCAATGGGTGAGATTCAAACTCTGCATATTGGTTATCGCGGCACCCTACGGGACTACTTTTTATTATTTGATGATGATCTTCATATTCGCCAAACAGTCGACAAGTTGAATACGATTCCAGGTGTCGAAGTCATCAGTGTTGTCTCAGCCGTCGAACATGTTCATCGTGGGGGCAAGTTAGCGACACAGCCAACGGTCTCTTTTGCGAGTCGACATGAAATTCAAAATGCACTTGGTCCTGGTCAACTCGAGATCATTGAACTCATCGATCGTCAACCTGAAAAGGCTCGATTATTTACGACGGCAGGTCGAACTGTCGGGATATTCTCTGATGGTGCAAATGTGGCGGGTCTTGGAAAAGTGAGACATGCAGCCATGCTCCCCATGCTCGAAGCGCGTGCAGCATTACTCAGTGAATTTGCGCAGCTCAATGCCTATCCATTTGCGATCGATGTGAAGAATGAAGAACACTTCATTGAAACAGTGACTGCTGTTTCACCCAGTCTCGGACTCATTCTACTTGCGAGCCAAACTGCTCCACGTAATCAGCGCCTGAAAGACGGGCTCAAACGCGCGTGCCCGACACACCCCATTGTGGATGATGCCGTTGATGGCGCAGGCATTTCCGCACTGGCTGCGTTCATTAATACCTGCAAGGTGACAGGCAAAAAACCAAGTCAACTGACCATCGGTCAAATCGGACTTGGCACAGCAGGTGGCGAGATCGCACGTATGATTATGGCTTTTACAGGTCGCCCTGTGATGGGTGAAGACGTACACCCTGAATCGATTGAGCGTCATCTTGCTGCTGGCGGACAAGTGCGTCGCCTTGAAGAGATAATGGCTGAAGCAGACCTCGTTGTTGCAAATACCAACCACGCGGCCGTTATCTCCCCGTCACTGGTGAGAGATGGCCAAATTATAATGGCCCTGTCTCAACCCGAGCCAGAAATCACAGTTGAGGCCGCGTTATCCGCTGGAGCACACTTTGCCATCGATGGCTCAGCTATCACGCGTGCTGTTGTCATTCCAGGACTCTGTCTCGGTATCCTTGCTTCAGGTGCAACCGAACTCAATGACAGCATGCGACTCGCCGCAGCAATGGCGCTCGCAGATCAAGATCATGCAAATGAGTTAATCCCACAACCAACTGATCGACAGGCTCACTTGCGTGTCGCTGAAGCCGTCGCCAACGCAGCCATCATGTCCAATGTTTGCCAAGACAATAATGACAGAAAGATGACGCAGGAAGATATTATTCACTTTATGCAAAACACAAAGCCGGTGACTGAAATTTACTAATTCCGCCCCATTTGACGTGCCACCTGAATGCGCTGCCCAAGCCGTTTTTGTGCAAACAGCGATGCATCAAGTTCTTGAACAGTTTCCCAGAACGAAATGGCTTCTTTTGGCTGGCCTTTCATAAGGTATGACATGCCGAGATACAGCGCCCGCTCAGCGGAAAAAGGACTTCCTGTCTGCGGAATTTCACTCAAAAGCTGCTGGGCCTTATCAATATCTCCCTGCTGAACAGAAAGGCGGGCCGCCGCCAATTTCACAAAGTCTGTATCCGCATCATCCGGTTTTTGAGATAGCAAGGATGTTGCTTGTGTCACATCACGCTTATCTAAAGCAAGGCGAATACGGGCAGTCCATGACTGTTCGCCTCCCCCGCGGAGTCTTTTTTCGATCGCGATTAACGCCTCACCAACCTGAGCTCCAACGCCGCTACCAGGGTTCATTTTTTGGTATTGCTTTAGCTTTGCCTCACCTGCTTCGAGCTGTTCACGAGAAGCTTCAAGATATCCTAGCGCCGCCTGACCATATAGCACCAAGCTATCATAGTAATCGGCCAATATAGTTTGATGCACATCATTGGCAGTTAGAGAACCAGCAAGCTCTTGGCTTCTCAAGTCAAACTCACGCAGTGCACGATCAGGGTTACCCAAATAATAAAAACAACTTCCAAGGCTCACACGAGCACGAGGGGTATTCGGGGCACGATCTAATATCAGACTTAACAGCTCTGCCGCCTTGATATACCTTTTCTCTGACATCAAGAAATGGGCGCGAAAAAGATCTTTTTCAATATCAGTCAATGCCGCACTCGACTTCAACTGCTGCTGAAAACCGTTTACAATTGCCGTGAAACCTTCCGGGTCATTTGGTTTTAAAACCATATAGCGTTTCTGTAGCGACGCCATGACCTCAATATCTGGATTTTTCGATCGTAACAATTCTTCAAGGGTCGCAT
>JAHDGS010000026.1:0-16538 GCA_020627505.1 Myxococcota bacterium
TTCAACAAAGGCACCAAAGTCGACGACCTTCTTGACGATGCCACGATACACACGACCGACTTCAGCTTCTTGTGTGATGTCTTCGATGATTTTCTTTGCTTGTGCAAGACGATCTTTACCCACAGCAAAAATCGATATTTTACCGCTGTCCTCGATGTTGATCGCAGCACCTGTTTTCGCAGTAATTTCTTTAATCATCTTACCGCCAGGCCCAATCACATCACGAATCTTATCAGGATTGATCATAAATGTTTCATTCTGCGGCGCATTCTCATTCAACTCAGCACGCGGCGAAGATAATGATTTATTCATTTCACCTAAGATATGGTCACGCCCTTGCTTTGCTTGGTTCAACGCATTGGTCATAATCTCTTTGGTCAAACCATCGATCTTAATGTCCATCTGAATCGCTGTAATGCCCTTCTCTGTACCACAGACTTTAAAGTCCATATCACCGATATGATCTTCATCACCTAGAATATCAGACAATATTGCAATATCATCACCTTCTTGAATCAAGCCCATCGCAATACCAGCAACCGGTGCCTTAATCGGAATACCTGCGTCCATCATCGCTAACGATGCACCACACACGGATGCCATTGATGATGAACCATTTGATTCTAAAATCTCAGACACAATACGAATGGTGTATGGAAAGTCTGCTTCATCAGGAACAATACCCTCAACAGCACGCTGCGCGAGCATACCATGACCAATTTCACGACGTGAAGTCGAACGCAACATACGGGCTTCACCAACACAGAATGGCGGGAAGTTATAGTGCAACATAAACTTATCAAATGTATCGCCCTTCAATGTATCAGAACGAAGCTCATCTTCTTTTGTGCCGAGTGTCGCCGTAATCAAACCTTGTGTTTCACCACGCGTAAAAATCGCCGAACCATGTGTCATGGGTAACACGCTGACTTCACAATCGATTGGACGATTATCTGCCCAACCGCGACCATCAATACGTGTTTTCTCTTTGGTGGTTCTCGTGCGAATCAAGTGTGATTTATACCCACCTAATAACTCGCCAATCTCTTTTTTCTTTTCTGCAAAGGCTTCTTCACCAAGTGCTTCTTCCATCGCAGCTTTCACTTTTGCTTTGACTTCATCAATGGTGTCATAGCGCTCATGCTTCGCCAAAATTTCACATGCAGCAGGAAGACCATGGTCATTTGCAAGGCTCTCAACTTGCTTTTTCAACTCTGCATCAACAACCGGTGCCTCAAAAGCGATTTTATCTTTACCGATTTTCTTTGCCATGTCGTTGGCCAGTTTAATGACTTTTTGACCTTCATCATGCGCGAAGAACAATGCTTCAACCATTTCAGCCTCAGGGACTTCATGCGCCTCGCCTTCTACCATCACAATGGCGTCTTTCGAAACTGACACGAAAATATTGATATCTGAATCGAGTTTCTGTGCTTCGGTTGGGTTCGCAACAAGCTTGCCATCGATACGGCCAACACGGACACCTGCGATTGGCCCGGACTCAACGCCAAAAGGAATATCAGAAATACTCAGTGCAACCGATGCCGCACATAATGCCATGACATCTGTATCATGCTTGCCATCGTGTGACATCACAGTTGTGATGACTTGAACCTCATTTCGATATCCATCAGGAAAGAGTGGACGAATCGAGCGGTCAGTGATCCGAGCATTTAAGATTTCAGGAGAACCAGGTCGTGCTTCACGCTTGAAGTATCCACCAGGGATTTTACCCGCAGCGTATTGCTTTTCGACGTACTCAACAGTGAGCGGGAAAAAGTCGATTCCTTCTCGTGGTGTGCTTGAGCCACAGACAGTTGTTAAGACAACACTATCGCCCCATCGACATAAAACAGAACCCGCTGCTTGTTTTGCTAGCTTACCTGTTTCGAATATCATCGGTGCATTGTCACCTATTTGTGCTTCCATTGTGCAATGATTATTTGAGTTATGGTGACCTTTTATTATTTCATTAGACATATTTTCTTTTCCTCTTTTGTCTCTTGCGCAACGACGCGCTGTTTGAGCTTTGTGCTCTGTTTCACCCTGCCCTATGCACGGTGAGGTGGCTTTTCAATCTTCAGCCGTATGAGTTTGACATCCATAAAAGACAAAAGCGCCCATAGGGCGCTTTATCTTTCGTTTACTTACGAATCCCGAGCTCGCCAATTACATTTTTGTAACTGTTTTGATCTTTCTTCTTCAGGTAGTTTAATAGGCTACGACGACGTGCAACCAACGCGAGCAAACCACGACGACCATGATGGTCATGCTTATGTGTTTTAAAGTGCTCAGTGAGATGCTTAATACGATGTGTCAACAACGCAATTTGAACTTCTGATGAACCGGTATCGTTTTCTGTTTTGCCAAACTTTTTAATGATGGCATCACGATCTTCTATAAACATTTTAACTCCTGCACATTGGTGCGACACCTTCAGTTCAGATCATTCCGAATCTGAGGTCAAGGCCTGTCTAGGATGCCGACAAAGGGATGTCAATCACTGAAAAGCACACATAATTAGCATCTTCGAATGACCACAATGTTCTCAACCTATTGATTTTTTTTCAAATTATCTGGTTGTTTCCCGAGCTCAGGCAGCTCAGGAAAGTTTACCGCAGTCGATCTCGAAGAAGCCATTTGTGACTATTTCGAAGATTGTGCAGACCACTATAATTACGATCTAGGTAATTGCACCGTCGATGCCCCATTCGAAGACGCACGTGTGGACTGCGAAGATGAACATGAAGCGCTTATCGAATGCGGTGTTCAAGAAATATCAGAAGCCCCCTTTAATCAGGACTGCACAATCAACCTCGATGCCTTGTGCCAAAGAAGGTCAACAGACTACAAACAATGTGTTCGAGGGACCATACCCGAAGGCGCAGAGGCCGGATTTTAAGTATTTATTTAGAGGTGATCTCATAAATACGAAATCGACCTAGAAGTCAGGATTTTCGGATTTGAGTAAGGAATACCGGAGCAGCATAGCCGTTGTTATGGTGAGAGGACGCGACGCAGCACAAATTTGCAAAAGACGAGTTTGAGGTATTTGGGATTTATGAGACCACCTCTAATCATCCGGTCGTTGACTGATTTCAGCCAGTAGCCCTTCTGCATGAAGTGCCGTATCAACAGCGTGCCCATAACGAGAACCGATATAAGCAGAGATAGCCCCGACTGCGGTAATCATCAGCGAAGGTAAAAGCGCCGGAAAGAATGTTGTCTGCACAACGGTGGTTAGAAACGAAAATGCGCCAACACCACCAACAAAGCCGCCGCCTAATCCACCTGCAGCTGACACACGATCGCTATAGGTCGTTGCGGCACGAAGTGCTTTCAAGTCATCTTGAAGTTCTGTTTCAGACAGCTGTTTTCCTGATGTCACAGCCGTCTCAATCTTGTTCGCTATTTTATTTATTTTTCGAATTCGGCCAAATGGTTTCATTTAAGCGTCCTCACTGATATGTTCTTTGTAATAGGTGTCGAAATTCTGCTCATTGACGACCTCGCCATCCTGTAAAAAGACTGGGCCCATCGACCATTTTTCTTTTAACTTTTCTTCAATATAGTCTGCTTCCATATAACGACCGTTGTAATCTTCCATTATCTCAAATGCACCAAAGGGAATCTTCACGTAACCTGATTCAGGTAAAGGCACTTCCTTGAAGCCCATCCCTCGAACGGCAACTCGGATAACCGTGCATGGTTCAGCAGCTGTGCCATAGTCTGCTCCACGCTCCAAAAATTGTATGGCGCCTGAACCTGCCTTAGGCAGCGGCATCGACTCTAAGTTTTTCCCACTATACTTTTCGTGACCTTTGAAGACCACCGTCGCTGTACAACTGTTGTCTGTATAATTTTCGAACGCAACCTCCCAGCCTTCATCGGACTGTTTTAGTTTAACATGCCCAGCAATTTCATATTCAGGTCTTCTCAATGTGGCATGTCGCGCTGCCTGCGGACTTTTTGTACGTGCGGTCACCTGGCTCATGAATTTAAATTTTTTGACTATCGACGAAAAATCAAACATGCCGAGTCGCCGACTTCGTGCGGCAAATAATGTAAACGCTTTTGACTCGAGTAGTTCTTTGCAGCTGTCTTGAACGATGACATGCTCAATGCCTTTCAATTTGACCATCACAGGCTCTAAATAAAGTATATCTAGGGCATCTTCATCGATCATGGCTTCGAGTACATTAACCTCATTCTGAATTGCATTGGTCGAACCAAGGATCCGTTCTATTTTTGATAAAGATGCATCGGGCAACAGGGATTCAGCGCGAATGGCTGCCATAAAATCAGTACACACTTTTTCATATTGCTGTGCTCGAAGTTTTGGTCCGAGGCTATCTTTGTCGACAACTCGTGCTTCTAAAGCAATCGATTTGTCGTTGAATGCCCGGTCGATTTCATTCAGCTCGTTCAGCTTAGTTATTAGATTATCAGCATTAATTTTCAAAAATTCAGTCGAAAAAATGCGTTCTTTTTCCTGCTCAATATATGACTCAAACTCAGATAAGACGGTCTCTGGGTCATCAATGACATCGATATTATCTTCTGAACGTAGAACTTTTTGAAAGTCTTTCGATAATGATTGACGAATTCGATGAATCCGTTTGCGAGGATGAGATCCCTCAGCAAAGAACGGGTTCCATCCCACAAGCTTATCGATATTCGTTTTGAGCTCTTGAAACGACGCATCCAATTGATCGAAAGACTCAATATCGAATCCTTTCATTTGATAGCGATCCTTGTCGTCATTTGAAGCCATCTGAGTATTTAGCTCAGCATCAGATAGAGATATGAGGCGGCGATATATATTGGCCATTTCCTCCTTAATCGGAAGAAGAAACGCCCGACATTGTTCACGTAATATTGCTCCCCATTCTTCTCCGTAATCTTCTTGGAAGCGAGAGAGATCTCTGGCGTCTCCGTTGATATAGTTTTTTATATCGCTTAAAGCGCGCCCATATCGGGCGTTCAAAAATCTGATTCTGTCAAACCGTGCATTTGATGATGAATTCGCGTTTCTTTGTATGCCACCATCTTCAGCATATTCATTCAAATGGAACTCATAAGCGACACCATCCTGCTCTAAACGAAGTGGTACTCCCGCTTCGAGTTGATGAATTGCCTCGGTCACATCATAATCTGGTAAATTTAGAATATCGAGTTTGAGTGCACCGTGTCTGGTGATTTTCGTCCTCAGCTTCAACATCTCAGCCTGCATATCATCAGATAGGATTTGACTTGGAATCAGTTGCTCAATTCGCCCTTTGGGCTTGTGTTTATATTTGAGGTCACCATTTCGACCCGAATAATAACTTCGCCTCCGGATCGGAATACTCAATTCCGTCTCTCCATCCGACCGAATTGTTCGAATCTCCAGGTCATAGACCTTCCCGGTGCCACCTTTTAGGAAATTCATCACTTTTTTCATCAAGGGACTTATCGGAGTTTTTTGCGATCTGGTGCCTGCAGGTCGGTCAAATGACCGATGCTTCCACAGAATTCAATGATGACACGATCTTTGAAATAATAATCAGAAAATGACTATATGATTTTTAGTCAACGAAAGAACATATTCGAACAATCGACCATCAACTCAATTTAATCAATCTTTGATGAATTGGATATTGAGTAGGCAATATCTCTAAGGCTTTTGTCGTAGTATTCCGGATGAACCAAAATAAATAATTCCATAAATTTGTCTTTCTCTTTCGGCTCATCAGCCGTACTGAGCTGAGTCGATATGTATTCCGCTATCTGATTTTGCACATATGACTTTGGATCGTCACAGGCATTGCCTAACATCTCACTGGCTACGCTATAAAAATCGTTTATTGAATTCGGTTGCGAATAATAATCATCTAGTTCAAGACGAGCCTGCGCTAATGACTGAACGGCGTGCCCTGAACTGATAGAAGTTTTTTGAAGTAAAGCTTGTTGAGTCATCAGTTGAGTTCTTTCAAATCCCATCAGTAACTTCACTTCTGTTTCAGAGATTTGACCATCAACAGCAACACCTTCACTTGTTTGATTTGGTGGTTCAGTCTCAGTTGAAGGTATCTGAGCTGGAACTTGAGATGCATTTTTAATTTTCATCTATAAAAGATATCAACAGCAGCCAATTACCAATAATTACACCATCTCATGACCTCATTTTGAGACACCCTAAATTAGCTTCCCCCAATTAGCGGGTAGCCAACCGCTGCGCTCGTCTTTTAATTGCATCTTGCTCTCGGCGTTTCTCATCTTTAGTCTCACAGACGAGCTCTGGGACCTTCCGTTTTTGCCCCGTTCGATCGAGTGCAACAAAGGTCGCATAAGCTTTGGCAGCCTTCGTAATGTCACCTGTGAGCGGGTCTTCTTTCCAAACGCTCACACCGCATTCGACGCTTGTATTGAAAGCAGCGTTCACACGGCTCTTTAAAATAACATTATGCCCAACAAGAACTGGGGCGATAAAGTTCACAGCATCAATCGAAGCCGTCACGACAATACCGCGGCAATGTCGTTGCGCCGCAACAGCCGCACAAATATCGATCCAACTCATAATTTGACCACCAAATACATTTCCAAGTGCATTTGCGTTCTGCGGCAGCACAATTTGCGTCATTTCAACTTCTTTTGGATTGATCATAAGACACCTTAATTCAATAAAATCAAACAATTACATCTAAACCAGATGATTTTAACTGTACTTTATCTCATTTGTATGCCATAAATCAAAGCAAGGCTACACGCCATAAGACCACAAAGTGGCAATTTATTAGTTTTTATTTTCGGCACACGTCGACAAGGTATTTGAATGATGGGTTTCGCACCAGAGCATAAAGAAAGAAGAAGAAAGCTCTCGCGTTTGCGCCCCTTTAACTCAAAACACGAAATTTGTTCTTTATTCGAGCGATCGAGCTGGCCTTCTATCTTAGAAGGCATTCAATCTCTGCTCAGTCCAATGCAGCAACAGACTGTCACTGGATACTGGCAGCTCATACGTGCTCATCGATTCGAATCTATTGAACGAGGCCTTTCGTCGTGGTGCACAGAGGTGTTCCATGAGCAAAAAAATGATCGTCAATGCGAGCGCGGCAGAAGAAGTCCGCGTCGCGATACTTGAAAACAACCAACTTATCGATCTCGATATTGAAAGCGGTGCCCGCATCAAGCAGAAGGGTAATATCTATAAAGGTATTATCTCAAACGTTGAAGACGGCCTTGAAGCGGCTTTCGTCGAGTTTGGTGAAGACAAACAGGGTTTCTTAGCCCTTTCTGAAGTCCGTCGGGCGATGTACCCGGAGAAGTTCAAGAACGTCAAAAAACCAAAAGTCTCTGACATCCTAAAAATCGGACAGGAAGTCATCATCCAAGTCACGAAAGATGAAATCGGTTCGAAAGGTGCAGCTGTTTCGACCTATTTGAGTCTCCCAGGACGTTACGTCGTCTTAATGCACTCTGAAGATGGCGGTGGCGGCATCAGTAAGAAGATTCAAGATGAAGGTGCACGTAAGCGTGCAAAGGATATGCTTTCTCGTATCAACGTTCCGGATGGTATGGCTGTCATCATTCGGACTGCAGGTATGATGCGTCCACTCACCGACCTATTCCGTGAGCTGATTGCTTTGAGTGAAGTCTGGGCGAGAATTGACAAGGGTGCTCAACTTGGCCGCGCCCCAACGATTCTATACCGAGAGCCAGATGTTATCGCGCGTACCGTTCGAGATTACCTTGGCCCAGATATTGAAGAGATCGTCGTCGATAGTGAATATGAATATGAAGAAGCGAAAAAGTACTTTGAAGAGCGCATTCCAGATGCCGCCAATATTTTAAAGTTTCACAACAAAAAGAAACCCATCTTTGAGGCCTACAAAGTTGAACAAGAAATCGAAGGTCTTTTTAAACGTGAAGTACACCTTCCATCGGGTGGCTCAATTTGTATTGACCCAACTGAAGCCCTTGTTGCCGTTGATGTCAACTCTGGCAAAAGCAATAAAGAAAAAGGCCACGAAGAGACCGTTTATAAAACAAATCTTGAAGCGGCACGTGAACTCGCACGACAGCTACGACTTCGCGACTTGGGTGGCATTATCGTCATCGATTTTATCGACATGGTGAGTCGTCGCCATGAACGTGACGTCGAACGAACCTTACGTGAATCCATGCGCTCTGACCGCGCACGTGTCAAAATTGGTCGCATCAGCGATAATGGTACGCTTGAGCTCACGCGTCAGCGACTCAAACAAGCGCACCGTTTGATTTCCTTCGCGCCCTGTCCTCATTGTGAAGGAACGGGTATTGTCCGAGATCCAGAAGGCGTCGCGATTACCGCATTGAGACAAATCAAAGGATTGCTTTCACGCACGAAGAAAAAACTATCTCGACTGAATGTGACCTTACCTGTTTCAGCAGCAAATATTCTGAATAACTTGAAGCGACGTGAACTCTCACAAATTAGTGATGAGCATGATATCGATATCTTTATTCATGCAGATGCAAACTTTAGTGGCGCTGAAATTAAGTTTGACGAAGTCAAACGGGGTGCCGTCGGACTCGACGCAGCCCGTTCAGCGGATAATACGCGTCAACGCCATCGCCGTGATCTTCGTTCTATACCAAAAGCTGATATGCAGCCGCCAGCGATCGGTCCAACACCAACGTTCTTGGATGAAAAAGAAATCTTGCTCGATGAAGAAAAGTTGGCAGTATTGCTAGAAGCCACTTCTCCGAAAGATGCTAAATCAGTGAAACCAAAAGATATCCATTTCGAAAATCCACTTGAAGAAGCACTATTTGGTTCAGGCTTACTCAAAGACTTTATGGATGACTACGCAGCAGCACTTGGCACGACTGATTTCGAGTCGCTGGAAAAAGCCATCAAAAGTCATGGTCATTCAGAGAGCTCAGGCCAAGGTCGCAGACGTAATCGTCGCGGTCGTAATCGACGGCGCAGTGCATCGAAGGGAGATCGTTCTGCGACTGCTGCTCCTGCGCAATAGATCTTGGCACAATGATCTTTCTCAACGACATTGTACTCACACTGAATAGTGGGCGTACGCTATTTGAGGGACTCGACCTTGCCATTCAACCTGGTGAACGCATCGCTGTAATGGGGCAAAATGGCGCTGGTAAGTCGACCTTGATGAAGGTCATCGCCGGACTGGTCGATGTCGATGAGGGAGATATTAAATTCGATGGTTCAATTCGAACAGCATTTTTAAAGCAGGAGCCAGAGTTAAATCACGCGCTGACATTCACCGACGCGCTATCTGAAAAGCTCAAAGCCGAATACCCCGAAGAACAATTTGAAGCACATCAATTAGAAGCTGCCCTGAGTTTATTTGGAACCAAAGCTCCGACATCTCTGGTTGGCGCCTCTTCAGGCGGCGAGATTCGTCGAGCCGATTTAGCTCGGGTTATGGTGAGTGAGGCCAACCTCTTCATGCTCGACGAACCGACCAATCATCTTGACTTTGATGGTATCGACTTTCTCATTCGCCGCCTAAAAACAACATCCTGTCTATTTATTTCACACGACCGTTACTTTATTGATGCCCTCGCGACACGCATCATCGAAGTCGACGACAAAAAGATTTATAGTTATGAGGCGCCATCATCGAGCTACATTCAAGCCCGCACAGAACGCCTTGCACATAATCAACGTATTCATGCCCGCCGAAAAAACATCATGAAGCGAGAGATCGAGTGGTTGAGACGCGGCCCGCCTGCACGGACCACCAAGCAACAAGCGCGGATAGAACGCGCCGAAGCACTCATTGAAGATGTGCATGAACTCAAAAAGAAAACGACAAAGAAGCAGGTCAAGATTCTTGAAAATGAATCCGACCGACTCGCCAAGACCATTCTCGATGTCGAAGGGCTCACTTTTGGATATCCGAATCATCCATGTGGCCACCTAGAGCGGCTCATTGTCAAAGAGGGTGAACGCTGGGGCATTATCGGTCCCAATGGCGTTGGTAAATCGACGATGATGAAGACCTTCCTAGGACAGCTTGAGCCGCTTTCTGGTCAATATAAACTCGGTGGACATATTAAACTTGGGGTGATCGACCAGCATCGAGAAAATATCGACACGACGAAAACGATTCAAGATAACCTGACAGATGGCGGTGACTTTGTTTTTCTCAATGAACAAAAGGTTCATGTCTGCACCTATTTAGACAACTATCTTTTTACACCAAGTGATCGAAACAAACCATCAGCCCATTTATCGGGTGGAGAACAGGCTCGACTCTCTTTTTCAAAGATTATGTTAGAGAGCCCAAACTTTATTGTCCTTGATGAGCCAACCAATGATTTAGACTTTGATACCCAGGGCATTATCGAAGATGCACTGCTCGATCATGAAGGTGTCGCATTTATCGTCAGCCATGATCGTCATTTTTTGAATCGTGTCTGCACGGGTATTATTGGTTTCATCCCAAGCCTTGATCCGGCCATTCCATATCATTGTCACGTCGTCGTTGGCGATCTCGATCGTTATATGGATTATGCCGAACAATTTAAAACACGTCAGACTGCAACGAAACCGAAACCGACGGCTTTCGTATCACCGATCTCGGTCAACAACTCAACAACTCAAATTCGGAAGCGGACCTATAAAGAGCAACGAGAATATGAGCAAATTGAAGCAGATATTCTCGGGCTCGAGGACGAACAAAAACAACTCTTGTTAAAGCTAGAAGACCCGGGTTGGATCGCAGCAAACCCAACCGAACTTGAACATGTTTCGCGTAGACTCGGTGAGCTGGATGAAGAGATCGTATCTCAGTACCACCGATGGGAAGAACTCGAAGGCTTGAGAGATGCATAACACTTTTCTGCCGCCCAATTGGACGCCCGGCATGGCATACGATCTCTCGCCGCACATAGCGACAATTGATGGCCATCACTGGTCATATGTATCGGCGATACATGATCACAATGCGCCGACCTGCGTTATGGTCCATGGCGTTCCCGGGTCGCATCGTGACTTTCGTTATTTAATTCCAGCTTGTCTTGAAAAGGGACTTAATGTGGTCGCCGTCGATATGCCAGGATTTGGTGACACGCCCTTATTCACAACGCACCACTCAGATACCCAAACACCTTTTGAGCGTGCCCAACAATTCATTCCCTTACTTCAATCACTTCAACTCAATGATATGATTTTTGTCGGTCATAGTATTGGCGGCTCGGTTGCTTTGCAACTTGCTGCCCTTTTTGGAACATATACCCGTGGCTTGACGCTGATCAATAGTGTGGGTCTTTCAAGGCACCGTGGCTTGAGGCGAATTCCAAAGTGGCCAATGAAACATCTGACGGCGCTTGCTTTTCAGGTTTCACCCACGACATGGCTGGAGCAACAGATCGCTGCTTTTTACTGCAGGACTGAAAGGCAACTATGATAAAAATGACTATCTTTTACATGCCTCAATTGTCGGTGATCTTGATTTTGCTCAACAACGCATTGCTGCTGAACGCATTGTCAGCCGGTGCTTGATTTGTCACAGTTTAAATGATCCGCTGATCGAGCCCGCTATTGGGCTGGCCATGGCTCAAAAACTTTCTTCTCGGAGCGACGTGCATATTACAACGTTTTCCTCTGGCCGACATTTCAATCAAAAACATGATGCCGTTGAGATTGCGGCAACCATGAAATCTCTCTTCTAGCGTGATATGATCTCGCATCTTATTTTGGTCTTCACCCTTGCGTCATCGCTTATATATCCATATATCTGAAGATATGCGTAAACCGCTCAGTCGAAATTATCTTGTCGCCAGAAAAATGCTTGTTGGTGCTGCTGATCCAGCAGGCCTCAAAATGCAATATGAAGTTGATGGCAACTGTGTCATGAGTGATATCCGGCCACTGAATCACAGACAAGGCCATGTGAGCCTCTGCTCAACCGGTTTTATCGCCGATGTGGTTGAAGATGCAGCGCATGCAGGACTCGCCGGTCTTGAACAGCATATTGGCCTTCTTCGGGAGATAAACCTCAAACACTTAAAGCCAGTTTATGCGAAAGATCACTTTCGTATCGATGTCACTCGGGTTCCTCATGTTTCGCAAAACGATATTCGAAAGCTACGTATTCGGCTCGTCAATCCACGCGATCAAATCTGCGTCGAAGGAACATGCCAGTTATATTGTCTATCCAAAGCTCAGTTTGAGCGAATGTTCCCAAATCATCCAATCCCATCGGAACTTCGTCACTACTTACCGGGTTAATGCTCACCCTATTGTG
The DNA here is from genome assembly GCA_020627505.1 of Myxococcota bacterium. Taxonomy (GTDB): domain Bacteria; phylum Myxococcota; class UBA727; order UBA727; family JAHDBA01; genus JAHDGS01. The sequence goes on from JAHDGS010000026.1 coordinate 12,249, forward strand.
ATATTTTTCTCAGGTTTAATCATCGCGAAACGCGTAGCACCCGGTTAAGTCTTCTTCAATATACCCCTCTGCCCTGCCAAGCCAGTATGCAATCATATAGTCTCCGCCAGGCGAGACTCGACGAAGATCTGCATCTTGATAAGGATCCCAAGGATGTCGTTGCCACTGAAAATCTTTGACAGGTCGACGGTCAATATCAATGGCGTGCTCACTTTCGTCATCACAATCAGCTCGCGTGACATAATTCGGCTCATCACGTATATCGACATGTTCTCGAATACGTGGTGGCATAGGAAAAAGCTCGAGTTGGCGCTGCGCCTCATCCACGTATGTATCCGGCTCTGGGCGGATACCACTGGCCAAAATATAAGTGAAATAACTATTTTTATGAGTACGGTATCTCGGCCAAAAACGAAAACGTACAAATGCATCTTCAAGCGCGACACGAACGACAGGGTCGTTCTCGAGTCGCAACCAATTATAAAGCGGTGTGATGGTAATATTGTGTCCATAATACGCTTCTGTGCATCCACCAAAGCCTGGTGATAATGCAGCAACATCGAGCCACATTTCACCTTCTGAAACGCCTGGCACGCCAGGACCGACATGCTGAAAGAAATGTTCCGAGAACCGTTCATACTGCTCTCTATAAGCTGCTTCTCCTTCCGTCATGTGCATACCGACCCTAAAGAACGACCCTAGTATTACCGCACTACCAGAGCGTGGGAGGGGGACATTTCTCACCCAATTTAGCCATGAAGGTAAATCCACATTATCAAGGACGCGCTGAAGGTTTGGCATGAACTCTTGCATGCCATAAAAAGTTGATTTGTCTCTTTCAGATTCGTTATCAACAACCAAATCGATGACGGCACGTCCATCTTCATACTCAAATGGCAAATCGATAATATACGGCATCGTTACATCTGTATCGAGACTGAACTCTGACACTTCGGTGATGCCTAAATTGATCGGTCTAAAGTGTAGCGTCAACTTCGCAGGAATGGTCGTCTCTTTCATCAGTTGTTCGATCAATGCCACGACATCTGTACGAATACGATCTTTAACATGTGAATGTCGACTATCTAAGACATCATACGCCAACGCAAAAGCAAGCATGACACCCTGATATTGGTCTCGACTGACATGCCCGAGAAACTCGTAACGCTGACCTTCATATAAAACATCTCGATGAAACCCGAGGTCATTTTCTCGGGCACGTTTTCGGGTAATGTCTTCTAGATCAACCGCCTGACCGAGGTGATTTCGCCAGGTCGCACCATCTGGTTGGACAAACCGCGCCAGCGCAGCAGGCACCCCCGATACGTTCCACCATAGATGAAGTGTCTCAAGCCCCTCTAGCATATTATTCAATGCATCCGGTGCGCGTGTTTCTCCATAACGCAGCGCTTCTGCTGCAACGTAAAGACCGGTAAACATGGCGGCATCACCAATACCTTTCGCCATCCCAACATCTTCATAAGTACCGATATCGTCGTACACCAGTCCACCAACACCACCAAAGAATAACCCATCTCTTCGGAGTCGTGCACGATGCATTTGTTCCTTATAGTGCAAGCTTTCTGTATCGGGCGTTGACCAATGATGTGAAGTCACATCAAAAAACTGGCATGCCCCACTCCCGTCGACTTCAGGTGTACAAAAATCTGCACAGCGTCCCGTCAAACAGGTACCCGCGACACAGCCCAAGCCACTGGGGCACATTGTCTCCTCCCAGAAGCCGTTGATACACTGCCGAGTCTTCGTTGGACTGACGCAAATATCTACAGCTGTTCGCTCACATGGCTCAGCCACTGGGCCAGGGTTATTCTGTTCTGGCGATACATAATCCCGTCGTTCACCATCATCATCGCCCTCATTTCTAATATCGATGTGACCTGACTGTTCTTGTCGGTTCATATCATCCGCTTCCGTGCTAACACCGTCAGGACGGCAAGATATTGACAAGAAAGTGACGGCAATAAGTACTTGATAGATGTGTGTCTGCCCCATACTTATTTATAGGTCACATTCCTCTTGCCGACATCCGTCGATCGACCGATACCATCTTAGTAAATGGTCAGACATTGCTTCAGAAGGCGACACTGACGAATCCTCCCCTCATAAGACTCTCCATCTAAATCGACGGTACGAATATCTGATTCAGGCCACTTAAATGCCGAAGAACGATCATGCTGAATAAAATCGAGCGTCATATGTCGCCCAATGAGCAGTCTTGGAAATGCGCGACATATTTGTATTGCACCTAACCGCTTAACTGAAACAATATCAAATAACCCGTCATCATTTTGGGCGTTTGGCGCGATTCGCATTCCACCGCCAAAATATTGACCATTCATCATGACGAAAACATCGTTATCTAAATCTTCGGATTGTTTGACATCTCGATTCATATACCGTGTCTTCACATGTCTCGCAAAAAGATCGAAACTCGCACATATATATTTCAGCTGTCTCGCCCGACCATATTTTTGTGAAGCACATTGCCCAATCATCGCCGGTAGTCCGAGACTGAGACTATTTAAAAAATACGTCACGTGTTCCCTATTGTGCCATTCGACACATCCTAAATCACTGAGTCGACCATGTGATATGATCCGTGTTTCAAGCTGCTCTATACCATCGCTCCAGTCATACATCCGGCATAAATCACTTCCCGTTCCAAGTGGAATTGGGCATAAATGAATCGGTGCGGTTGTATGTTGGGCGATCGTATTGACCAAGTGGTGATAGGAACCATCACCACCAGCACAAAGCCACAATGTTTTTTCTTCTTGTGTATATTGCTCAATCGCGTCGGTGAGCGCATTGACTTCCTCAAGGAGCAATACATCGATATCCTGCATCTTAATAAAGTCTTTTGTTGTTTTTTTGTTAAGCCATCGTGCTGCTTTTCCGCCACCTGCTTGAGCATTCACAACCAATACTCGATGTTTGAACATATTAATCCGCCTGATTAATTGTTGTCGCGTCTTGCTGCTGCGTTCGAAACATAAATAATACGGCAGTGAACAACATCAGCCCAGCAAAAAAGAAAAAGAATGTCGAACGTTTTTCGAATCCGACATCTAAAACGAGTATAACAAGCTTACTCCCAAAGGCGATGGTCAGTTTCCACATACCCATCACAGTTGCTTTAAGATGTTTCGGCGCTTGTGTATACGCATATTCAAGACCCGTCACCGACACAAAGACCTCACCAATCGTGATCAACACGTAAGGACAAATCTGCCATGTCCATGATACCAGCCCCACACCTTCTGCTTCAATCCTTAGTTGTGCGATGCCAATGCTCACATACGCCAATGCTGTGAATATCATCCCCATCAACATACGACGCAACGGTGTCACACGCATGTTCCGTTCTTCAAGCATTTTATAAAAAGGCTCTGCGACGAGCATTAGAATTACAACCAATGCCGGGTTAAGCGCTGGTAATTGATCTGGCGTGAGTCTGATGGCACCAATTCCGAGCTGTAAATCCATTTGAGTCGCTTGTGCAATCCAAGTCGAACTATGCTGCTCAAACAACCCCCAAAAAACAGCCATAAAGATCAAAACCGAAGCGACCTTCCACAATGCAATCAAATCAAGGGCTTTGCCGGTGCCATAGGTTCTTGCTGCAGCCCCTAAAAACCAATTATTAATCACACGCTTTTGCGCGACAGTCATATGATCTTGATTTTCGACAGGTGGGCGACGCAACCCTTCAGGATGCAGACGTGTTCGAAGCGCATACAAAAAAACAGTCAATAGATTCGGCGCACGCGTACGCTCTTGTCTGAACATATGAAGGCTGATCCCGACCAAGAAACCACCGAGCGCAATACCACCTTTGGTGCCAAGCCAACTGCCATCGTGCCATAGTAGAAAAACAAATATGGGTGTGAGTAAACATGTACCGATCAGCACATCTAACGCTGCAATTAAACCACCCGGTTCGGCCGGTTTATGAACATAGGTGTTTCGCCCCATCCAAAAGATGAACGTGGCGATAAACATCAGCACACCCGGTATCGCAAAGGCGACACCGGTCCCCCACACCTCCCGCACAAAAGGAATCAACAGGGTCGACACCAATGACCCAAGATTCACCACAAGATAGAAGATGTGAAACATATGACGCAGCTTATGCTGGTTTTTTGCACCAAACTGGTCTCCTAAATGAGATGATACAACAGGCTTAATCCCACCTGAGCCAACAGCAATTAGACCAAGACCGATATAAATGTATTTCAGCCGCTCAGATGCATCCGGCACCATAAAATC
>JAHDGS010000026.1:16548-23239 GCA_020627505.1 Myxococcota bacterium
CGACATCACAAGATGACCAAGGCTATACATCAACGATAACCAAAATATCGTGTGAAACTTTCCAAGCAGTTTGTCGGCAAGTAAGGCACCGATCATTGGAAAACAATAAATACCAGCAATGAAGGTATGTATAATGATGGTCGCCTCTTTCGATGAGGCGGCTTCAGTCAACCCTGATTGGACCAGCAACACACTTAGATGTAGGAAGAGAATCGCTTTCATACCATAGTATGAAAAGCGCTCGCAGACTTCATTCCCTAAAATATAAGGAATTCCTTTGGGCCAGCCTTCAGTGGCATCATCAGCTTTGCGTCTGATTGTCATCGCAGTATTATGCCACTCATTTTTACAGGCCTCATATTAATCTTGCGTGTAGTCCTTCGGGGTATAGAACTTCGCACGAATCCCAAACAAGAACGCAGCGACTGTCATCAAAATAGAGAAGAACAAGAAAAAGTTAGATTGTTTATCGAATGAAATATGCTCGACAACTGTACTCACAAGCTTACTACCAAAAGAAACCGTTAACATCCAAAAACTCATAATGATTGACTTCATACGTTTGGGTGCTTGCGTATAAGCAAATTCAAGTCCTGTGACAGACACCAATACTTCGGCAAGCGTTATCACAAAATATGGAAGCACCTGCCAATATACACTCACAACATTTGCTCCTTCAGACTCTACTTTCATTTCAATGAATGTCACAATCGCAAATGCAGCAGCTGTAACATACATACCAATTGTCATTCGCGTTAACGCCTTCAAAGGACGACCCGCATTATCAAAAAATCGATAGAAGATATTTACCAGGGGCAATAAAATCATAACCATGAATGGATTCAAAGCTGGAATCTGATCTGCTGCGATACTTAAATCTCCAAAAAGCGGCACCCAAATATCACGATTTAATTTTTCAGCTTGCCCAATCCATGTTGAACTATGTTGATCAAAAAGCCCCCAAAAGACACTCACCAGTATCATGACTGAGATAATTCGAAGAACGGCCAAAGGGCCCTCGGTAATTTCTGCACCAAATGCACGAGCAGCTGGCCCCCAAAAACCAGACTCATGAAGCGCCTTATGATCTTCACTCATCTCGGCTGACACGTTCTCAACAACAGTCATATCCTGGCCAAAACCGAATTTCCTTTTAAGTGTATAGATCATGACGGCTAAGAAACCATCATCTTGTTCAAGGTTTTGACGGTAATTAAATAAAGCAAAACCGATAACCATTCCTATCAGTGCGATAGACCAGCCAACGATTGCTGCGCCATGCCACAACAGAAATACACCAATAGGTGTCAACAGGAATGTACCGCTAAGTACATCAAGTACCCCCAGTTTTCCAGCAGGTCTTGCGGGGACGTGGACGTATTTATTACGACCAAGCCAGAAAAAGAGGGTCGCAATTCCCATCAAAATACCAGGAATTAAGAACGCGACGCCAGGACTGTATGTATCTCTCAACCATGGAATCAATAATGTTGAGAAAGCTGAGCCAAAGTTAATGATAAAATAAAAAGCCTGAAACATGGTTGGTACTCGGTGCCAGTTTGCACGACCAAATTGGTCACCAACATTTGCCGACACAACAGGTTTAATTCCCCCAGCTCCGACAGCAATAAAACCGAGACCGGCATAAACCATCATGAGCTTGGTTTCAGCATCATGCTCAGGAACGAGAAAATCACCGGCAGACATTATCCCGTGTCCGACGCAATACAATAACGATAACCAAAAGGTTGTTCGGTACTTACCTATCAATCGATCGGCGAGTAACGCGCCAATAAGCGGGAAAAAGTAAACAGCCGCGATAAAGGTGTGGATATCAGACGTTGCAGAACGCTCAGCCTGTTCTTTGATTGCACCCGCAAGGGTAAATAAAGAAACAAAATGCAAATACAAAATCGCTTTCATTCCATAGAATGAAAAGCGTTCACACCCTTCATTACCGATAATATAAGGGACGCCGGGTGGCCAGCCTGTGTTTTCGTGGTCAGGTGAAGTTCGCCATGATTGACTCATAAGTCCTCGCTATTTAGATCTTTTATTCAATATTGTTCAATGATTGGCATTAACTCATTTAGATTCTTCGCTCAAGGGTGATCTCCATAGATGAATGTGTTCGACCGACTTTCGTCTTTCCGAATCCACCGATTGATGCTAATGCTTGTGCTGGAGGTCTTATGACGATCGATTGGGATGCCCTGCTCGAAGATGACAAAAACTGGCGCGCCGAAACAGATGGTATCGAAGTAGAAGATACAGAAAATATATGGCGACAAGAAGCGGCAGACAGCTTGTCAGAACTCTATTATGAGACTTATCGCATCAAAAAAGGCAGAAGCGGAACACAGCGCCTTGATTTACGACCGGGTTCTGACTTCAGGCGATATATCGAATCGCATATCAAACCTTTGAGCCAACATGGTGTCTGGGAAGCCCTATTCCCATGCCAAGCTGCAGCCCGATCGGCTCAAGCAATCGATGAAGCACTTCATCTACTCGCAGATACGAAACTGATCGATCGTATCTACTCAGGCGATATCGTCACGGCGAAGAAGCTCATCGGTGCCATCGAGAAGAAACGCGCGAAATACTTGGAAATGTAAAGAAGCACGTCAAGTGCTAGCCTTTTCGGGCATAATGAAAAAACGACAACTCACAGCGTTCTATATACTGTGATGGATCGAAAGACACACATTCGTGCTCATCTGAGCCATCTGAACAATCATCTTCAAAGTCACACACATATGAATTCGGGATATCTTTTGAACCATCTGCACATGAGAATTGCTCTAAGCAGTCTTGTTCATCTGATGTATCGGAACAATGTGTCACACCATCACATTTGAAAAGAGGGTGAATACGATCATCATCCAACCCACAATCATGATAAATGGACTCATCAATCTTGCTTTCGAGACACCGATCGATCTCAGCGGCTTCTTCAGGCAGGCGTCTCAACATATTTGAATCACCACACCATATTGAAATGAGCTGTTCACAAGTCAGCGATGCATAACACGATGCACTATCAGGTGGTATATTCAGCTCGAGTGCAGTCGAGACTTGTCCAGCTTCTCCGATCACACCGCACAACCGCAAAATCGTTTCAATCGAATCCACTTCTTCGGAGAACGTGTTAATTGGTCCGTCAGGGATATCAATTGTTTCTTGTTCTGCCTCATCTTCATCAAGCGACTCCACAATAAACGGATCGCCTGATGAACAGGCAGCTCCAAAAAATAGACCGCTCATGATGAAGAGAAGTGTATGTCGTATCAATTGTTCATTTATCTGACGCATATTATCATCTCTAAGAATATTTAACCCTCACCAGCATCTCGTAAAGCCGAACAAGCATACGTATTTGGATCAAACACACTGCATCGCTCACTCACAAAATATGGCTCAGAATCAATACACTCACCATTCAAAATCATGCAGTCAGAATGGGTAAAAAGGTCATCTCGAAAACCTGGGCATTCGACAGGTGAGTCAGATGCCGAGGCGATTTCGACCCATCGAAGACGCTCATCGATACACGCCCGCACATCAGCATTCGTCGACGATGATTTACACCGGGCACGTGCCCAGCAGTATTCTGTAAATGTCTGTTCTGGACTCGGTCCTGGGCAAGCGATAACCGTTATTATGAAGATGACAACAACGACCAGACGGGCAGACGCCATACACACTTTTATCATTCGACCAATAGCCGATATGTTTTCGAAAGCGCTTCACCATATGAGCGATGTGCTGCATCACCTAACTGTAACGTGAGGGTATGCTCTCCTTTGGGCAACACTAAACTTGTTTCAGTTTGTGCTTTACCAAAATGTTTATGCTTTTCATCCATTGGGATGACTTCGCCTGTCGGCATAAATGCCCTATCGATTAAAATATGATGATGTCCGCTACGCTTATCGAGTATATCTTCACCAGCAGGACGAAGCGCATATCCTTCAAGTGTAAAAAATAGTTTGATGGGTGACTTCACTCTATTCACAGCATCTGGTTTCAAGTTTGATATTGATACACCAACCTTTTCAGGCCGCTGCGCCACATCAACTTTCGTGACGGCCGAACGCGGTGGGCCGTATGATACATGGCCGCCATTCGCAAACTGCAAAGTCAAATCATGTTCACCAACAGGTAAATCAAGCGCCGCCCGCGTTTGTGCCTTGCCAAAATGAATATGGGTTTTGTCCATTGGAATCGTTTCGCCTGCATCAATTGGGCCGTGTCCAACCAACACATGGTGGTGGCCAGCATTTGGATTATCCATTTTGGTACCAGCTGGTGCAAGTTCAAGCGCACCGTTTACCCCAAAGACAAACTCCGTTCCTGCAAATATCTTCGAACCCGTTTCAGGCCACTTAAAAAAGACTTGACCTGATTTTTGTTCAATCTTCTTTGTGATGGGCTTGGCAAGGGCGTTTTTATGTTCGGCTTCAGCTTGTTTCGCCGCTCCCTTTTTGTCACCGGCAACGTCAGCTTTCTGACATCCCGACACGACAACCATCAAACATATCAAGTGTAGTACAACCTTCATTTGCCCTCCAGGCTTTGATTTACCTGGCTAGCATATCTGATAATGTTCGAGACTTCACGGACTTTTCAATTTTAGTGTGACTCGACCCAGAGATGACTCAATATCGACATCAAAGTGCCTTAGAAAACTTAACCCAAGCAGACCTCGTCCATCATTTTGAAGTGATTTCTTAACGACAGCAATCGGGACGTCTTCCACTGTAATGCTACCTAAGGTGACTTCATTAGCTTGATATAAAGATGCGACGACATTTTGTGTCGCTGCACGGAGCTTCACAGAAGTTTTGGGCCGTTCGGTCCACTTCAACGTCTTCGCAATCTTCTCATCAATGGTCATATAGGTCGCGCCTGTATCCAAAATAAATGGCACACGATGACCTTCGATCATCACCTCTATTGGAATACGCTCGGCACCTTTTGGAAACTGAATTGTCACATCTCGTTCTCCGGTTGTTTTAATCTTTGGCGCACAGTCAGCTTGCTGATTCAGTCGCTTCAGTCGTTTGGAAACGCGCGCACTCTGTGTTTCATCAGGGTGATAGTATAAGTAGTGATCGATCGGAACAATCGCTTCGCACGGCTGTTCCATCTTCTCCAGCACATCGGATAATTCGAAATTGCATTGTCGTGATTTGGGCGAAAGACAGTCATGCAATTCTTTCGCAGCTTCATCGAGTTGCCCCATTTCTTTGAGTAAGCGCCCACGCCACAAGGCATAATCAAGATCATCAGGGTCTTCTTTCTTGAGCGCTGTGATATCGGCTAAGGCTAATTCCAATTCAGATAGTTCTCGATGCGCCGAATAAGAAAACCATCTCAATTTCGGAAACGCTTTTTCACACTGCGTAAAGTAGCGATTCGACACAGCAATCGTTCTGCGATAATCCCCCGTCCGATTCAAAAGCCGTGCAAGTGTGATGGTTTTATTTCGATCACATGGCTCTTTCTCTAACCATCGTGCCGTTCGCTTAATCACTGCTTTATATTCACCATAATCATACGACGCTTCATGTTGTGCCACGAAATATGTGAGTCCCGAGAACATCAAGACAAAACCAATAGTGGCAATTATTTTTAGACGAACACTCGATGTCTTTCGCTTCTCAACACAAGTAGGGCATAATGTGTAGGCCCCATACATGCATGTGCATTCGTGACAAATCGACTTCGAGCAATCGAAGCATCCTGCGGTCGCTTCACGATCGTCGTGCACATAACATTGTTTGAAAACAGCATCCACACTATAAATTTCGCATGATTCGCGAGATCACTCAAACCTGGCTAATTTCTTAAGACAGATTGTCCCATTCAAAGACAGCTCGTATCGGTAAATGATCCGACGGTCCAGCTTCGAGTGTCTCAAGCTTGATTGGCCGCACATCAGAAGAGCCAAACACATAATCGATCCGAATCAACGGCACGAGGCTATAAGCGTTCGGAAAGGTCGCGCCGTAAGCCCAATTGAGAGCCGAATGAACATCCACCCAATGGCGTGTTAAACGTCGATAAATTGGCTCGACAGGCATTGTATTAAAATCACCGACGATCACCAGACGTTCTTGGCTGCCATATCGACGCTCCAGGACGTCAAGTTGTTGAAGGCGCTGTCGCTCGGCCTGCCTCAAGCCTTTATAAAATGGTTTTTTGCCAGTCACCGCGGCCGAAGGTGAATACAGATGTACGTTACACACCATGGGTTGTTCAGCTTGTCGATTGGACAATTTCAACTGAGCACATTGACCAAACCGAGCACCATCTCCTGTTTTGATTTGATGCCGGTTAACCAACGGGACCTTGGAATAAAGCCCTACACCTGAGACTGCGCCGGTCGCAAAATAGTAGTGATATGGATGAGAGATCCCTAACACCTTCACAATTGATGTGTGCCATTCTTTGGTGAGCTCCTGTACAGCATAAATATCTGAATGTTGAGCGACGTACCTAAGCCAAGCTGAGTCAGGCTTCGATTCAAAATACAAATTATGTGTGATAATCGAAGCGCTTTTTTCGCTGTTGTGTTTCCCAAAAACATCAAATCGTTTTCGGGAAAGAGAATATGTTAGGCCATAAGCACATAAAAAACATATCGACACAACACATACGAATCGATGTTCATACCGATAAACAT
>JAHDGS010000026.1:23249-28551 GCA_020627505.1 Myxococcota bacterium
TAGACCGCACAGTGGCATCAAAAAAGGAATAGCAGAACCAATGAATAGGTCCTGCTGTCCGAAGTATAACAATCCACCGACAAGTGGTAATAAGGCAGCCACCATGACCGCCGCTTAATGTCGGTTAAAAACCATCTAGATCACAACCTGAAAGTGCATCTTCGAATTCAATCGCATATGATTCACATCCTGGTGGGACTTCTCCACTATCCAGTGAGACGCAGATATCAGCGTCATTGGTGCATCGAACCATCGCACCAAAGGGCGGCAAAGCATCTGGGCATAAGAATCCACCAAAGGTCACCACTTGGTTGAGTTGTTCGTTACATTCATCTTCTGTGAGTTCTTCCGTACATGATGATGAATTATTACAAAACAGACTGATTTCTTCTGATGTGGGTGGTCCGATGTCAAAGTCAACAGGTTCGTCATCTTCAGGCATCGGAATTTCATCATCTTCCGGTGGCTCTTCCTGTTCTTCTTCTTCGTCGTTTTCTTCTTCTTCATCAACGACTTGCTCGTCGTCATCTGGCAACGCTTCCGCTTCAGAGGATCCCTCATTATCTTCAGCCTCGTTCTCTTCATCAAGAACCCCTTCTTCTGATTCGTCATCAGTCAGCTGATCTTCATATATATTGATTTCGAGACAAGCCGAAGCAAATACAATTTGCATAATAGACATCAAAATGATCATTTTTTTCATAACATGCTCCCTACTTTTATTTGTGACACATATGAGGTTTTTATCAATGCGAAAAATTGTCATGATATGTTAAGTACAAGTATGACTACGACACCGATCCAACGAGAAATCGATCGCCGCCGCACTTTCGCGATTATTTCTCATCCTGATGCCGGCAAAACAACCCTCACAGAAAAGTTGTTATTATATGGTGGTGCTATTCACACTGCGGGAGCTGTCAAATCGAAAAAAGCAGCTAAGAGTGCGACATCTGATTGGATGTCGATCGAAAAAGAGCGTGGAATTTCAGTCGCTTCTAGCGTCATGCAGTTTGAATATGCTGGCTGCCGATTTAATCTACTCGACACACCGGGTCACAATGACTTCAGTGAAGACACGTATCGAACCCTAACAGCTGCGGATTGCGCTGTTATGCTCGTCGATATTGCCAAAGGTGTTGAACCCCAAACAATTAAGTTATTTCAAGTGTGTAAAACCAGAGGTATTCCCATCGTCACCTTCGTCAACAAGATGGACCGTGATGGTCGAGAGCCGATGGAAGTCCTCGATGAAATCGAAAATGTGCTTGGTATCCCAACGACGCCTGTCAATTATCCAGTCGGCATGGGTAAACAATTTCGCGGGGTCTTCGATCTCGCATCCAAGAAACTCTTTCAGTTTGACAAAACAGCGTCTCAGGGCGCAAAGCAAGCTGAAGCCATCGAAGTGGATTTACATGGTTCGGAAGTGGCTTCATGGATTGGCGAAGCCGGGCAGGCCGAACTCATTGAATCCCTCGAATTGATACAAGAAGCCGGAAACCCATTTTCAATGAACGCTTTTCTCGCTGGCGAAATCTCACCGGTCTTTTTTGGTTCGGCGATGAACAATTTTGGGATTGGTCCGTTTCTCGAAAAATTCTATCAGCTCTGCCCTGCGCCACGTCCTCGACCAACGGAATTAGGAGAACACGATCCCCATGCGTCTCCATTCTCTGGCTTCGTCTTTAAGATTCAAGCGAATATGGATCCAAAACATCGTGATCGAATCGCGTTTGTCAGAATTTGCTCGGGCAAGTTTGAACGGGGCATGAAAGCGCTGAATACCCGAAGTGGTCGCAAGATTTCGATGGATCGTTCGCTCAACTTCTTTGCGTCAGAACGCATCAATATCGAAGAAGCTTACTCTGGTGATATTTTGGGGCTGTGGGACTCCGGCCATCTTCGTATTGGTGATACAATCTCAGAGAAAAAAGATATCAAATTCGTTGGTATGCCGACATTCTCGCCCGAAATATTTGTTCGCATCCGCCTCGCTGATCCGATGAAACGAAAGCAGCTCATGAAAGGTTTGGAACAACTATCTGATGAAGGTGCTGTTCAACTATTGAATCATTATGATAAATCACGCGTCGAGCCGATTCTAGGGGCTGTTGGCTGGCTACAGATTGAAGTCGTTAAGCATCGGTTACAAGCGGAATACAATGTAAATGCCGAGATAGAGCGTCTACCATATCAAGAAGCACGATGGATTTTTGGCGAAGGCTTTGACCCGAAAAATATTGTCCGGCCTGGTTCTGTCGCGTGCTTGAGGGACTTAGAAGACAGACCATTGATTTTATTTGATAATAAATGGACACGGTTTCGGGTTGAAGAAAAACTGAAAGACGGTTTCGATTTTGTTGCGGCAGTCCAACCTGGACGAAAGCAATGACGTCTCGTAAGAACAAACAAAGTCGAAGAACCTTATATATTATCCTCCTCATCTTAAGCGTTGTGGCGATCGCCTTGACTGCTGTTGGTCACCATATTGCAAAAAGTGGCGCCCTCTCTGTTGAGGTCCCACATACATTAAGGCAACCTATTCCTCCACATCAAGAACGCATCGTCCTCATTCATGGTTGGGGGCGTCACAATGGTGCCCTCGCTTATATGGGCGAACGCTTCGAACGTCTTGGATATGAAGTTCATTTAATCGACTACCACTCCATGCGGTCGCTGACCGAAATTATGCGCGAAGTTGAGGCGCAGCTTTCGCAATGCTGTATCACTGATAATAGAAAAACGCATTATGTTGGTCACTCGACGGGTGGATTGCTCATTCGGTCTTATTTATCAACACATCGGCCGACTAACTTGGGGCATACAGTCGTATTTGGCACCCCGTCTCAAGGGGCAGCACTCGCTGACAAAGCGCGGGAGTACTGGTTTTTTGATATTGTTGAAGATTCAGCCGCATCAGAACTTGGTACGCATCCCAACGCCTTTTGGCGAACCTTGAAGAAACCAAACTATCCTATTGGTGTCATTGCTGGTAACTATCCAGGCTCTGTCTCTCCACCAGAAATTATTCCTGGCCCGGATGACGGCATTGTGGCGGTTAGAGAAACACAATTTGACGGTATGACGGACTTTGTTGAGGTTCATGTTAATCACAACGCGATGCGGAATGATGACGACACATTCTGGCATATTATCTCATTCCTCAAAAATGGTCTGTTCATCAAGTAACTGATTTTCTTCAAACGATATGTATTCATTAAAAAAGCGAGGCTTATCAGCCTCGCTTTATTATATAAATCCGATTGGACCTAGTTCATTGCAGCAAGTTCGGCATTGATTTCAGCTTCAAGTTTAGCTGCTTCTGCCATTGCATTACCTTCGTTGATCTCAGCTTTAAGCTGACCGGCAAGATCGCTACCTGCATTACCAACCGCTTTTGCACCATCAACAACTGCGTCTGCAGCTTTACCAATTACATTACCTGTTTTGTCAACAACATTGCCTGCTGCATCAACAGTCCCTTCAACAACATTACCTGCTGCGTCTTTGACTTTAACAACTGAACCAGCAACAAGATTTGCAGCACCTTTTGCAGCATCAGCAGCAGCACCACCAACAGCTTTTGCGCCGTCAACAGCAGCACCGCCAACAGCTTTTGCGCCGTCAACAGCAGCACCGCCAACTTCTGCAGTTTTTTCAGCTGCGGCTTCGACAGTGTCTTTTGCTTTGTCACAAGCAACAGTTAAAGGAAGAGCAAGAACGAGTCCTAGAGCTATTTTTTTCATATCTATCTCCTATAAATCCTAACGGAATTACTTCGCAGCCTTATTAAGCGCTTTATTAATCATTGCCATTTTTTTGGTATGACGACGATTTTCAATATCTTTGAGTTTGACAACTTTTTTCAATAATTCTGCATTATTTTTTTCTTTTGCGATCTCTTCAAGACGGGCGATACGAGCAATGTTACGTGCATGTTTCGCATCTTCGCCTTTTGTCGCAACAACAGGGTCACCAACTGCTGCGACTTGAGCAGCTTCTTTTGCTTCAGCTTTGACAGCTTCTTTTTTGGCAACAGCTTTTTGCTTTGCTTTCTTGGCTGCAGCTTCTGCTTTTGCTTTGAGCTTTGCTTTCAATTTGTCGCTTTGAGCTACCTCAATGGTGTCTGTGTTTGCGAAAACTGAAACTGTTCCCAAGAGCAACGAGCCTGTCACTATCATCATGATCAGATTTTTCATAATACGGTCTCCTTTTTAAAATCTGACTAAATCTACGCTAATGACAAGCGATCATCAAGGTTTTTTGACAGGAAAGCTCATAAATCAAAATCAGCGATCCGGATACATTTGTAAAAAAATGGTTAAAAATATAGGAAAACCCTGCATATTAATACAATATAGCCTCATGGGGGCATCACAGAGCGACAATCTCAAGGGGAAATTACTCACAGGGCAAGAAGGCACTTATAAAGTTGTCAAACGACTGGCCTCTGGTGGGATGGGAGAAGTGTTGCTTGTGCTCTTTTCAGGCAGCGAAAAATATGAAATTTCAAAAGGGTTGGTTGTCATCAAACAAATCCTTCCCGAACATCGAAACAATCCTTCAATTTCAGAAATGATGTATGAAGAAGGTCGTGTCGCCGTCCGTCTCAAACACCCAAACCTAGTTGATACATTCTTTTTGGATGAGATTGATGGCCTACCAATTATCGTCATGGAGTACCTCGCAGGCCGATCGCTCGCCCAAGTGCTCGGTTTTGCCAAAACGAAAAAACGGTCGATCGCCGAGAATGTCGCATTGAATATTCTAAAAAAATCAGCTGCAGGACTACACTTCGCACATGTACTACAAAATGAGGAAGGTGGCCCCCTTGGCTTAATTCATCGAGATGTATCACCTGCCAATATTTTCATTACATTCGACGGACGGGTGAAAGTGATCGATTTTGGTGTTGCCAAAGCGCGAGACTCTCAAGTCAAAACCGTTGCCGGTGTTCTGAAAGGCAAAGTAGGATATATGTCGCCCGAGCAAGCCTTAGAAGAACGACTTGACCCACGGTCCGACATTTGGTCACTTGGTATCGTTTTTTGGGAGACACTCGTTGCTGAACGCTTGTTTGCCAAAAAAAATGCGATTGATACAATTCGTGCTATTACCCAACAAGATGCCCCACCGCCATCTTCTCGACGGTCCGAGGTATCCGCTGACTCAGATAAGCTTGCACGCATGATGCTTGTTCGAGATCGTGACCAACGTATTCAAAGCTGCTGGGAGCTGATGAGTCAAATCTCAAATGTATCAGGTGTCAATATCAAACATACCCATGTGGGAGAATTTC
>JAHDGS010000001.1:0-55648 GCA_020627505.1 Myxococcota bacterium
CGCTTTACTTGCAGCCAATTTTGTTTCAAGGGCTTTCTCTTGTGCACCTGCTTCAAAGCCACCGTCTTTCCATGTATTCACGACACGATTAACGCGGTTTGACATTTGCGCCCCCTTACCGACCCAATGTTCAACACGTTCAACATCGATTTGAGTATGATTGGCACGCATTGGGTCATAATAACCAACTTGCTCAATGAAACGACCATCACGCTTGAAACGTTGGTCTGCGACAACAACTCTATAGAAAGGTTTCTTTTTTGCGCCGCCACGGGCTAATCGAATAACTACCATTTTTTGTTCCTTAATCTAATGATCGTATTTAGACGAATGGTATGCCTGTTTTTAACGTGCCTGACAAGCGGGCTTTTTAAGTGATCTCGATTTGAAATACGAATCATCGTCTCATAAAGATATAAATATACTCCCTAGACATTGAAATATAATAGTATACTAAAATAGTATGCTGGACTTACAATCGAACGAACATACTGAAAAAAAAGATTACTCCAAAAGAATCGCGGTCTTATTAAACGCGAATGCCAGATCTGTCGATGAAAAGATCCGAAAGAAGGCACAAGAATTCATCAAAAAGGAAGATTTGTTCTTTTCACATTCTATTGAAGAGGCTGAACAATTTGCCAAAGAAATCGTTCGTCGTGGCTATGAGAAGGTCTTCACTGGTGGAGGAGATGGCACAATTACGCACGCGTTAAACGCGATTCGCGCCCGCGCAAAAGAGCTCAACTTACCGACACCACAATTTGGTGTGTTAAAATTAGGAACAGGAAATGCACTCGCACGATTTTTAGAGACCCGCAAAGCATCGAAGGACTTAAAACGGCTTTCGAAGGGCGAAGTGCAGTCGGTCACGCCACTGTATTTTGTCAAAACAAATGATGAGCAACTCGCCGAGCAAAACAAAGCGCCTTTCATGAGCCTTGGTTATGATGGCATCGTTTTGAATGCATACGATGACTTGAGGACAATTTCGAAGAATAATATTTGGGATCGAATTTACGCTTCCCCACTTGGTTATTTATTTGCGTTTTTCTATGCACTTCCAAAGCTCATGGCAAAAAGACCAAATGTTCAAGTAAAAACACTCGGTACAGCCTATAAAATCCCTTCTCCTTATCGGGGCGAACTTGAAGAGATTGCAGCAGGAACCGTGATTTACGAAGGGCCTGCAAAATGGATCGCTTTGGGCTCGATCCCATTTTATGGTTTTGGGTTTAAGATCTTTCCTTTTGCGAACAAAAAAGATGGTTTCGTCCAGTTGCGCTGTATCAACACCCCGCTTAGAAAGATTTTGCCACGTGCTATGACGGGCATTCGAAAAGGCACATACCGCCCTGCTTCGACACCTGACTTCTTGATCGAACACATTGAGGTTGTATCAGAAAAACCACTTGCTTTTCAAACAGGTGGTGATGCAGCGGGTCATCGTGAACGCATTGAGTTTTCGTCGACCAAAACACCGATGGAAATGGTGAAACTCTAGGGGCTACTTTTTTGGGGGTCAGGTACCAACGGCAAGAAATGTGCCAAGCATAACTAAAATCCTACTAGAATCGGCTTATCCTTAGCCCGCTAGAGATAAACAATTATTATATGTAGTGAACATTAGGCTCTAAAGTGGGAACTTATTTGTGAGGTGAACGATGAAAAAACGAAGATTGATACTTTTAACGACTTTTTCTTTCTTGGCAGCATGCGGCGAAGATATCGATTCTGGCTCAAATGAGGGAGCTAATAATATCGAAGAAATTGATGATATCGAACAAGTAGTTAATGAGGAAGATACTGACACATCAAACGAAGCTATTTGTGAGATTACCGATCTCAAAGTCTTTGTCACATCATTAAAATATTCTGGCAATTTATCAGATGTGGGCGGAGCGTCGAGCGGCTACCCTTCAGCACAAGCAATATGTCAATCCCATGCAGAAGCTGCAGGACTTCTTGCACCTGATTACCACCGCCAAATATGGAGGCCATGGATTTCAGACCAAGCCAGTGCGCTGGAACGTGTCAACGAATCACGTGACACATTTGAAGCTTTTGCATTCATCGAAGATTCTCGAGAGAGATATCTTGTTGGTTCTTGTGAAGACACAGTTTTTGGTGGCCGAGGCGCCATGTCAACAACTGGGCCACGTTTCGTAATTAACCGGAATGAATTTGGCGAAGAAATTGCTGATGACGATCTCGAAATATGGACAGGTACCGCAGATGGTGGCGGCGCAACAGTCTTTCACTGTAATCACTGGAAAAACCAAACGGCGCCAGAATACGAAAACGATTCAGGAAACCAAGGCACATACGGTGATCTGAGCCGACTAGATGAACGAGGTGCCTGGACGGAAGCAGGCCAAGCACCATGCAACGAGATGAAGCGTATATTATGTATCGAAGACGATCTTGATGGGACGATTTAGTCGTTTAAGACACAACATATATGGGTTGTCCCTTTGTAGGTTAGATAACATATGCTTGCCTCTTGAAAGGCATTTCTCATTTACACACCTTCTTAAGGGTGGACACTTGCCTGGCACCGGTTAAGACGCCAAGCCACGCGTGACTTGTTCGCTGACATCTTTTGACAGATTTGGCTTCGACTTGATGTCCACAAGTGCTTTTTTCATCATTTCCTGGCGACCTTCATCAAATTGCCGCCAACTGAGTAAAGGCGTGACCAAACGCGAAGCTATTTGCGGATTGAAATCATCAACCGTTTTAATCTGCTCAGCCAAGAAATCATAGCCTTCCCCATTTTCAGCATGAAAATAGGCCGGGTTCCCCATCGCGAAGGCACCAATTAGCGAACGTACTTTATTTGGATTTTTGATATCGAATCCCGAGTGTTTCATCAGCCGTTTCACATCACCGAGTACATTTGCATGATCTGCAGTGGCTTGTAACATAAACCACTTATCCATCACGAGTGGGTCACTTTGCCATTTATCTGCAAAAGCAGATAAGACGCGATTTGATTCTTTAAAATCAGGATGTGACGCATATGCAGATAAAAGGACTTGCTCTTCCGTCATCGTAGATACATTTTCATACCAACCATTGAGGGCTTTTTCATTCGCTTTACCAGCCAACAAGTATGCACGGCATCTATTTGTGAATGCGCGACGTCCAATGGCATCAGCCGATACATCAAAATCTCGATCAGCTTCACGATGGGCAACAACAAAAAGCTGCTCGGCGAGTTGACTGCCAATTTCACGAACAAGCGACTCGCGCGCTTCGTGTAGACGTACAGGATTCACCGAATCGATGATTTGCATCATCTCTTTTTCAGTCGGCAAAGCTAACAGTTCTGCTCGAGAGGCATCATCAAGTGCTTCATTTAAGAGAATTTCTTCAAATAATGAAATCAATAACGGCGACTCTGTCTCTTGCCCGAGATACGCTTGCCGGATGACATCTCGCCCAAGTGTCTGTAGTGCTTCCCATCGATTAAAGAGATCTGGATCAAAACGTACACGGGCGATAATATGTTCTCGTGGTTCATCAATACTTAGATAAATCGGTGCTGAAAAATCACGATTCAAAGAAAGAACTGGCTCTTGTTCAAGTTTTTCAAAAACGAAACGTTGACTCGCCTCAGATAAAATAAGCACATCATCTTGAATACCTCTCGATGAAGATTGAATGGCAAGTTCTGCCCCATCTTCTGATAGCAATGCAAAACGAAGTGGAATCACGAATGGGGCCTTTTCAGACTGCCCGGGCGTCGCCTGTGTTTCTTGCTTGATCTCAAGAGTGAGCTTTTTCTCGATGGCATCGTAAGAACGCGCGACTTCGACACGTGGTGTCCCTGCTTGTTTATACCAATTCCGAAACTGTGTCAGATCAATGCTTGAAGCTTCTTCGAGGCTTGCCACAAAATCTTCACATGTCGCAGCTGTACCATCGAAACGATCAAAATATAGGTCTGTGCCTCTTCTAAAGTTCTCCGCACCAACCAATGTCTTTTCCATACGAACAACTTCTGCACCTTTCTCATAAACGGTACGTGTATAAAAGTTGGAGATTTCGGCATACTCTTCTGGCCGAATTGGGTGAGCTGTCGGGCCGGCATCTTCCGCAAATTGCCCTGTGCGTAAAACTTTGACATCACGTATACGTTGGACGCCACGCCAGTTCATATCAGCCGAGAATTCTTGATCACGAAAAACTGTAAAACCTTCTTTTAAAGATAACTGAAACCAATCTCGACAGGTCACACGATTCCCGGACCAATTATGAAAATACTCATGACCAACAACGCCTTCAATACCGAGGAAATCATTATCTGTCGCTGTTTCCTTTTTCGCTAGGACATATTTGGTATTGAATACATTGAGTCCTTTGTTTTCCATCGCACCCATATTGAAATCTGAGACTGCAACAATTTGAAATAAATCGAGATCATATTCTCGACCGAAAACTTCTTCATCCCATTTCATCGACTTTTTGAGAGACGTCATACAATGCGGGACTTGGTCCTCAAAACCGTGTTCAACATAAACATGTAAATCAATGGTTCTGCCTGACATCGTTGTGAATGTATCCTCGACACGGGCAAGATCCCCTGCCACAAGTGCAAACAAGTATGAGGGTTTCGGGAATGGGTCAAACCAGACCGCTTCATGTCGACCATCATCTAAATCCCGGCTGGAAACAGGATTACCATTTGAAAGTAGGTATGGATAAGCCTTCTTATCTGCTCGGAGTGTGACAGTATAGATACTCAAGTTATCAGGCCGATCGATCGCATATGTGATTCGTCTGAAGCCTTCCGCCTCGCATTGCGTACAAAATTTTCCATTTGACTCATAAATGCCTTCCAAAGCTTTATTCTTTAATGGGTCGTTCAAAGAAATAATTTGAAGTTCAAATGCATCAGGCACATTTTTGATCGTCAGCAGTTCATCTGCTTGTTCAAATCGTTCTGTCTCAAGCATACTTCCATCGATTGAAATAGACTCAATCTTTTGATGCGTTCCCATGAGAACAAGATCTGAAATCCCTCAGGATGACGTTCAACTTTCGAAATCGCTTTGACGACACATCCAGCTGATTTCAAATCAATCTCTAAGCTTATTTCTGGAATGCGAAAATCATGTGGCTGATAGTCTTTTCGGTAGATGACTTGTGGTTTCGAAGATTCATTTTTGGAATTTGACATTGTGTGCACTCCCTTTCAGTAGAGCATCATACAATCAATGATATCTTGGCAAGGGTTTCTTCAAGCAAAAAAAAGACGCCTTTTAAGCGCCTTTCTAGAAGCATTCTATCACCTCAACAGTCTTCTTCCTGTTCTACCTCTCGGCCATCATCACACACAACTGGCGGCGGCTGAGGTGGTGGCGGATTACTAATAATCACATCACAGTCATTTGGGTCCTGAACCTCGCTACCATCTGGACAGACATGAGGCGCTGGCTGAGGTGGTGGCGGATTACTAATAATCACATCACAATCATTTGGGTCCTGAACCTCGCTACCATCTGGACAGACATGAGGCGCTGGCTGAGGTGGCGGCGGATTCGTCACAATCTCAGGACAATCTTCTTCACTTTGAACCTCTGTACCATCCTCACATACAACCGGAGGCGGTTGAGGTGGCGGTGGATTACAGACCACTTCCGGGCACTCACAGATATCGCTTACTTCAGATCCGTCCTCACACATATGTGGCGCGGGTTGAGGTGCAATCGGACAGTCATCCTCTGTTTCAACTTCTGTACCGTCTTCACAAACATATGGTGGCGGTTGAGGTGGCGGTGGATTCGTCACAATCTCAGGACAATCTTCTTCAGACTCAACCTCTGTACCGTCTTCGCATACAACAGGCGGCGGCTGAGGTGGTGGCGGTGGATTCGTCACAATCTCAGGACAATCTTCTTCACTTTGAACCTCTGTACCATCCTCACATACAACCGGCGGCGGTTGAGGTGGCGGTGGCGGATTAATAGCAATTTCTGGACAGTCTTCTTCGCTCTGAGCCTCAGTCCCATCTTCACACACAATAATTTCCGGTTCAGGAGGATTCTCAGTCATCATTCCTGCTGGGCAATCAGTATTCCCCATCGTTGCGCCAATCGCCGCAGCAAGGCCAACAATACGTATATAACTACGTTTTAAATTTCGTTTTTTCATAAGTATATTCTAACAAAGCTATCTTAAGGCGCAAATCAGCTGTTTGCCTGATACAATTTGAAACAACTATAGTAACCCTCGTTTCGTAAATCGAGGGCGAATCGTCTCTTCGACGCATTTTTGACTAATCGCCGCATAATCTCCAGGCTGCAATAGCCCCCAGGCAAGCTCATCGCCAGTATAGGTATAGATAGGATCACCATCTTGCCCTTGAGCACGGCTATATGTCTGGCAGATTCGATCGACGAATTGAGTGATTTTCGTTTTTCTTAGCGCCCGCTCTTCATCAGAGATATGCTCAAGTAAAGCATCTAAGAGCGCCCAACCAAAAGCGGAGTGTCGCGCTTCATCTTTGATAATCTGCTGGAGCGCAGTTTCGACCAATGGTTCTTTCGCGTTATCGAGCATTGCCCGAAATAACGGTCGAGCGACGGTCTCTCCACAACAAAAGAAATCTGCACATACCATAAACAACCGAGCTAAAAGATCGGCTTCATCACGGTAAGGGATAAATAATCTACGCACATCGATCTCGACTTGTTCTATTGAACCGCCAGCATTGAGATAGACTTGTCTTGAAAGTTCCGCGTGATCTAGCTCGTCACGCACAATCCGGTGTGCGGTATCAATCAACTCAGGGCTTTGCCCTGTCACGATCAACCAATGTAGACATTCTGCAGCCAGTGCCGCAGATGCATATTCTGCTTCAATCCGATTTTTCCATTCATGGGCAACACGTTTCATATTTCAGGTTTAGCATGGACTGGACTCCATGCCAGACTCAACATAAGATTTTTTATGGCAAGCGATCAAAATACATGGCGTGAATGGATTCAAGCTGAACTCAGCAATGGTATTTCTCCAGATACCCTTCTCAAAACAGCAAAGCTGCATGGAGCTCTTTCAGAAGAACGTTCGAATCAATTCTGGTACGAGGTCTCGCTTTGGCAAAAACGAAAAATAAAATCATTGGCAGCTTTATCCCGGCTCAGCAGAATGCATTTAGGGCCAATAAAATCAATCGATGTTCTTTCAAATTATACGGCAGAAGAGTTTGTCGAACACTACCTCAAAAAGAGCAAACCGGTTGTTTTAAAAAACTTCGCTGCGACGTGGCCATGCACCCAGAAATGGAGCCTCCAATATCTTTGCCAAACAGTCGGAAAAGCACAAGTTGCAATCAACACGCAACGCACGAAGCTCAGGGGTCAAGATCGTGAATATCTTCAAAAAATAGTCTCACTCTCAATGCAGACTTATATCGATAGAATTGAGTCGGAGAGTCCGACAAATGACTTTTATCTTGTTGCACATGCTGAAGCTTGGAAGCAAACAGAATTTAGCACACTCTATGACGATGTTCCTCTTGACGCCCACTGGTTTGACGTAACGATTCCGAAAAGAGATGCGCTCTCGTTTTGGCTTGGACCTCAAGGAACATGGACACCACTGCATTGTGACCCCGTGAATAACCTGCTGACACTCATTCGAGGCACAAAGCGCTTTAAACTAATCGACCCATATCAGATAGAACTCATGAATACCGCTGAAGGCTATTATAACTTACTGCGGGCGGATGATCTCAAAACTCACCCCAATAAGATTTTTCGACAAATACCAGTCTTTGAAATCAAGGTTGACGCTCCCGATGCGCTCTTTATTCCTACTGGCTGGTGGCATGAAGTTGAATCATTAGACATATCACTTCATCTGTCGATGACAGCAACCCATGATGCACATATCTATAAAGACTACTCTCCGTAATATCGTCGACACCAACCTCGAATTAATTCTATCTGATAATTATTTTTGTAACAGATTCGTATGAGTCGTCGTTATAAGTTACATACGGAGGACAAGATGAATCTTAAAAAACAATTCTTACTCATCTCACTTATCTCACTTGGCTGGACTGGATGTTCGACAGATGATGAGACAGATGCAGGCATGGGTACAGAAGTAGAAACAACCTCACCCTTATCAGTATCGCTGAGTGGTCTTGAAAGTCTAGGCGCTGACTTTGAGTATGAAGGTTGGCTCTCTGATGGCACTGATGTTGTTTCAACAGGCACATTCGATCTTCTAGAAGGTGAAACAAGTTACACAGGTACATTCGATATCGACAACGATGTACTTGATTCGGCTGTAGCTTTTATTCTTTCGATTGAGCCTGCGGTCGACCCAGATCCTGCTCCAGCTGCAACAAAAATTCTCGGTGGCGCTATAACGAATGGAGCGGCGAACCTCACGCTCGGTCACGGCGCAGCACTCGGTTCGCTGTTGAACGATGCTGCTGGTTCATACATTATCGCCACACCATCAACTGATGATGAATCTGATGACAGTAATGGTATTTGGTTTTTAGAGATGACAGAGGATGGTATGATGCCCTCTTTATCGCTCCCAGAACTCAATTCTGGTTGGGTTTATGAAGGCTGGGTTGTCGATGAGAATGGACCACACACAACTGGTCGATTTACATCAGCTGAAGGCGCTGATGATGATGCGACAAATATGTATATGCAGGGGCCGAATGCAACACCACCATTTCCTGGTCATGACTTTATCGACCCAGCTTTACTGGTTGCTGGCCAAACGATTGTGATTTCGGTCGAACCAGAACCAGATAATTCTCCTGCACCATTTGCATTGAAACCGTTGGTTGATTCTGAAAATGCATTTATGTTTACGAATCAAAGTGCGACAAATAACCCGACAGGATCGGTGAGTTTTTAATCTGTAACATTTTGTGAGGAGGCAGCGTATCATATGCAGTTTCTTCATATCTCCTTAGAAGAGAGTAGAGCGCTTCCGCGCTCTTTTTTTTAGGGCGATTCTTTTATGACTTGGGTGTGCTCGATTCTTGAATGTGCAGCGGAACAAGCACCGGCTCTCCCTCTGTCGCGGCAGAAGGGACAGCAGTGAGTCCTTCTCCAACTTTAAGTTGCTCTGCACGTTGAGACTCCAAATGATGCAGCCTATCTTTCAAGAAGAGTAAGTAATACGCGTCTTCTTTCTCGAGGTGTGTATCATCGCTTAATCTTTGAATGAAAATGCTTCGATACAAATCAACCAAAAGATCTGTCAAGAATAGAGGTAGACCAATAACTAAAATCAATGCAATTATCTGCCAAGCACGAAGTTCTCCGATAGAAGAATAAATGAGCGTCGCAATAGCTGTCATCGCAATCAAAATTTTTGGCTTAAGACGCTTTAAAATCATCTCGCGTTGGGCTTCATGCGCGAGTATATATTTGTGCCATGAGATCCATTCTTTCGGTGTGCTGGTCACGAACATTTTTTTCCAAAGCTTGAAACGTTTCGTCTTCTTTTTCCAGCGCCCTGTTTTGTACTGCTCACCGCCGCGCTTACCCATGGGTTGCTCTAAGTATAAATGCTGACAGCTTTCACGCTCTTCCTTTGTCAGTCTTCCGCGTTCAATCGCTCTCCTGAGCAAGCGAATGTCATCAAGCCACGCATCGCGTTGATTGTCAGTCATCTATTTCTCCGACAGAAACAGGAATTGGTATTGGTGCGCCTTCTGGAGATATCGCTTGAATATTCGTTTTAACTGACGCTTCTTGTAATATCTCTTCTTCAGAAAGCAATTCTTGATATTGCATCATCAATATCAATCTCGACTCAAATTGACGTTCGGACCATTTTTGAACAATAGATTCTGCATACAATTTTTTGAGTTCTCTATATGCATTCAACTCTTTACGTAACAAACGGTATCGCTCAAGAAGCTCATCTGACGTACTGTTTATGAAAATACCAGCAAAGGGTACAAGTATATCTATCACTGCTTTAACTATCGTTTCTTTATCTTCTCGAGCTAGTTGTTGGTCAAGCTCAGCTTGATTATTCGGCAAAGATTGGTCAAGCCTATCCAATTTCGCCTTTAATTCAGAATCATCAAAATATCCCAATTGTCTTCGAACATCACTCAGATCTTTTTTGCTGAGATCTTCACTTTTCGACAATAGTTGTTGAATACTTTTGAGCGTATTGAGTTTATCTAATATTCTTTCGCTCTTTTGAGGAGTATCGAAGCGAGACTTCAAATCAAAACACTCGCTAAGATTTCCGCAAATCGAAAGCAGTCCATATGACTATTGTACATCGGTGTCGGCGCAACACGGATCAGTCCTGGTGGTCTAAAGTCTGTGACCGCACCCGCATCTTGCAGTGCTTTTCTGACAGCTTCAGGTTTTTCAAAAATATTAAGCGTGACCTGGCAACCGCGCTCATCTACATTTCGCGGTGTAACGATTTCAAAGAGCTGTATCGGTGTGGCAGCCTCAACGGTATCAATGCACTCTATCAAGAACGAAGACAAAGATTCACTTTTAGCCCTGAGCGTATCCATACCCACATCAGTAAAGTGCTTTAATGATCCGACAAGCGGTGCCATTGATAGAATCGGTGCATTGGAAACCTGCCAACCTTCAGCAGTCGGCAGTGGCACAAAGGTATCTGTCATCGCAAAACGTGCTTTAGGGTCATTGCCCCACCAGCCTGCGAATCGGTGTATTGAGGTATCTTTCGCGAGATCGTCATGCACATAAGCAAAAGCAATCGAACCAGGCCCACCATTTAAATATTTATATGTACAACCCGCGGCATAATCGACCCCCCAATCATGGAGCCTTAAGGGAACATTGCCTGCCGCATGAGCAAGATCGATACCGACCTTGATTTCTTGTTGTGCGCCACCATATTTTTTCGCGAGAGCTGTGATTTTTTCAACAGGAAAGAACTGTCCTGTTTTAAAATTGACGGCACTCATCATGACTGTTGAAAGCTGCGAACCATGCTCAACAAAGCAGCGCTCAATATCTTCATCATCGATACACCAATTGCCTTCTTTTGCTTTCAAAAAGACCACCGCTTCGTCCGGGTCAAAACCATGAAATGCAGCTTGCGACTGAGCGGCGTAAATATCGGAGGGAAAAGCATGCTCATCAAGCAATATTTTGAAACGTTCTTTGGTGGGCTTATAAAAAGAGACCATCAAGAAATGAAGATTGACTGTGAGCGTGTTCATCGCACAGACTTCTGTTTCTTTGGCACCAATAATCTCAGCGAGGTCAGCTGCTATATTTTGATGATATGTCACCCACGGGCGTTCTTTATGAAAGTGACCATCGACAGCAAGCCGGGCCCACGCGTCGAGTTCTTCTTCAACCATCACGCGACTTGATTTCGGTAATAATCCAAGCGAGTTGCCTGTGAAATAAAGGGTATTGTTGTTGCCTTTATCGTCTTTCGGAAACACATACCACTCTTTGCAGTCTGACAGATTATCTGCGCTATCAAGTTCAATCGCTTTTGCTCGGAGTTGTTCAAGGATCATAAGAACTTATCTCAAAGAAAATAAACCAGTTCAAGAGGTGATTTATATTCGTGCTAAAGGGTAGAGCAGTGGCCTAACAGGCACGGCATCTGAGTCGACTGAAATATGTTGTAGTTCGAGTAAATATGCTTCGGCCTTCTCGATATGAGCAGGTTTTAAGAATTCGACGATTAGATTATCTTCATTTTGAAAAAACATCTGGTGATTGGGTGTTGTCCCACCATCCTCTTCTCGATCGATTGAAGGTAAATTAGTGAGAAGTACTTCATAACGAAGTCTCAACCATTGAATCGCCTCTTTTGTAAAATACGGCGGGTTTGAACGACTCACATCGATCTTGGTGGTGTCCAAGTCAACAAGCGGTGGGTCGACAATGATGATAGCTGCCTTCACCTCATGCTGCCAGGCTGCTTCCAGCCACTGTTTTTGAAACGCTGCTGCAGTCACCACCTTGTCACTCGTGGATTGTCGCCCCTCGTAGGTTTCATCTGTTGATAAGAAGGCGACTGAGCGAAGTATATATATATCAGTCAAACATTTTATGTTGATATTTGATTTTGAAATCGAAGATGATTGAGATGAAATATGCGCTTTCGTTTCGAGGTGAGTTGTATGCGCATGAGGAACCAGCGACCATTCTCCGCATGAAACCGCATCACCCAATTCAAGATCAAGTAATTGTTTCATCGCAGCCGGTTCACAACCATATGCATTTAATTGATCCGAAAAAAGTGTGTAGCTAAAATCGACAACAGAATCCACAGCATACCCAAAACGTGCCTCATCAACTCTTAACTCAAACTGCATATTTAATGTATAGCCTAATTTATTGGTTTAGCGAATGAACAACAGTCCATATCACCGTTCCAAACTGAAACTTGTGGCGATTGAGTACACATGATAGCAATCCTTAGGAGGTTCTTATGGGATTTATATCGTGGATTATATTTGGGTTGATTGCAGGTGGTATCGCTAAGTTTTTAATGCCAGGAAAACAAGGTGGCGGACTGATTAAAACGGTTCTTTTGGGTGTGATCGGCTCATTAGTTGGGGGCTGGATCGGTACCCAACTCGGTTTTGGAACAGTCGAGGCAGGATTTGATATTAGAAACTTTGGTCTCGCTGTTGTTGGCGCCCTTGTTGTGTTATTCATTTGGCAAACACTTTTTGGTTCAAAAGAATAAGGAGAAAACATGTCTGTAGCAAAAGTAATTGAAGTATCAGCAATCTCAACAAAGAGCTTTGAAGATGCGATTCAAGTCGGCGTGTCAAAAGCAAGTAAAACCGTTAAAGGCATTAAAAGCGTCTGGGTCAAAGACCAAGAAGCTGAGGTCAAAGACGGTCAAGTCATTTCATACAAAGTTGGTATGAAAGTCACTTTTGTCATCGACTAAGAATATTGATGACTTAAAAATCAGGCCCCTGTTGGGGCCATTTTTATGTTGAGGATATCCCTTCCACCAGCCACATAAAATCAAGTAAGCCATGCTCTCCGTTGTGGGTTAAGCGAATGACGGCGTCGATATTCTTCATCAACGATGCACGCGTTTGAACAAGGCGTATCGCCATCTTTTCAGAAATGATGAGCTCGGGTTTTTGAAAGAGCCCGAGTCCAGGCTGCTGCCACATTGCATCGACCGGTGGCGGACATCGATGAATCTCCGGAAGATTTTCGTGGGCAAACCCCCACATCATGGTTTGACTGTCACGGTGATAGGTTGCACCCAGTCGCAAGTGCCCGACCGGTGTGCCGTCTTGCACCAATAGACGCTGTTCACGATCGAGAGACAAGGTCGAAAACTGCGTTAACCAGGTGCCACTGCGCTGCTCAAAATCAAAAACGCCATCTTTAACTTTATTCCACAATGTAAAAAATTCAGGCGTAAAGAACAGGGATTGTAACTCACTTTTATCGAAACGCCGCTTCAAACGAACGATACCTTCGTTCTCTTCTTGGTCTTCAGACTCTTTATCGCGATCGACAAACCACACTTCTTTCGCGCCATCGTTATCAACCGGTTGAATCATCAATGCGCCATTCACGATGCGCTTTCCAACTTCCTCTTCGATACGCCCAGACAATGCTTGCAAATAGGCATTCACACGATCGAGTAATTCATTTTCAGATGCAAACGCATTCTCAACAGGAATCGTGCGGTCTTCAAGCTTAAGGGGATTCCCTGAAAGGTTGTTTAACGCCGGCCATAGCCCGTCCTCAGTTGGAATAAAATCGAACTGAAAATCATTCGGTACATTCGGAAATAACAGATGGCCAATATCAACTAATTCGAACAGAATCTCATCTGGCGTTATCTGCGGTGTTTGATTCGAATTCATATCTTCTCCTGACGTTGCTCAGCCTTCCATTTGATCTTTTCAAATAGTCGTTCGACTTCATGCCACATCATGTCATATGTCGCTGTGGCGATCGCTGGCTTTGCTTGAAACACCACATGCCGATTGAGCAACACCGATTTTCGCTGTGAGATGATGTGTCGCAAGCGACGCTTCACCAAATTCCGGGTCGGCGCTTTACCAACTTTCTTGGACACTGTTAAACCAAAACGCGCATCACCCTCAACATCAAGAACCTGAAGTGTTAATAACCGGCCGTGATATTTCGTTCCTTTCCTTGCCAAATAATGAAAGCTGCCCCTTTTAAGAAGGCGGCAGCTTTTGGGCAGAGCATGGTTAGACAGGTCTATTAAACAAGCTGTCTTCGGCATATGCCTATTTATTTGACGTAAGTCGATGGTGTGAGTCGCTTACGACCTTTTGCGCGTCGACGTTTGATGACGTCTTGTCCACTTGATGTTGACATTCTTGAACGAAAACCATGCTTGCGTGCACGTTTGATATTCGAAGGTTGAAATGTTCTTTTCATAATTCACCTACTGTGTTGGGCAGTGCCCAAATGATCATTTAGAGTCCGAATATGCCACATGTTTTCGGGATGTCAACGGTTCGTCTCACGACAAAACCCATTCGAACGCCACTTCGAGATAATCCGTAGCATTTATGGACATTCCCTCGTAGTGTATATAGAAAGGATATACCATGCAACTAACTAGAATTATGTGTTTTTTTCTGGCCTCGGTCTTTTTTTCTCCTCAGCTTTTTGCCGCTGGCGATCTCAAGAGCAGTGTTTTGGGAGCGCTTGACCAAGGGAACTGGTTATTGAGCCTTGCACTTGTGACACTTGCTGGTCTTGGCACCGCGCTCACACCTTGTGTCTACCCGTTAATACCGATCACTTTGGGCATATTTGGCGCCAAAAATACCACTCCGGTGAAAGGCTTTTTACTGGCCTCTGCATATGTCGCTGGCATGGTCGTCTTATATGCAACACTCGGAACAGCCTTTGCGTATTTTGGCGTGGTCGCCGGGGCCGCCTTTCAAAGTCCATTTGTGATGGGTTTTGTGGCTGTTTTTTGCATCATCATGGCCTTGAGTATGTTTGGCGCATTTGAGATTGCCCTACCCGGAAACCTGCAAACAAAGCTCAGTCAGGTTGGTGGTGCAGGCTTTAAAGGTGCATTTATGATGGGCCTTGTCGCCGGTATTATTGCCGCCCCATGTACTGGTCCTGTTTTAAGTGTAATTCTCACCGTTATTGCTCAAGATGGTGATATTGCCAAAGGTGCCGTCCATATGATTTTCTACGGTCTGGGTATTGGGATTCCCTTCTTGATTCTTGGCACGTTCTCTTCTGGGATCATGAAGATGCCCAAAAGTGGCCCATGGATGGAGACCGTCAAAAGTATTTTTGGTGTCGCGATGTTAGTTGCCGGCGTATACTACCTGCAATTTGCAGTATCTCCAATTAGTGCCTTCATCAAATGGCTTGCAATGTCTCCGATTTGGATGTTTGTTGGACTATCGATTATCGGTGTTGCTATCGGCGCACTGCATCTCTCTTTTAAATACGTCTCGACGACTGAAAAATTGCGTAAAGGCTTTGGTGTCGCTCTTCTCTCAATCGGTTTGATGGGTATTATGGGTTCCCTGCTGAATGAACCTGCCGGCGCCACCCACACGGACGCTCACGAAGGTTGGCTGACATTTGGCAAAGAAGAAGGCGCTGCCGGGCAGTTCAACAAGGTCCTGACACGTGCTAAAGATCAAGGGCAACCTGTGATGGTCGATTTCTTCGCCGATTGGTGCGTTGCATGCAAAGAGCTCGACAAATATACGTACGTTGATACCAGTGTTCAAAAAGAACTTGAGCGTTTTCAAGCCATCAAAATCGATGCGACAGGAGAGAGTACAGATCTCACCAAGCTACAAAAAGAATACCGAGTTGTTGGGCTGCCGACAGTCTTGTTCTTTGACAGCACAGGACGGCTCTTGAAAGACAAAACGGTCACCGGTTTTATTGAAGCGCCAGAAATGCTTCAAATTCTAAAGGCAGTACCGTAAACTCTAGTATGAAGATACTTATCGCCGCGAAGAAGAGCTCATATGAGCTCGCCCATCAGTATCAAAATGAAGATATTCTTTTACAACTGAAAGACGGTGCACCTGCTGTTGCGCATCTTGTGCCAAGCCATGAAGAGCACAGCTCTAATCTTGAAAAGATTCGCTCGAGCTTAAAGACAACAACACACTCAGTTGACTTCTTATATCGAGATGCCCTGCCCAACAGCATCAGTGGATATGATGTTGTTCTATCTGCCGGAGGAGACGGGACCGTTTTAGATATTGCGAGTCGCCTCAATGACGCCACAACACGCCTGCTGTCGATCAATTCTGCACCAGGATTCTCCGTTGGTTTTTTATGTGCACTTTCTAGTGATACATACGAGCTCATTCCAAAATATCTTGAAAATGAGAATCTGTTTTCACACATCACACGATTAAATGTAAAACTTGACGGTGTGACGTTGCGTCCGGTCTTAAATGACATGCTGATTTGTCACCAAAACCCTGCCGCAAGTTCTAAATACCGTCTCGGTCGCGGTGCAGACTTGCTTGAACTCACTAAAGTCCAAAAAAATAGTGGTATTTGGATATCAACAGCCGCAGGTAGTACTGCAGCGATGCTATCTGCTGGCGGTGAAGCTCAAGCATTAGATGACAATCGACTTCAATTTAAAGTTCGAGAGCCATATCTGGCTCAAGATGCTTCCTCAATTGATGACCATTTCTTTTTTGAACAGGACATCTCAGTCTTGAGCTCAATGCGACGTGGCAAGATTTTTCTCGATGGGCCACATACATCTTTTGATTTCGCTATCGGCTCGAAGGTTGAGCTATCAAATACTGCGCCAGCACTCAGACTATCAATGAGTCAAGCGATGCTTGAAAAAAGAGCACGGCTTCAAAGGTGAAAGTGACTTCGGTCAAATGACCGATATCAAATCGATCTTTCGCAACCTTTCGACGCATCTACCGAATATACTCATATGGGAAAAATAGAGAAGCTTATTCGGAAGGCAAAAGCAACCGTCGACTGGTATCCAGATGAAGTTCCTCTCGCAACGGCTACCGGCGTTCGATTCAATTACGCTTCTGGAGATAGTTTCTTATCCAAGCTTGAAAGTAAATGCGCGGGAATTTTTTCCAGAAAAGAGCTCTCTCAACTCAATGCAAAAGATTTTACTGTCGTCAAAAATACAATTGAAACTTATCTTAACGAAAAATATCCAAACCAAAACTTCTCAAACTTTAGACTTGAAGGAGAAGGCGAGCGCCTTAAAGATCAAATTAAGTGGCATAAAACACCAGAAGTTCGTGTCGATATTGAAACCCAGTTTGAAAAAGGCGAAACTTTTGAACAGTTTCTTGCGAAAATTGCTGGCCCAGTTGCCGCGCTCGTAGGCGTCCCGCTTCATATTGCAGGCGCCATGACTACTATTGGTCAAGAAGTTGGCGCACGTTCTCCGGCGGACGACCAAGAATCGCTTGCTGACCACGAATAACCAATGGTCGCTCGATGAGCTTCGGGTTGTCGTGTAATATTTGAACCCATTCGGCTTGACTTGGATTCTTTTCTTTTAAGCCAAGCTCTTTATAAAGCGCCTCTTTTTTTCGAATCAACAGACTGACATCCCCAAGCATCGATATTGCTTCTTTGATTGCTTTTTTGGAAGGTGTCTTTTCGAGATAAAGAACGATCTCAGGTGATACGCCTTGTTCTTCGATGAGCTTGAGGGTTTCACGCGACTTTGAACAGCGTGGATTGTGCCAAATGGTGATGTCAGACATGGGAACTCCTATCGTGTTATACTCTTCTTTGACACTTTCAGCTCTGATTGCAAGAAAGCTCACAAATAATTATTTTGAGAACGACGAACAAATATCAGATGCATGAACTCTATTTCTATCGGCAAAATTAGATGATCGTCTATTGTTCAAAGCAGAGGATTCTACTTTCATAATTACAGGGTTGAGTTGTCGTTTCAGTCCATGTTGTTCCTGGAATACTGTCGTAATAGTATGATGCACCTTTGAGCCCCTCTTCAACAAGACCGGCACTTGAAAAATTAGAGCAGTTGATTCCAAAATAGTTTCCGTCACTATCCGTATTAGACCAAAATGCTGAATCGGCAGGATGGACCTCTTCTCCATTTTCATCCATATTAAATGGTGCTTCGGGGCCATTCCAAAGTGCAAGCTCAAGAGATTCAAAAATCAAAGTTCTCTGATCCATCTTGTACCACGGGCCTACTTCAAGGAGGCGTTCCGTAGCGTCAACATCCTCGGCTGATAACCAGGCCATAAAATTGCCTTCTATTCCAGCAAGCCTGGCATGTTTCGCACAAATATTATCACCTCCTAAAATCCCATCGTCAGAATCCACAGGCGTACGAAAATTTCCATCATATTTTTGACTCGTGAGAAAGATTCTCTTGGCATCTGGTACAATACATCCCAAGCATGGCCCTCCACAATCAACACCTTCTTCACCTTGATTTTGAAGTCCATCTGTACATGTTGGTACTGGCGTCGTTTCACATGCATCGCAAGGGCCACCGCAATCGACGCCCGTCTCAGCTTGGTTCTGTATACCATCTGTACATGTTTGTACTGGCATCGTCTCACATGCATCGCAGGGTCCGCCACAGTCGGTACCCTCTTCGCCTTGGTTTTGTATATCATCTGTACATGTTGGTTCCGGCACCGTTTCACATGCATCGCAAGGTCCGCCACAGTCGACACCTTCCTCATCCTGATTTTGAGTGTCATCGTCACAGGTTTCTGTATTACCTACATCATCTTTGCCATTAGCAGTATTGTTCTCATCAATTTGGCTTTTATCGTCCTCCTGAGAGCCTGAGCTGATATCATCCCCGCAAGCCATGATTGAGAGTCCACAAAGTAAAATTAGGTAGATCTGGAATAACTTTTTCTTTTTCATATTCATCTCCATATTCGTTTTCACTCATATGTTCCCAGATACAGAGCCTATGATCATATTTAATTAAAAAAAGCGGGGTTTCAACTGTTCATGATGACTGAACTGATTTGTCTAGCTACACTGTGAGCCGGCTGGGGCATATTTTTAAGTGAGGGCGGACACTTGCCTGGCCCTAATTTCTTAAATACGAACGTTGCCTGCTCAATTTATCTTAATTATTCGTCCCCGGCTCTTGAACTTTATCTAAAATCTGTTCATGATGATTGAACTGATTCATGCAGCCACACTGTGAGCCGGGATGGTGGCATATTTTTGGAAGATGTCCCATCTCTATGCTCAAATACAAGTGCTGCCAGCTCAATTTATCTCAATTATTCGTCCCCGGCTCTTGAACTTTACGTAAAATCTGTTCATGATGACTGAACTGATTCATGCAGTTGAACTGTGAGCCGGGATGGTGGAATTGGTAGACACAGGAGACTTAAAATCTCCCGCCTGCAAAGGTGTACGGGTTCAAGTCCCGTTCCCGGTACCATTTAAAAACCAGACTCTTTACAGGAATCTATTCCAGGGTTTCCTTCATTAGATTCCAAACAAGTTACATAGGCACCATATTCAAAGCTACATATGCTACTTTCGTTGTCCATAATCTCAGCAATTTCTGTGCAGCTCGAATTATAGACTTCATCTAGACAAGAAAGAACCGCGTTAAAGGCTTCTTCACATGGTGTACCGGAACACGCTCCCGCACTGATGCATAATTGTTCCCAATCAATCTGGGGGAGCATGTCACAGGCTTCTTTTTCATTGATATACTCAATGATTTCTTCCGGACAATCTCCATTATTTTGACACTCAAATGAGTTGCAATAACAATCTTGACTGTGACTTCTCGTTGTCCATCCCTGGCAATTAAATGATGTGTCGTACGCATCATTATCCGGACAAAACTTTTGATCGAGTGTTGCCTCACATGCATAATAGTCCTGTGAACATGATTCACCTTTTTCTTCTATAAACTGACACATTTCTTGAGGTGTTGTTCGCTCGATATCGGCAAATGCAACCTCATCGTCTTTCGAATCACTTTTATTTTCGCTAGATTCTTCCTCAGCATTATTTTCACTGCCAGAATCAACATCTTCACCACAAGCGATCAAAAGTGTGAGCAGTAGAAAGACAGACATAAATATTTGGTTAAGCTGTTTCATAAATATTCTCCATTATTTGGTTTCATTTATAAGTTCCCGAAATATGAGCTTATGATCACTATCAATGGAAAAAAGTGGGTCAAAACCCACTTTTTGAACAGAAAGCACTTTTTTGTTCAAATCTTTTCACATGAAATCAACTCACATGCTTCCTCATCTGGCAGGTAACTTGTATCGCCATATAACTCATAGCTTAAACATTCACTCAAACCAGCTGCGTATGAATCTCTCAATGTGTTTCGTGTGATTGTTTGCTCGACAGTGCCTGAACCATCTGAATAATGTTCGTGCACCCATTCACATTTATAACTACCCGCTTCTTCACAATTGACATCATCAAGAATCACCTCGCAGCTCAATAATTCACATCGCTCAGATTCAGGTAAATCAGATAAATCATCGTAGAGTCGTCGATTCATGCACGCGTCTAGGCCATCCGCAATGACTTCTTGTCGGTCAAAACCGGAAGTATACATAATGATTGTTCCCGAGCCATCTGAATAGTACTCGTGCCGATATGTGCATTTATGTAGTGTTTCACACTGCTGAATATCATTTGGATTCGTACAAAAACCTTCGTGGCAAACTAGATTCCCCGAACAATCTGTATTTTGGTCACAAGACTCGCCAGCAGAGCGACCACATGCAGGACATGGCCCACCGCAATCAATATCTGTTTCACCTTGATTCTGGATACCATCGACACAAGTTGCATCAGGTCTACATGCAGGACAAGGGCCACCACAGTCGACACCTATCTCACCTTGGTTTTGTTCTCCATCGACACAGGTTCCATCGTCGCTATCATCATCATCGGTCGCTAAGTCCTCACAATCTGCATCATCACCATCTTCTTCACATTCAAGCTCGTCAGCTTCATCTAATTCGCAATCGGAGTCATCGCCATCGGTTCCTGAGCCTGCGCCGTCTCGAGCCTGTCGAGAGGTCGAAGGGTCTTCACATTCGTCGTTATCATCGTCGTTATCATCGTCGGTCTCTGAGTCCGTCGAAGGGTCGTCACAGTCTGTGTCATCGCCATCCTGTTCGCACTGCTCTTGCTCTACTTCATCGTCATCGCGAGAACCTTCTTCTGGCTCACAAGCAGACGTTAGCCCGAGTAAAAAAGATAAAACGAGATATTTCAATAAGTCTTGATTGATTCGCATATTGCCTCCTACTGACTAAGTGTCAGTCATCGGCAAAAGGTTGCACGTGAAGAAAAATTATATGCCTGGTGTGCCTAAGTCTCCACAGCCACCTGAAATAGCGGCGGTTGCGACCACCCAGTTATCACTCAAGTCATTGTCGATGTGGCTGTCACTCAAGCCTTCGACGGACTCTCCATTCGCATCAGGAAAGAGCCCATAATTAATCGTGTCGATTGTTGTTCCTGAAACATCTTTAATCAATAACGTGTCTCCAGAGTTACCAAGAGACATCGGCAGCTCTGCATCACATTGAATACCACCATTTGTCGCAACATCATTATTTTTGCATACAACCAAAACCTCACCAGCCATCAACACAGTCGTCTCGAGGGTTCCACCTGTATTGTCGTCATCGATCAATGTCCAACCGGTGATATCAAGGGTGCCTCCACTTACATTTTTAATTTCAAACCATTCCCCACTGCTATCACCAACACAGCTCGGGTTATACATGACCTCAGTAAAAACAACACTACCGACATCTCCAGGAGCATTACAGGCAGCGCATGTCGAGCCGCCACAATCAATGCCGGTTTCATCGCCATTTTGTTCACCATCATCACATGTCGGCGGAACAATACAAGCTTCACACTGAGAACCACCACAGTCCGTGCCTTCTTCGTCACCATTTTGCTCACCGTCATTGCAAGTCGGAAGAACTTGACACGGTTCACATACCGAGCCACCACAATCTGTCTCGACTTCATCTTGATTCAAAATTCCATCATCGCATGTTGGATCGGGTTCAACTGTTCGAACATTTGGTAAACCTGGTGTGCCACCATCTTCACATGTATCACTCACACGACCTTCAGAGAGGAACCAGTTTTCACCCTCATCATTCTCGATATGATCTGTCTCATCATCGATGGCGATCGAATGGCCCTCTTCGTCCGGAAATGTACTAAACCATCGAACAGAATCGATCGTTTGCCCTGTCGCGTCGAGGACATAAACCAAGTCACTTCCATTCGCGAAGCCAATATCAATCTGCAAATCACAGGTCACACCACCATTCACGGTTGTATTTTGGTTCTTACACAACACTGCGCGAGCACCAGCACTCAACACCACACCATCTAAACGCCCACTTGTGCCATCGTCATCTGAAAATACCCAGCCACGCATATCGATAGTTGCGTTCGTTCTATTTTGAATCTCAACCCACTCACCGTTGGTGTCTCCGACGCAATCTGGATTGTACATGATTTCAGTAATCACGATATCACCGGGTGTCGCAGGCTCCGGGCATGCAAGACACGATCCACCACAGTCAACACCTGTTTCGTCTTGATTTTGAATATTGTCGTCGCAGGTCGGCTCAGGACAGGCATCACACGGGCCACCACAATCGACTTGCTCTTCACCTTGATTTAAAATGCCATCAGTGCATGTCGGGTCAGCGACACAGTCATCACATGGGCCACCACAATCAATACCGACTTCATTTTGATTTTGAACTCCGTCAAAACATGATGGCTCTGGACAATCCATCTCACATGAACCACCACAGTCGATACCCTCTTCTGTGCCATTACGAATCCCATCTGTACAGGTCGGGCAATCAGAGCAGCCGCCACCGCAATCAATGCCTTCTTCGGAGCCATTTTGAAGGCCATCGAAACATGTCGCAACTGGTTGCGCATCACATGCGAGTAAACATGAGCCCCCACAATCAACATCTTCTTCATCACCATTTTGGATTCGGTCAAAGCAAGATGGTTCACGCGAGACACAATCATTTGGGCAGGTCCCACCACAATCGATATCTTCTTCATCGCCATTTTGGACACCATCTTCACAGCGCTCGGTATTCACCGAACCATTGCAATTCACAAAACAACTACCACCACAGTCGATGCCAGTCTCATCTCCATTTTCGATACCATCATCACATGTCGGCTTGTTGGGCGTTGACGATGTATCGGGACCACCACACGCTATAAAAATGAGTGTCGTTAGCGAGCATAGAACAAGATTTATTTTTTTCATAAAGCACCTTCGGGGATGACCAATTTGAATTGAATACAGGTTGTATCCGATCAGTTTCCAGTACAGGTGCACGTTAACAGGCAAAAAAAATGCGGCAACGAATTATGAGAATAATCCGTAAGCCGCTGTAAACCTTACATCTATTTGATATAATATCAGCGATACCTCTTACTCACATCTCAAATAATATACGTCGGTGGCATCTTGGCACTCATATGAAGCTGTGCATATTTCACCAAGTTCATAAGACGGTAAGCCACAACTATTCGTCGTCAGATTCGTTCCACATAGCTCGTTGAACTGTGACATCGCTTCTTCTGCAGCAGTCTCAGGAGTCGTTCCTCCCAAAACACAGTTATTTTCACTCGTAAATTGATTGATTATTTCTTCGTCCTGATAACAAGTGCACTGATATGTCTCGTCTGTTTTTTCATTTTCACCACTTGTTTCATCAGTCTCATCTCGCTCTTCTCCAGCTTGCTCATAATCGTCTGCCTGATATTCCCATAAGTCTGTTTCTTCGAAATCGCCTGTTTCTTTGGCGAGTACGATATATTCAATCAAGATCTCGCCACCTTGCTCAAATTCAATGACACGAAAAGCAAAGATCACTCTCGTTGGGTTGCCATCATCCCAAACACCGTAAATATGCTCCACTTCGATATTCTTATCAAAGACCAGAGGTGTCTCAAGAATGTCTTCTATCTCAATATCCCCCAATGAAGTCGCGTCCAAGTCAGCAATACCAACACGCTTATCTCCCCCATTCTGATTCACACTGAATGCTCCTTCTGAATCGCACAGACCAACATATAGAAGCTGAGGGTCATTTCTATCCAGAGAGGCTTCAGAGAGAAATAAGGCTGACGTCTCATATGATCCGTCAACGTCATCTTTTCTGCAACTACGTGGCTGCGTAAATCGATATGTCTTTAGCACCCCAATTTCGCTATTGATACTATCTTCAGCGCTTCCACCTGACTTAATATCTTCCCCACATCCAATCAATGCCAATAAAAACAAAGCAAATAGTTGTGTTGTGTGTGTTTTCATTTTTTCTCCTTATATGTATCTGTTCCCGCACTTTGAACTCATGATCATTTACAGACTCATTTTTTACATTTTTTTAGATTTAGCTTAAATTTCTTCGCAAATACTTGTGCAGCCTGGCACTGCCCCAACTGCTCATAGGCTGACAACATCATTCTTTGTACATCCGATTTTCTGTAGTCAGCTTTCGCGAGATGTAATCGTGACTGCTGAAGCACTTTCGGATAATCACCATGTTGATAATATGCCTCAATAAGTGAAAAGCGAGACTCGATGACAAGATGACCGGTCGGATACGCTTCTAAATAGTCTTTAAAAAAGCGTATGGCAGTTGGATAATCACGTCGTTTAAGCGCAGAAAGCGCATTATCATATAAATTAAGGCCATGATCTTTTTCAACCTCATTTAATCTTTCACGTTTTTCTAGATCATCATCCTGCTGCTTGGTCTTCAACTGAGTCACGTGCTTTTTGTCTTCAGTTGGAATGACATTTTTTGGGAGGGTATTATTTGATGATGGATTCTGCTTTTTCTGATGAGCTTTCGTTTTGATAGGCACGTCATGTTTTTGGGTCGCATTTTTGACCGCACTGATTTTCGAGTCTTCAATTTCGATATGCGTCCGTTTAATCATCGGTGGGCTTTCTTCAGCACTGTCCACTTTTTCATTTTTATCTGAATTAAGTGAGATAAGCGCATAACCAAACGCACCGACCAAACCGATCAACAAAACCGATTTTGTCGCAAGCAATGCACCACTTGATTTGGCAGCAGCTCCGGCCGCCTGTTGAGCGCTGATAGGCGTTTTGGTAGAAGAGACATTTTGGGATGTTGTGGCAACCGTCTCGGCGGCAGCCTCTGAGGCTTGAATAAATGTCAGTGCAGCATCAGCATCAAATTGTGGAATACTGATTGATTCTGACTCAAAAGCTTTTTGGTAGCCATCAAGTTCTTTTAAGCGAATGGGATCATTCATCGTGTCCTCCTTCACTCTTTTTCATTGAATCATTTGAGTCTTTGAGCTGAATCTCTTCAAATCGTTTCTTAAAGCCCTCGCGTGCCAATCGCAATCTAGACCGTACTGTGGCATGCGGTATATTCAATATGTCAGCAATCTCGGCTGATGGTTGCTCTTGGAGTTCAAATAAAACAAACACTTCGCGTTGTTTTTCTGGTAGCGTCGCGACGATTTTACGGACAAGCGACATTTGCTCTTTTAGATGAAAAGTATCAGATAACGTTCGTGGTAACTGACCATGTAGTTCACCATGATGCCCTAGCGTCTCTTCCACCTTTTTCATTTTACGATGATGTCGACCTTCCCCACGTTTCAAATGCAGAATATGATTTCGCGCCATTTGATATAAATAGGCTCGGATATTGTCTATTTCGTCTAAAGCAATATCTTTTTGGTAAAGAGACAAGAACACCTCTTGAACAACATCTTGAGCTGAATCTGAACCACCTGTCATTCGGAAAACATATGCCAATAGTTCTTGTCCATATGTACGCACAATTTCATCGAAGGACATCGGCTTCTTTGCCGAACTTTTTCTCTCAGATTCAAGTGGTTCTACCATCAACATATCTACTCATATGTGCCCACTTTGGCTCGAAATGTTCACTGCTATCTCAAAATTATTTAAAATAGAGGAAGGACTTTATTTCTAATAAAAACGAACAGTTAGCCCCGTCGACATTATCCATTGTGAAATTTCTGCGACCGTTCCAAGATTTTCAATCTGAAATCGATGCCGTGTCAATGGCATGGTCGCGCGCAATCGAAGTCCTACAATTCGTGTCAGCTGTACACCATATTCACCATTCACTTCAGCGTACAAGTCTTTAGAAGAAGTCGACTGATCGAAACCAATACCACGTGAGTTCAATTGTCCGAGACCAGCTGCAAGTGCAAATCGTGATTGTCGCCCACCAAGATTAATTAGAGACAATCCGACTTGAGCCATGGCGCGTACATTTCCTATCCGTTGTGAATTGAAGGACAAGGAGCGATGTGTAGCCCCCTCTAATCCAAGAACGAGTGCGAATCGCGGCTGCTCAACCCGGCCTTCGAAGTACGACCAATAGCTTCTTAAGTCGAGTGAAAAAATAGGGCGCTGATTCGGTCGTCCACCAAACCCAAGTCCACCTAATGCGCCTGCTTCTAATATCACATTCAAGCTTTCATTCGACTGTATTGGAGCAGAAGATGCTCCATTTTGACGGGGTGCTATCTCACCTTCAAGTCCGACTTCTTCGTTTCGTGTCTGGGTTCTTTGAGCAGGCATATGACTCGAATTAGCCGCTGCGGCAGGCAGCTGCTCTTCTATGACTTCATCTTCTGGCGTGGTTTGAAGTAAGAAACGATCGATGATGCGTGTCATAATGAGCGCCGCATCATCACAGTCTGATGCTTTAAAAACTACGTCACGCTCCAGCAATATATCGCCGAGTTCAAACAGTGTTAATTGATAGGTATCCACGTGCGCATGTTTTTGTTCAACAGCCCAAACCACTTGCCGTGTCGGATATTTGAACAATAACCGCTGCGCTGCAGCTTCAAATACGTCTTGCTGAAAACAAACCTTTTCTTTCGAACCTTCACTCTCTTGTGCATCATTCGCTACAAGTGGATTCGCTCGATGACAAAAAACAATCAACAAAAACCAGAACTGCTGTCTGATTGATATCAAAGCCGTTTTCCCTAACTCTCTCAAAGCTGAGTCATCCATTGCACTAAATCAGCGACATTGCCATTAAACTGAAAAGCTTTCCAGCCACACGACTTCGCGCCCTCGATATTCTCC
This sequence comes from Myxococcota bacterium, assembly GCA_020627505.1. Lineage (GTDB taxonomy): Bacteria > Myxococcota > UBA727 > UBA727 > JAHDBA01 > JAHDGS01. The sequence goes on from JAHDGS010000001.1 coordinate 27,148, forward strand.
AGACGATCATCAATAAAAACACACAGAGTCGATGCTAAGCCTAATGCTGAAGAGATATGATTAAAGTATGCTTCATCTGGCTTCCTTAAACCGATTCGAAATGATGTAAATCGTAGATCGATATAATTGGATAACCCCAAACGTTGATCCGTCATATTAATCCAATCCGGATAATTAGATGCTCCAAAAAGCTGACAACCTTGGTTCTTAAGACTTTGAAGAAGCCTTTCCATCCCAGGCATCCATGTATAATTGTCATGTATTTGCCAAACCCGAGCCTCCCATTCAGCTATACTCAAATGAGGGTATGAACGTTCTCGATAAGTCGATTCGTCAATTTCATTTTTTTCAAATTCACGCCAAGACGTCGGGTCTTGGTTTTCTTTAAACCATGCTTTTGGCCAGAATCGAAAAACAGGATCAAGAACGAGCGTATCCATGACATCGAAGAAGAAGACATGCGATGTGTTCACAACGATCTCATTCATATTTGTGGTCTCTGATCACCAAGAGATTTCCGCCCAACGTTATTCGCCAAAAGGTTTTTCCAAATCATGCGCGCCCTCGCTCGATGCGCTTTTGGTACGAATATCCGATTAAACAAAGCTGGTGTCTGATACCGCTCGTACAACGCCGAATAATTTTCGATCGGAATATGTTCATCCGTTGTTGTCACAACGAATAGTTGCACATTGGTATCTCTTTTGAAGTACTTTGAAAGCTCTGATTTCGATCGGGTTTGAATTGTATCGATATCTGCGCTCGCCAATTCCTCTCGCAAACGCGCATGAAAGCCATGTGCCTGTTGCCCGACAAATTGAGCTTCGTTTCGTTCGTCGAGTAAGTGATATGGTTGGCGATGAACGATGAACTGCGCCCACTTATTCTCGCTTGAGCGGAGATGGTGCCACAAATGAATATCATCAAGCGCCGCATAAGATTCAATATCTGACGGCAAGGTAAAGCCATCGTCCGTATCCTGAAAATACGCACGAAGCATTTCTTCAAATATAACGGGTGTGTGGTGCAGATAAACCGTCGAGAACATGTGATAACGAGACAATAAGAAATCCTCAAATGAGAACATCGCCCGCTCATGAATCCCCAGATGAATGGCCGCCCCATGCTCAACAGCGACCACGTTATCAATCAACCAATCGGCATCAAAGCGACCATAATTCACACCAGCGTAAAAACTATCTCGCTGCAGGTAGTCCATGCGATCTGCATCACACTCAGATGAGACTATCTGCCGTAGGATTGGCGCGTAGTCTTTTCCGCCATGACGAAAACGGTGTGTAAAGGGGCCGTTGCCAAGTAAGAGCTCTACGATATCAGGCGGTTGAATATCGAACGATGCGACTTGCTTCGTGATCTCCATCGTTAATGCCGAATCTAAAATGAGCTTAAACGTGTAATCTTCATGGGTCGCTTGTCGATCTTGTGACCCGACAATATAGCGCGGATCTAAACCAAGCGTTGACACCTGGGGCATCAAAATTTCTGTTGTATGCGATAGTGGTGCATGACCAATATCGTGAAATAAAACAGCAAGTCTCAATGTCTTTCGAAAACGGTCGCGAACCCGAGATGGAACAGAACCCACAGGTATCAACCGATCAAAGAGTCTTGTCGCCACATGCATCGCGCCAAGCGAATGACTATAACGAGAATGTGTCGCGCCCGGAAATGCCAAGTCCGCGAACCCGAGCTGCTTGATATTTCTTAAACGCTGAAAATGCGGATGGTCGATGAGGGGAATCTCTGTTTTGTGAATCGGAATGGTTCCATGAATCGGGTCTCTGATATGCAAAATTATTGGATCCATATTTTCCTCATCTCAATACGATACAATCTACCTACCTGATTCATATCATTTTTTCTAGTTCGATCCGCGCAATTGCTGCTGAAATTGTGCCGGACTAATATAGCAGTATGAGATGGATGAGGTTGACACACAGAGAGCGAAGCCATTGCTGCAAATGGGCCTTGCAAACACCTCTGCCTTTATTGGGCTTCTTACTCCTTCAACTTATTTATGCACAACCAACACACGCACAACATAACTGGCATACTCGATCCACGAGTGAACAAGCAGTCGACAGCTATCCGCGTCATCTCTTAAGCCACAAAATCAATACATACCAAAAAGATTTACCTGGGCTCATCACAGAGGATGTTATTCGAATCGGCCTCCTCAACCAACAAGCAGACTTTCGAATCATCAATGGACGTGCGATGGGCCTTGGGCAATCTATTGGCCAACAAATCGGAAAACACCTTAAATTACGTGTCGAATTTGTTCTTGCAGCTGACGCAAATGAACTGTTCTCTCATTTGTCCAGAGGTCAGACTGACTTCGCACTTCGCAGTGAATGCCTAGATAGTCAAATTACCCCCAACATACATGAGGCTCGGCTCTCGGTTCGCCGCGAACCGATATGTTGGCTCCACCTGACAAACCGCCCTATACTACAATCATTTCTCTACCGTTTTCTCACGAAACATAAGAAGTCTGGCCTACTGGCTAATTTGATCCTGAAAAATCGAACACAGCTCAAGTCACTCAAACAACCTGGTCCAAACAGACCATACCAACTAACTAATTATGATCGAGACTTTAAACGTGTTGGCGAGCAGTTTGGCCTTGATTGGCGATTGCTCGCAGCGATTGGATATCAAGAAAGTCGACTTCATCATGACGCACAATCACCTCATGGAGCAGAGGGCCTCATGCAAATGCTGCCAGAAACCGCAAAACGTTTTGGCGTCGAAGATACCCAGAACCCACGACAATCAATTCAAGGTGCGACGCGTTATTTAAAGTATGCCTTGAGACGCTTTGCTGCTCCGGATATTTCGTTTCGCAATCGTATCCGATTTGCATTGGCATCTTATAATGCGGGTCTGGGCCATGTTTATGACGCACGACGTCTCGCTAAACAAATTGGGTTAGATGAAAATAAATGGTTTGGACATGTCGAAAAAGCAATGCGATTACTTCAAGAAAAACGTTACTTCAAATACGCTCGACATGGCCGTGCTCGCGGCTCCGAGGTTGTTCAATACGTCTCAGAGATACAATCTCGCTACGATAACTATGTCATGTTTTTATCAACGCAGTCGCCTAAACATGCTGTCGCACAATTAGAGTAGATTGATTACCTTGTTGTCGGCTGTGGCGCACGTTGACCTGTTAGGACATTTTCGAAATAGTTGACGCTGCCGGCACTATACCAATCTTTTGGTCCGATAAATTGTGTCACCACTTGTCCAGACGGATCGATCAGAAATGTCTCCGGAAATTTACGAGACCCAAAATCAGCCGCCACTTTTTTATCGCGGTCGTGACCAAGACGAAATGTAGGGGGTTGCGTCAACACACCATCTTCATCCTTAAAGAAATGACCAACAGCTTCAAACTCATCATCAACAGACAAGGTCAACACCGTTAAACGATCTTTGAATCGTCTTTGTAACATCTCGAGGGCAGGCATCTCATCACGACATGGTTCACACCATGTCGCCCACAAATTCAATAAAACCCATTGCCCTTTAAAATCGGAAAAGGTCTGCTGACCGGCTTGTCGAAGTATTCCATTGGCTGTGTGTTGATAGGCCTCGAATGGTAACGTGGTTGCTTGACCAGGAGACACCCATTCAGGTTCAAGCACATTATCCATCGCCAATTGTGCCATGGTGAGTCTTTTATCAACACTAAATGCGGTTAAACCAAATATCAGCCCAAAAAAAATCATCACCATGATTGTTTTCATCCACATCGGGACAATCCACACACGCTTCGAAAACATCACATTTTGTGGATGGTGTTTGCTTTCAGAGACATCCGTGACTTGATCAGACATATGTCTAGCATGACGTATCCATCGAAATCTTCAATCGTTTTTTACCTAAAATGACCGGCTTGAAAAATCTGGTCTTTATGACAGGTTGTGACCACGAGGTTTTAAATGAATCACACTTACACCCATCTCTTGGTTTCGACGGTATTACTTGCCATCTCTGCTTGTCAGAGCCCGGCTGAAGAATCTGGAGCTTGTTTTACACCTTACGATAGCCATGGTAACGACAGTTCCTGCCAAGTGCGCTCGACGGCTGCAGATAATATCTTACATTGCGAAGAAACATCTCTCCAAGAAAACTACGGTTGTCGTTCAGATAACGATTGTATTCTCGCGCAGCGCGCAACCGATTGTGCTGGTCGCTGTCCGATTGCGTTATCCGCTGATGCGATTTTTGATTGGCAAAATGCAATCGATAAAATCGATGCCGACTACTGCGATGGTTATAGCGATGATGGTTGTACTGTCACAGCGGTCCGATGCGCACAAAAAGTTGCCGTATGCGAAAATAATACATGTACACTAGCAGATCCTCGAAACGAACCGACATTAGAAGAACGCGAAGCCCAATGTCGTGCCGATCGGCGAGAAGCCATCAACCGGTTTACAGCACTCAACCAAACGGTTGAAAATACATGCCAAGACAATTCAGATTGCACGGTCATCACAAGCACAAGTGAATGCTGGGACTCATGTCCATGGGTCGGTTCTGTCGAACAGGCGCAAGCCTCTTCAAATACATCCGTTCAACTCGATAATGGTATTTGCAACGGTTTTTCAGAACGTGGATGCGAAAAATCGAGCTCTCAAAACTGCCTCTCTCCAGTAGCGGTTTGTCGAAACTCAATTTGTGTGGCTGAATTTTAAATCAGCTTACGCATAATCTCTTAACATTTTTTTGAGCTCCATCGTATGGAGCTCTTCTTGTCCAACCATGCCTCTCGCAAACTCTTCGATATAGATGCTCTTGTTTTCAACCAAAGCAAGCAGCTCTTTATATTTTTCGACTGCTGCCGTTTCATGTGCGTAGCTTTCAGTCAAGATATCATGAATACTGTGCTGATGAGATTCTTCCAATGGCGAAATATTCAGCGAAGGGTGCCCTTCTAACCCGGTTAAAATCTCCCCCACCTGTTGTGCATGAAGCAATGATTCATTTGCCTGGGCTTTCATAAAGTCAACCAATGGAATCCGATTCGGGCCCGAAACCATTAAAGCATAGTGTGTATAGCGAACGACACCGCCAAGTTCATGTTCCATAATTTCATTGAGGACACCACAGACCTGTTCTTGAAGTTTTGCATCAAACATTGGACACTCCTTTCGAGCAGTATGGCCCAAGCCTTATCTAAAGCCAAGTTATTAGAAGTGGATTTCTCAGATCAGTTCAATGGACAATTCTCTCGAAAAGAGTGGCAAAATCATTGAGCGGCGCACGTATAAATCATAAACTTCGACTATGAGAAAAGTATTTTTAATATCTGCCTGCACGATTTTAACACTGACGTTCTTCGGCGCGATGAAATGGCCCTGGGTTCTGAAGACACTTTGGATTTCTGGCCCACTTATTATTCTTGGCGTCAGAGATATGTTTCAAAAAAAACATGCGATTCTCCGAAACTTCCCTGTGATTGGACATGGCCGCTATTTGATGGAGAAAATCCGGCCAGAGATCAATCAGTATTTCATTGAGAGCAATACAGATGGGCGACCTTTTTCTCGTGAGGAACGCTCACTTGTTTATCAACGCTCTAAGAATGCACTCGAAACACTTCCATTTGGAACTCAGCATGACGTCTATCAAGAAGGCTACGAGTATTTTAAACATTCTCTCGACCCAACCCATGTCGATCCTTCAAGCCTTCGTGTCACAATTGGTGGGCCACAGTGCACTCAGCCCTACTCTGCCAGCATCTTCAATATTGGTGCCATGAGCTACGGCTCCCTTTCTAAAAATGCGATCGAAGCACTCAACCGTGGAACCGCTAAAGGTGACTTCGCACATAATACCGGCGAAGGCGGCATTTCGCCTTACCACCTCAAAGGAGGTGATTTGATTTATCAAGTCGGGACTGGTTACTTTGGTTGTCGAGACCCTGAAACAGGTGGCTTTCACGAAGAACGATTTGTGAAAACGGTTGAACCCGCCAGCGTCAAAATGATCGAACTCAAACTCTCTCAAGGAGCCAAACCTGGGCACGGCGGTATTTTACCAGCCGGAAAAAACAACCCTGAAATTGCTTCAATTCGGGGTGTCGAACCATATACTGATGTCAATTCACCGCCCTCACATAAAGCATTTAATTCTCCAAAAGGGTTAATCGAGTTCATCGATCGATTGCGTGCTTTAGCAGGAGGACGTCCTGTCGGCTTCAAATTATGTGTCGGCCAAGAACACGAATTCATTGCAATCTGCAAAGCCATGATCGAACTCGAACTTTACCCAGATTTTATCTCTGTCGATGGAGGTGAAGGTGGCACTGGTGCTGCACCGCTTGAGTTCTCGAATAACCTTGGCTCTCCAATGAAAAATGGACTCAGCTTTGTCCACCAAACATTGCGTGGTTTCGGTCTCAGGAAACACATTAAGTTGATTGCCTCTGGCAGGATCATCAATGCATTTGATATTCTTCGTGCATCAGCCCTCGGGGCTGATATCACGTATTCATCGCGCGGGATGATGTTCGCACTTGGCTGTATCCAGGCGCGCGAATGTCATTCGAATAAATGCCCCACAGGTGTTGCTTCTCATAAACAACATTTAATGGTAGGACTTGACCCAACATATAAATCCGAACGGGTATCTAATTTTCATCGAAAAACAATCGAGGCAGCAGCAGAGTTACTTGGTGCAATGGGGTTGAATCATCTCGACGATCTGAGACCCGCGCATCTGCAGAAAAGACTCTCGCCATGGGAAACCAAAAACTATGCAGAGTTGTATCCAATGTGCCCAGAGGGTGCTTTGCTTCACAAGGATGTCCCAGACAACTATCGACACTGGATGTCAATTGCACACTCAGGTTCATTTGGAAGCACATCATTAAAAGTCTTGTCTGAACAGCATACTTAGGGCTAAGGTAAATCATGTCGTATCAAGAAATTGCCAGTGCCCTGAGCACAATCGAAAAAAAACTGAACGACATCTTTTTATCAAAAAGAGATGCGATTCGACTGGCACTGATTGCCGCACTTGCAGGCGAACATATGGTACTGGTCGGACCACCTGGTACGGCCAAATCAGCATTAATCAGAACATTTGCCAAAGCTATTGATGCCAAGTATTTTGAGTATTTATTAACTCGATTTTCCGAACCCAATGAGCTTTTTGGCCCGATTGATATTCAAGCCTTTCGTGGTGGTGAGTATCAACGGGTGACGACTGGCATGCTACCCGAAGCCGAAATTGTCTTTCTCGACGAAGCATTCAAAGCAAACTCAGCGATTTTGAATACGCTTCTATCGATTTTAAATGAACGCCAATTTCATAATGGCCAAAAACGAATCAATGTCCCGCTTATTTCTGTTTTTGCTGCCTCAAATGAGGTCCCCACATCTGAAGATTTGCGCGCTGTTTTCGATCGATTTCTATTACGTGTATATTCTGACCATCTCGAAAGCCATGAATTTCTTGAGCTGATTCGACGTGGTCTTGCGTATGAGAATGCGCGTTCCAAAGGCGAACTCAATCACGACTTCCCATCGATTACAGCCACTGATTTGCGTCATGTCCAACAAAACTTAATGTCGATCGTCAAGATTCCTGAGGCATTCTTTACCAGTTATAAGAATATGTGCTTTCAACTCCGTTCAGAGGGGATTTCTCTCTCCGATAGACGTGTCGTTCGCTTCTTGAAATTGTTCGCAGCTAATGCATTTCTTGAAGGTCGTGCCGAGGTTGACGAACGTGATTTATTCATTCTTGAACATAGTTGGAATAGTATTGAACAACGGACCGTTGTGAATGATATTGTTCGACCTGTTGTGACACATTTTTATGACACCCACCCTGATGCGGCACGCCCAGGTAGCGCAATGCGGGTTGAAGACTTGGTCACGGAATTGCGCTTGATCGATGAACGATTACGTCAGCGTGAACAGTTATCAGAATTGCAGATGCTCACCTATCTGAAAAATCTGAATGATTTGAGAACGTCATTTATGCAAGTCCACACCGAACTTGGTCCACAAATGATACAACGAATTGATACAATTCTTGAGAGTATCCTCGAAAATTAAACTCGATATGTACTTTTTTTGAATAATCTCGTACTTTGAGGCGTCAAACGGTCGAGGAGTTTTAGATGTCTACATTTATGAAATTAGTATTGGGATTTATCGCCTTTCTTATTTATGGTGCGCTCGTCATTTATGGCTGCGGTTTAAAAGATGAATGTCTACAGCAAACCAAAGATGTCCTATTGGATAAAATATCACAGAATCCGGCCTTATCTGGCATTCAAGTTGAGCAAGATAAGTGTGGTCTATTAACAATGACCGGAGCGGTAGGAAACGCTGCTGCCAAATCCCAAGCTATTGCAGCATGTGAAGGATGTGGTTCACGACTCGATGCAAGTGGTGTGGTGATTCAAAGTATTGATAATTGTATTCTAAAAGCCTCACATAATGAGGCCCAAAACACGATCATGCTTGAAGGCATTGTCCCAAATCAAAAAACCAAAGCGAATATTTTAGCAATAGCGGAACGGCTTCATGGCAAAAAAAATGTCTCGGACAAACTTCAGGTATATGGGTTGTCCGGGCCGCGTGTTGATGTTTTTGAGCAAGCAGCTACCAGCGGACTGCCTCTACTATCTTATTTTGATGGCGATGCACGTCTCGAAACAACGCATCAACGAACTCAATTTTGGGGAACAGTACGGACCCATTCTCTCGAACGAGATATGGACGAACTGAAGGAGATTGAATCAGGATATGACGTTGTTCACGATAAAGCTGATATTATCGTACTTGATCAGTCCCATTGCCAAGAAAAACTAAACGGCATCCTGTCAAAGCACAAAATATTGTTTAAAACGTCGAGCGCCGAAATCTCTGCTAAAAGCAATCGGTTGTTAGTTGATCTCGAAGATGTTCTTGAACAATGTGAATCACTCAATGTCGTTATTGAAGGGCATACGGATACCCGTGGTGACGCCTCAGAGAATCAAAAGCTATCCGAAAGCCGCGCAAAAGCAGTGATGAACAGGCTATATAAAATTGGACTCAGAACAGGGCGAGCAACGGTATTAGGGCTCGGAGAAACAAAACCAATTGCGGATGAATCCACTCCAGGAGGACTCGCCAAAAATCGTCGTATCGAATTTAAACTTCAAGGAGTAAAATAATGTGTTTAACACCCTTATATTGGTTATCCCTATTTGGTGCTTTTCTACTGGGCTTATTGGTCGGTTGGTGGATTTGGTCTAAATATCAGAAACTGGTCACAGCTGCAGAAAGAGAACGTAACGTGCTTCGAGCAAAGCTGACAGGTCTCGAAGGTGAACATCAAAGTTGTTTGAGCGAGATAACTTCTTGGAAAACGAAGTATGAACAGCTTTCTTCAGAACATGCCAAATGCCAAGGTGACAGCAATGAGTGGAAGTCTAAGTATGATGCACTCTTCGCTGAAAAAGGAAACCTGACTGACACAGGACCTGAGTGGAAAGCAAAATATGACGCGCTATTCACAGAAAAAGGAAACCTGACTGATACGGGACCTGAATGGCAAGCCAAATTCAAAAATGCGTCGACAGAACGTGATGATTGGAAGGCAAAATATATGGCGCTCATGGCCGCGAATGTTGATCCTGATGACTTGAAAAAAGTTGAAGGGATTGGGCCTAAGATTGAAGAAATCTTAAATCAACATGGTGTGAAAACCTGGGCACAACTTGCAGATACCGAATCATCGCAAATCAAAGCATGGCTCGATGAAGCAGGTCCACGATTTAAGATGCATAATCCAGGTTCTTGGCCTAAACAAGCACGTATGGCAGCTGAGGGTCGCTGGGAAGCGCTTCAAAAATGGCAAGATGAACACGATCATGGACTTGAATAAATCGTTCGTATGATTATTCAAAACGCTCAGCTCATGCTGAGCGTTTTTTATTTGAATGCATACTCGAGACCAACAGAAAACGTCCCACTCCAATTGTAAGTCGTATCAAAGCCCAAATATCCGAATCGCCCAACAAAATATGGGCTGAGCCTCCCATCCCTCCAACTACTTTGCCAAATGTAACGCCCCAAAAGTTCTGCGCCTGAGCGGTGGGTAATCTCCGATTCAGGTGATGCCAAAACATTATCAAATGGCTGCTCAACCCAACTCTTGAGAGAACCAACATGTACATGTTTAAATCGAAAGCCAACATCTATCGCAGCGTGTCCAAGCGCTAGCCGTCGGCCCAGACCAGCGCCAACAGAAACAATACCAGCACATGCATCGATCGCTAACTCACGACACGGTAAGTCTCCCCGCCCAAATGCGTCGATAAACCAGTTATCTCCCACGACAAAACTAAGTCCAACTTCTGTCGTTCCGCCAAAAGAATTGTCATGCATGCCTACGCCCGTGTCGACAAAGATACGAAACCGCTGCTCAGAAGTCCGCCCAAGAGACTGGGCAGAATATATCGCCACTAAAAGAACTGAGAAATGAATGATACGATGCATATGTCCTCTAAATTAAGATTCCCGCCAAAGATCTGAATCTTTTAAAGAAGTGATGTTGACAACAACCTCGATAATGATAATCATTCTCATTATCAGGAGATTCTATGAGATCTTTAGGAATATTAATCGGCTTTTCACTCATCGGCCTAGGTCAACTGGCTTGTCGTGATGATAATAGGGACTATGCCTTTAACTCTCGGTTTGAAGATGGCATGAGTTCTGTCTCATATGGTGGTCAACTTAGCCGATGGATGCTTCTTGAAGAGTTGAATCGCGAAGTCGGTGCGCTTGACCCAGCGGCAGTCAATGGTCCTGAAGATGGGGCAGCTGTTGTTGACCTGCTCACTTACTTTTTTGATTACAGCAAAGAATCTGTAGGCGGTGATGGTTCAGACACGCTCAATATCTGCCCTGCTGATCGTACATGCGTACAATCGACATATGGTGATATGGGCTCTGTAACAAATCTTGACGATAAATTGCCTGAAAACGATATCGGCTGGACAAACACTGTCAAAGGCTACGGCACTGATTTAACAACACGTGAAGTTGTCGATGATTTGATTCAACGTATCGCAGACAACTATCATGCGGAAAAAGTAGATGGTGTCACACGACAAAACGCCCTCGGTGACAACATCACGAAAGTATATATCGACGAAGACGGGGTCGACCTTAAACAAATGCTTCAAAAATTTATCATGGGTGCTGTCATGTACTCACAAGGTACCTCTGACTACCTCAGACTCAACGAAGATGGTAAAGGTCTTGAAAGCGATAATACTGAAGCCGTCGTTAAAAATGGCTCAACAAAGGCTTATACAGGCCTAGAACACGTATGGGATGAAGCATTTGGCTACTTCGGCGGATCACGATTCATGTCAGAATTTACTGTCGATGAGATCGCAGACATTGGCGGACGAGATACACACAGTGATGGTTCATTCGATAAAAATGGCGACGGCGACATTGATTTGACTTCTGAGCGCAACCAAGGCTTCTCACAAACAGCCGCTAAGCGTGATCGTGCAATCTCACCGACAGATATGCAAACAACCTTGGCGCAAAACATCTTCGCCGATTTTCATGCCGGTCGTACGCTCATCACAGAGACGGCAGATGCACTCGATGAAAATCAAAAAACTGAATTGCTCGAGCATAGAAACCGACTTGTTAACAACTGGGAACGTGGGATTGGTGCAACTATTGTTCACTATCTCAATGACACAATTCAAGACTTGGTTGCTGACGAGTATAGCTTCGTTGACCACGCGAAACATTGGAGTGAAGCTGTTGGTTATGCAACGCAACTTCAGTTCAATACCACAAAGTTGACACAAGACAGTACAATCGATGTTATTTTTGTAGCACTGGGCAGTACACCAACCATTCCAGGTGTTGCCAGTCAAGCGGACTTAGACGCACATCTAGATACACTGCGTGCCGCACGCGGAACGCTGTTGACAGATTTGGGTCTTGATGCATCATTTGAAGGCAACGCCAATGGCCAGGGAGGCTTCTAAATGAGGAAAGCACATGTCTTGACCTACCTCGTAATCGTAGGTGGTCTATGCGCGTCTATCGTTGCATGTGATGAACAGTCTACTCAAGATGGCGGCACAAACCTAGCTTCATCAAACTGTGACCCGACTGCGACATTCGATGCATTTGCAACAGTCGAAATGACTGTTGAAGATGTCCTGGTTCCTGCTTACGCAGACTTTAAGATACAGCTCACAGCACTCAATAATCTGATTCAGTCTTTACCATCAGAGCCGGCACAAAGTGACCTCACAGATCTATCCGAAGCATACCGTCAAACATTCTTAAGTTGGCAAAAAATAGATGCATTGCAGCTTGGCCCTGTTGGGCGTTCAACAGACCTCAAAGGCGGACAAGGCATGAGAGATTTTATTTACTCATTCGATCTTTTTCGTGCGTGCACCATTGATAATAATATCGTCAGCCAAGCATATGAAGATGAATCTACTTTCGATATTACGCTAGACGACACAACTGGCTTACTCGCTCTTGAGTATTTGATATTCTCCCCTCCTGAAATGAATGCGTGCTCATCAGCTGCGCCTATTAACCGTGAAGGCACATTTGATTCAATACCGGCGTCTGAAAAGCGAAGTCGACGTGCCGCATATATGAAAGCGCTGTCGAATAATTTGATCGATCGGTTTGAACTTCTTGAAGCTGCTTTTAATACATATAAGGCAGACGTATTAAATACAGGTCTTGGTTCAGAGCTATTTCCATGTCCAAAAGATGTTTTGAGTGATATTTACATCGCACTCTTCTACTTTGAACGAATCCTAAAAGACCGTAAACTAGGCGCACCGTTAGGCGAATATGAACCATGCGAAGATGCAAAATGCCCCGAAGGTGTTGAAGGGCGATACAGCCGGCTTGGTTCAGCCGCGGCATGGACCAATATTGAAACTTTTGAAACAATCTTCTTTGGCGATGATATAACCGGATTTGACGCATGGCTATCTGATATTGGTCAAGATGTACTTGTGACATCACTACGAACAACATTCGATGAGGCTAAAAGCACATGTGGCTTTCTGAATGAACCCAATCTCAACCTGGCTCAGTTAATCGAAAATGATGATTCGCGTGTCAGAGATTGTTATGATGATCTATCTGCTTTTACACGTTTCTTTAAAACAGATGTTCCCTCTCAGCTTGGACTTCTACCACCAATGGAAGCAGCGGCTGATACCGATTGATGACAAAAGGTATTCTCACCTTATTAAATACATCAGGTCGACCGGACGTTTCGAGCCGGTCGCTTGTTTTTCTACGTATATACATTGCTTGTATTATTTTTATTTCGACCTATCGAACATGGGCCAATGACTGGATTCAAGAACTGTATCTCAGACCAACCTATTTTTTTTCATATCCATTTCTTGATGTGGGTGGGCCACCCTCTGAATTGCTCATTTATCTCGTATTTGGATTGATTGCGCTTGGATGTGTTGGCATGATGATTCATCGTTTATCAAGACCTGCCACGATTCTTGTCACGATACTTTTTATCTATGTTCAACTTTGGGATGCAACAACCTATCTGAATCACTATGTTTTAGTGTGCTTGTTGTTGCTTTATTTATGTTTCGCGCCAGTGCATGGACGTGGCTGTTGGCAACGTCGCATACCATTCGAATGGTTATCATTTTTTCGTTTTCAGATTGCATGTGTGTATATCTTCGCCGCACTCGCTAAGTTTCAATATGACTGGCTTATACTTGGAGAGCCACTATCGATGTGGTTACGCGCTCGCAATGATATACCGATTTTAGGTGCATTTTTTAAACGACCATATGCAGGCCTCGTGCTGAGCTGGTGTGGATTCATTTACGATCTCACAATCGTTTTCTTCTTATTGCATCGTCGGACACGTATATTCGCATATCTTGCTGTCATTGTATTTCATGTGCTCACTTCAATATTATTTAATATCGGTATGTTTCCGTGGATTATGATCGGCGTAACACTTATCTTCTTTAAATGGGAGGGGTCACTGCCGGGACAGGACCGGGACAGGACCGGGACAGGGCCGGGTCATGCTCGGAACACGCTTGGGTCACGCCCAGCACATCAGATAAGAGATAAGGTTTTTACACTATTCGTTATACTGAATCTACTTATTCCTATGCGGCATTATTTTTATCCTGGCGATGTCATGTGGAATGAAGACGGTATGCGTCTATCATGGAAGGTCATGCTGCGAGAAAAATATGGCTCGCTCAAATATCAGATTGTACGACAAAAAGATGGACATCGTTTCTTTGTCGATCCGATGAATGAACTCACATGGCGACAAACAAATGAAATGGCCACACGGCCGCTTATGATTCAACAATACGCTCATCATCTAAAAAAGAACCTTACACATAAGCATGGGCTCGTTTCAATTTATGCGGATTCATACGTCACGCTTAATGGGCAGCCCTCTCGGCGGTTTATCAATCCAAACTTCGATTTGACACAGAAGATTCAGGACTATGCCCCAACGCCATTCCTGGCCGCTCCATAATTACAAGTTTCGAAATCTCTCAACTGCCGATTGACAAAGACATCCTTATTGATAACGATTATCGTTATCGAATGCTTTTTTGGATCCTCATTCTATTCAGTGCTGCTCCCCTCTACGCCCAACAACACGTAGAGGATACTGGTGATGTCAAGCAACCGCACCAGCATGAAGCGTTGGCAGAAGATGAGCCGCAAGCCCGAGAAATAGAAGAGGATATCGATCAAAAAGATGATAACGAAACAATTACGATTGGTATCCCTTCAACCATGCGCCTCACAGGTGCAACAAGCAGAATTGGCGCTAGAAGGCTTCAAGAGATTGGACTCACAGATATTCAAAAAATCTTACAAACCCAACCGGGCGTCTATATCCGAACAGAAGAAGGGTTTGGTCTTCGCCCAAATATCGGTATGCGTGGCACAAATTCAAATCGTTCTGATAAGCTCACGCTGATGGAAGATGGGGTTTTATTTGGTCCTGCGCCCTACTCTGCGCCTGCTGCATACTATTTTCCTCTTGCGATTCGAGCTGCCGGAATGGATATATTCAGAGGCCCTGCAGCCATGCAGTTTGGACCGGCAACAGTCGGTGGCGCCATCAACTTAAAAACACACCGTATCCCCTCTCAAGGCGTCGATGGTGCATTCGACTTGGCATATGGCTCATATAACACTCGCAAAGCTTATGGTCGAATCGCTTTTGCTGAGAAACGATTTGGGATGCTTATCGAAGGTGCACATCTTGGCTCTGATGGATTTCAAACGTCTTCTATCGATATCGATACGGGCTTCAAACGAACAGACCTGCTTGGAAAATTGCGACTTGAACTTCCCCGTCATGGTCTTGATGAACACCATATCGAGCTTCGTTATGAACATGGTCGAGAAAACTCAGCAAGCACTTACTTGGGTATGACTGCTCATGAAATTGAAAACGATCCGAACGGCCGCTATCCAACGACCGCGAATGCGCGCTTTCAATGGAATCGGACAGGCTTGCGACTCACCCATCGACTATCAAAAGCGTCTCTGCATGTGGAAAATACGTTGTACCGACATACACTTAGACGAATATGGACAAAAATTAATGGCATTGAAGGGGCTTCATCAGTTCATGCCTTGCTACTACAACCGCCTGGGTTTGGGCGTGACCGCCGAACGCTTGATATTTTAAGAGGAGATCTACTATCAACAGATCCGAACGAGGCGATTCGACTCGGAACAAACGATCGCTCATTTATTTCACAAGGCTATCGATTTAAACTCGAACGCGACTTTGAGGGTAAAGGGTATCATCATGTTTTGAAACTGGGTGTTCGGTTACATGGCGATCAAGTCGATCGATTCGAAACCGAAGTCGCCAGCTTCTTTGATGGCCAACAATTATTACCGCATGAGAATGGTCGCGCTGTCATCACAGATAACCTTGGTCAGTCGACCGCAGCATCAACGTATATCCAAACCCAACTCCGTTGGAATCGTATCATGCTCGTTCCGACACTCCGTCATGAACTGATTCAAAATCGATTTGAAGATACCGATGGCGTTCGACCGACGACACGTCGTTCGATCTTGGCCCCAGGTGTGGGCATGGCGTACTTATTCGAAAAACCATTGATGATTTTTGCCGGTATCCATCGTGGTTTTGCGCCTGTGAGTCCGGGTCAAGCCCAAGATGTTCAACCTGAACGAAGTTGGAATACAGAACTTGGCGCGCGTTATACCAAATCGACAATCACACTTGATGGCACCTTATTCATGAATCGATATGAAAACCTGCTCGGTAACTGTGGTTTCTCTACTGGTTGTGTCGGCTCTCAAGCGGCACAACAATTTAATGGTGGTGCGGCTGATATTCGTGGTGCCGAGGCAAGCATTCGTCACCGCGTCAACATTTCGAAAGCGACACTGACAACCCGAGCTGCTTATACATTTACAGATGCACAGTTTAGAAATGATTTCATTTCTGGTTTTCCGCAGTTTGGGCGTGTCCAAGCTGGCGACCTGTTGCCTTATATCCCGAGACATCAACTCTCGGTTAACCCAACGGTGAAACTCAACGATATATTTGTTGGCCTTAATTACACCATGCGTAGTCACATGTTTGATAGCGCCAGTGAAACAGAAGCAAGCATACCAACACTCAGTACACTCAATATGAACCTGGCTTATCAAATCAACGAAAAGCTGAGTGTGTATTCAAATCTCGAAAACGCCTTGAACGAGCAGTCGATTGTTTCTTGGCGCCCATTTGGTGCACGCGTGAACTCACCGCGTATGTTGATGGTGGGTTTTCGGGGAGAAATCTGAACATGGATAATTAAATACCTAGAAAAGACTTTTTGAGCCTAGATAATATGCTCTGAGAGTTCGCGAGGTTCTCATTTTCTGAACAAGGGACTAGCTTTCCATCTACCCTCAACTCAATATAATCGTAAGAATACTCTTCAATTAATTTAACGTTCCAATCTGTTGAAATATATCCTTTTTCTTTAAGTAAGTGAGGAATAAATCTCTCAATTGCTTCCACGACTAACCCTTTTCCTTTCGACTTGAGTAGTTGTTTGCATGACTTTGAGCCAAGTCCTGGAGGCCAAGAAACTGAAGCACTTAAATTTGTATTGTCAGTGCCTTTTTTCTGTTTCTCTAACTTATTTTCGTAACGCTGAAGCAATATATTTACGAAATCACAAGCCAAATTCTTTGCAAGATCTAGCTCTCTCTTTCTTATTCTTGGTAATTCATATGTCGGAACTTTTAAATTTACATTCGCAGTCATTTCGATCCATCGTAAATCCGTCTCGTTGCATGAATCAAACTTGAGCTCTGAAATGGTATATGAATTTAAATCATCTTCTTTTAAATACTCTACAACCAGGCCCTTCAAAGATGACAAGAGTTGCTCTTTTTTTAGTGGAGAACTAAGTATATTTTCTTTCATCAATTGCCGAGCTGTTGCTAAGTTATAGTCACCATAAACATCAATGCAACTCACCGTGACTTTCTCAACAGGTTCATCTCCATAAATTTGTTTTGCATGAGCTGAGTTAACCACTGCTAATGCAAGTTCTATAGCTGCTTTATCTCTTAATTGGGTCATAAAAAAATACCTCCGGCCTTATTATCGCCAAAATTTGAAGAAAGTTGCTAGAATTTGTAGAGCTATTTCAGTCAGTATTTCTGAACACGCATTTATGCTATAGATTTACTCACACAACATTATAGCGAGTCGAAGAAAGAAAAATTAGAGCATATCGAAATTTGAAATATCCGTCATATGACCGACTCATCATCTTTAATAAGCTTGGTATCGACTTAATTTTAGGAAATATTGCAAATCGTAGACTTTCTAGTGACGAAAATAGAGAAACCAAAAAACCTATTTTTGAACGATACTCTTTCAATCGTTTATAGGAGAGACACATGCAAATTAAACCACTTAATATGGAACTATGGACACCTGAGTTCACCGAACAAAAGAATGACGTTTTTAAGTCAGATGTTAAACAAAATGAACAGCTTCAACTGACTATTTAAAGTGATGTGAAGCATGCGTTATATCAGCTCGAACAAAGACAGAAACAACATTTTGATGCACCAGTTGAAGAGATAAATACCTCTTTAGAGATGTTACCTGGGGATTCAGCTATCGACTTCAAACAAGATGTTCTCGAGGTGAGTCCCGACGGAACAGTCCATGTCATAGCAAAAATTGAGAACAAAGAGGAACTTCCCTCTTTACCTAATAAAGGGCTTGATATTTTTGAAGATGCTTTTGAAATGGGAAGTCCGGATTATAGAAAGATACTGGGTTAAATCGAGTTACCCAATCATAACAAACCGCCCGAAGGGCACATTGCGCAATCACATGTTTGATAGCGCTAGTGAGACCGAAGCAAGCATACCGACACTCAGTACACTCAATATGAACCTGGCTTATCAAATCAACGAAAAGCTGAGTGTGTATTCAAATCTCGAAAACGCCTTAAACGAACAGGCGGTTGTCTCATGGCGCCCATTTGGTGCACGCGTGAACTCACCGCGTATGTTGATGGTGGGACTTCGTGGTGAGATTTGATTTATCGGTCATTTGACGGACCCAATATATTTACAAACAACCTCGATTGAGATCTGCCGATATTTAAAATGATTGGAGGACTTGATGTCGAATACTGGTATTTCATCGAAAAAAGCACGTTATGAGTTGAACAAAAAATATGAGCTTCATCAGCGTGAGCTACAAAGCTTAGAAAATAGGATTGATCTTCTCAAGGATGGTTATGAAAAAAATCGTTCTACGGAGAAAAAGGCTTATATGACTTCCGCTGGCATACTGGCAGTCAGTTTAGCAGCAAGTCCTATGACGTCAGGTTTATCAGTATTAGGTATTATGTTAATGGCTTTACCAATGCTATTTGCAATCGATGAGTTCGGAACACTTATAGATGGTGAACGGTACTTCTTGAGTTCTCAAGAGTGTCTTCAGAATCACACCAAAAAAATCCAAGAACAAATCAAAGAACTAAAGCTTAACTTCAGAGACGACATCGCGGAATTTCACGGTTACGATGAGAATGCAATCAATGATTTTCTTGCAGATGCTCAAGTCCGTTCTTCGAAGGCAAAACAGCAAGAAGAACTCGATTTGTTATCTATGCCGGGTGGAGAACGACTTGAACTTGTAGATCTTAATCAAGCTGACCAACTGAAAGAATATAATGCGTTATTCGCAGAGTTAGATACCTAAGAAAATGTCTCTGAAAGGAAAAACAAAGAAATGAAAAACACAAAGCTATTACCCATTACACAATTTGGCATTCAACTCGATCATGCAAAAGCACTGACACTAAAACCGATGCAATCTATTTTAGGGCTCGCACCTGCTGATCATTTTGAACAATTCGCTGCACGCTCTCCTGGTTTTTATGCAAACTTGGCTAAAGCACCAAAAACATATGACATGATGGAACATCTGAATCGAAAGATTGAAGACACGCTGGCCTACTTTGATGCTTTCAAAAGGTTCAATGCTGCGAATGACGAGACCTTTATTGGACTACAACAATATCGAGATCTACTCGTCAAGAATGCACCTGATGACCTGAGAGAAATCGTGTCTGTTGGGTATGAT
Source organism: Myxococcota bacterium (assembly GCA_020627505.1). Lineage (GTDB taxonomy): Bacteria > Myxococcota > UBA727 > UBA727 > JAHDBA01 > JAHDGS01. The sequence goes on from JAHDGS010000001.1 coordinate 46,870, forward strand.
TTAATTTTGGCTGATTTTGCCAATCAAGGATGTTTCTAACCAATATTCAAAGTACGATTAAGAGGAGAGCTGATGCGAATAAAACCAATGTCGATGGAACTATGGACACCTGAGTTCACAGAGAGAAAGAATGAAACTTTTAAATCTGATTTAAAACAGGCCGAACAACTCCAAACCATAATTCAAGCAGATGTCTCCGATACAGCATACAAAATTGAACAGGAACAGAAGCAACATTACGATGCGCCTGTCGAAGAAATTCATACATCTTTAGATATTCTTCCTGGAGATGATGCCGTTGATTTCAAACAAGAAGTCTTTGAAATAAGTAAGGATGGAACGATGAGGCTAAAGGCAAAGGTCGATAACAAAGAATCACTGCGTCATTCCTCAAACAAAGGTCTCGATATTTTCCAAGATACTTTCGAAACAACCGGCATCAACTATAGTAAGCTCCTTGGCTGACATTGCAAAATGTAGTTACTTCTAAAGATCAAACCGCCCAAAGGGGCGGTTCGATGTTCATTCACGATGTTGATGATTCACAACGAACTAATCATAGACATATTCAACAACATGTGATGGGTCGACAACCGCTTCAATATAAACTTCATCATACGCATCACATTGACAGCCAAGCCCAAAAAGTTGAATCGTCAGCAAACTACGACCACGGTCAAATGGGTCGACATAGATTTCAAGCTCATCCATTGCCAGAGACATGCCATCACCAAAGTCGTTGATAAATGTCACATCAGCAAAAAATGTCAGCCCATCTAAGTCGGCAAAGGCCAGTCCTTCTTCAAAAATCTCGCCATATTGTAGCGCATCATTTTCGACTTCAACTCGAAGTTCCTGTCCGAAGCGGTCATATCCTGTATAAATAACAGATGTAAAAAGCGCATCTGAGATAATCTCAATATCACCGTTTGTGTTGACATAATCTGGCCCAAAAAAGGCATCGCTTGAGGCAGAGTTATCTTCAAAACTCAGCTCATATACAAAATCTTCGACAATTAGGTCTGCATCAGCCTCTTCGATATACACGTCATCGCCCTCATGATAGAAACAGGCTGAACTCATTAAAATTATAGCTGCGATGGGTAAAATACGACATTTTTTTCGTAACATTTTTGTCTCCTTTCTATTCTGACGTCTTGGCGCCTGATTTATTCACATTGAGAGATCGTTTTACGTTGATTTGTCCAACGCTTCATTTAGACTAACTATATGGCACTTGATGAGCTCCCCGGCTGGGTCAAACAGCTCGAACAAAATCTTGGTTCCTTTAAAGGCGATCTCACCATCGCCGATGCATCAAGTCGCTCAGGACTATCACTCTATCAAGCTGAAAAAGCCCTCTTTGGGCTCCTCAAAAAGTATCCTGGCGATCTGAAAGCCACAGAACGCGGCGAACTGATTTTCTCATTCCCTGAGGGCATCCAAAAAGAACGCGGCGAGAAATCATTTTTTGAAAAACTGTGGGATAAAATAGCTGGCTTCACCGAAAAAGCGATGCGCTTTCTCATTCGTTATTGGATCACTGCTGTTATTATTTTTTACGCCCTCGCCTTCGTCGCCATCGCTATTGCGCTTGTCATAGCTGCCCAGAATTCTGATAGCGATATCGATATCGATCTGGGCGATGTCTTTGGTGGAATCTTCCGACTCGTTGCAGAAGCGCTGTATTGGAGTTACCACCCATTTTCACCTTTCAATGTCGGATATGGACGAAGCCACAGACATGGTCGCCGTAAAAGCAAAGACGGCATCCCCTTTTATGAAAAAGTGAATCGGTTCGTTTTTGGCGAACCGGAGCCAGAAAAACCTGCACCTGAAATTATCGAGCGTGCTCTATTAAAAATGATTCGTGCTCGAGCAGGACGTATCGGCGTCCTTGACCTGATGAAAGCAACTGGCATCTCGAAAAAAGAAGCACAAGCGACACTCGCCCGTTTAATGACAGACTATGAAGGTGATGTTTATGTTGACGATGAAACCACAGGCATTGTCTATGAGTTTAAGGAACTCAGAAAAACAGTCGAACGAAGTCTCGCACGTGATTCGCAGCAAGCGATATGGCACGAACGCGTAAAAGAGCCCAAGATTACCGGCAACAAGACCGGTGATAACTGGCTTGTCGGTGGTGTAAATGTTTTTAATCTTGCAATGAGCACCTATGTCATGACGCTCGCCTCACAGGCCATGTATTTTGATTGGAGCTCACCCATCACATGGCTACTTGGTGTCGTTCCTGCACTTTTTTCAGGATATATTTTATGGCAACCCATTAAGCGTTGGCTTGGTATCGGCAAGAAGCAGCGTGAAGTTGAAACCGAAAATGGCCGCCGTGGACTTCTAAAACTACTATTGAGTGATACGGTAAGAGAAAAAATGCTCAATAATGGTACAAATGATCTTGAGTTCACGAGACAATCACTGATGAATGCTTGGAAGCATCTGAACGATAAAGAAGTCATCGATGAGGATGCATTCGAAGAAGAGTTAATTCGAATGGGGGCTGAGACGAAAATGAAAGATAATGGCACTGATATCCACTACGTTTTTAGAGACCTTGAAGCCGAGGTCGAGGCACTCAATAACGCTCGCAAAAATGCAATACATGAAGAGATCGAAGTGGGTGAAACAGTCTTCTCGTCATCATGAAGGCGATTCTTCATCTGTTGCACCGGTTCCACCGACAATCGAATTCATAAAACAATCCAATCTATCTTTACCAAAGACATATGGATTCTCGTCGCAAAATAGGTTTCCATCTTCTATTGCTATCTTCACATCATCACAAGATGCTCCATCTGTCAGACGAATCTGTTCAAAATAGTTTGTTCTGGCATCTCGATTTTGTCGATGCTCCATGACATCGGGCACAAAGGTTGAGAATGTTCCATCAGCTCTGAGATTCACATTATCACGTGAGACATGTTCAGTTAAACCAAACACATGCACACGATCGTTATCAACATCATAAACAACACGTCCAGATAGATTGAGGATACGCCGCAAAATAAAGTCTATATTCATTCCGGCGGCACGCACCCGTGCACCAGTTTGGCCGTCTTCATCCATATCGTAGATAGAGTCAGCAAATGGCGCCGCTTCAGCTTCATCTTTCGATTGCGGAAAAACATCGTTCACCGGATCATCAAGTGTAATGCCCCATAAATCGACCAAGTTCTCTGTTTGCAATGTACCAGCTTCATAATTGAAACGGGTCGTCACACCTGAAAATTCAGGTATCGAAGCAAACGCCGTTTCTAAAATTTCAGATTGTGTGTCTGAGGTATCAAGCACACGCCCACCACACATTTTGAATGATTGCACAAATACATTCTCATCTGCGTCGTACATTCGTTCGAGCCGGTACCAGCCTAGAGAATTTTCAATTGTATCTTTTCCACTTGGCGGGGTGTTCGTTACCACTGTCGAATCTGTAATAAGAACAGCCCAAGTCCCTGACAAACGTTCTCGCATTTCAGATGCTGACTCAATTGACGTTGCCTCTTCAAGACGCGCGTCAATCTCTTGCTCGATATCTTCAGACGCGATATCGACTTCTCCTGTGCCACAAGCAAGTAGACCGTTCACAAACACTAACAAACCAATATACTTCATATTCATGAATAGACTCCTATGCCTCATCTTGCGTTTCGGTTTCCCCCACTAGTTGATTAATATAGCAATTCAGTGACGCCGCGCCAGAAATATAGGGATTTTGGTCACAAAATAAGTGACTGTCAGCAACAGCCTCATTGACCGCCTCACAATCATCAGTCGAGTCTAATCGAATCGATTCGAAGAAGTTTTTGCGTGCATCCGTATTCTGCCAATAATCAACCCGTTCAGGAATCAGACCTGAGCCAGGCCCTTCTGCTCTAAGGTTTAGATCGCGACGGGTGATATGCTCAGTCAACCCGAATATATAAACGCGTTTGCTATCAGGATCTTGAATCAGCCGACCATTTAATCGAGTATTTTTTTGACGGATAAAATGCAAAGTCCCATTCCAAATCCCACTCACATTGATGGCGACGCCGTGCTCCTCATCACCATCCATATCATATATTTGCGATGCATATGGTTCCATCTCAGCCTCTTCTCGAGAAGATGGAAAGTTGTCAGAAAAGGGATCAGGCATATTGATGCCCCATAATTCAACCAAATTATTGAGGGTATACTCACCTGCATCAATATCAATTGTAACGTCTGATAAATCATTCAACGGTAGAGATTGATATGTTTCCGTTGGCATTGTCGATTGGGTGCCTCGTGCTTCATACTGAATACCACCACACAATTGCTGTGTTTCAACATACTGATTTGTCGCCGCATCATAATCTCGTTCAACCAAGAACCATGTTTCGCCTTCTGTGAGCGTTTCGCCAAGTCCGCCGACACTTTCACTGATGGTTGAACTCACAATTTTGAGCGCCCAACGACCTGTTAATAAGCTCGCACGCGGATCACCTTCACCCGCTTCCCATTCGACATCAGTCGCTAATGTCACTGCCTCGAGTTCATCATCAATCTGTTCAAAGACCTCTTCTTGTTCTATCTCTTCTTCATTCACACGTGAACAATTGACAATAAAAAACAATAAGCTCAAAAGACCTAATGACTGTGATACTCGCATCCTAACGATCTAGCATAGCTCGTATTTTGCGCCAAATTCGAATCCTTACGCATAGAGCGTATGGGCATAAAGGTTAATATATGAATAAACTAGATCTTGAGCAAACAACCTATCGCTCCATTCACAAGCTAGCCCAATTTCGGCAAAAGATTTTAGAGACAGAAGAAGGTGGGCGCCTTCACATTCATGTCGATGCACCATGGATGACATACTCAATTCCATTTATCTGGAATTCAACGGGCCATTCATGGCTTGGCTTTGAGAAAGGGCATCGGCGTCAAGCAGAAGATTTTCTTGTTGGCGAAAAAGCAGGTGACTATGTGTCGTTTGGCGTTGGCCCTGACTCAATGGGCCAATTCACGCCAGGAGGCGGAGATCGGAGAACTTTATCTCACAAACCCAATGCGGCTTGGGCTGACCCACTATTGTTTCGATTTCCCGCTGTTTTATGGGATCACAAGAACGATCGCGGTTCATCACACCATGTTCTTGAGCTCAGCCATCACGAATTGATCAAAGCGATTGATTATACACTCGAACTATTCTCCAAAAGGCCGTACTATAGTTTCAATGAATTTCAATGTACTAGTTATATTACAAATCTATTGAAAGAGGTGAAGGAGCTTGACCTAAATTGCAAAGAGTATTTTGGCGATTACCGCGCCCCTTTTCTCTCAGTTGAAACGCCAAAAGGACTTAAACGCGCATTGAACAAAGAGGAAATCGAAGAGGTAGAAAAAATAACATATGAAGAGCGTTTCGTCAGAATCGAAGATATGATTTAAAGTTGTATTATCGACTCATTTTTGACACAACAAAACCATGCAAAATATTTCGATTTTATTTGTATGTCTGGGTAATATTTGCCGTTCGCCGACCGCAGAAGCTGTCGCTCAAGAGCGTATCTCTAAACGTCGACTCAACTGGCTCACGATCGATTCAGCAGGGACATCCGCTTATCATGAAGGTGCATTACCAGATCAGCGATCACAAGAAGCAGGCATCGCAAGAGGTTACTCATTTGCAGGGCAGGGTTCCCGGCAAGTGACGCTAGATGATTTTGATGTTTTTGATCATATTATCGCAATGGATCATTCAAACCTTCGCGAACTGAGTCGTCTCAAATTACAAAAACCAACGTCCAAAGCCGCGATCTGGCTATTCATGAACGAGACAATCGGCATGGCAGAACGCGACATGCCCGACCCTTACTACATGAACGGTTTCGACAACGTACTGACACTATGCGAGGAAGGCGTCGATAAATGGATCGCATTTTTAGAAGCGCAATAGAAGTTTACGAGCTCTTCTTCATTAAGTTTAGTTTTTCAGTCAACTCCTCGGCAAACTCATCTAAGCGAACCACAAAACCAACGATATGCGTGTCTGAAGTCCCAGCCACTTGAACCACTAAGTTTGAAATAAAATCGCGCACACATTCAAGTTCTTTGATCTCTAGATGTGACCACTTCAACGATGTGTCATAAGAACCATAGGCATCTTTAAACATCGTTTCAAAGACCATAAAATCCATGACAGACACATCGTGTTCTGTAGGATGCTCGACGTATGCCTGAACCTGTTCAAGGCGTTTTGCCAATAATAATCGCGACTCTTCACTTATATTTCGAACAGCTTCTCCGGTCTCCGTATTTTGTTCGTTCTGCGCATCCATGGATGCAATTTCATAAAATTGTTCAACTAAACTCTTTGTCATAAAAATCTCCAAATAAAGAATAACTGAGAATCCTGTGTTTTTCATCTTTTGGCTCATATCGGTCAAAGATCGGAGCAACACTATCATATACGAACCGAAGACATACATACGTAGAATTATATGGGGAGGAGTATCAAATGACAGCATTTTTGAGTTCAACTGAGCGGTCTTTACTCGACATATCTTATAAGGCCCTCGTCAATACTGATGGTGATCCCACAAAGCGCTCAGGCACAACGATGTCTAATGCCGAATTGATAGAGATGATTCTAGACAACACGGAACAGTCAGCACATAGGGCCAAAAAAGAGCACCGTCAGCTTGGCGCACATGCAAAATATCTGGAGCGGATTTATGAGGATGAGCCACTTGTGGAATGGGTTGCAAAGACCTCAGATACCGAGGCTGACGTACTCAAAAAAGCTGTCGAGCTATCAACAGAAATCAAAAAACATAATGCGATTGGAATGGGTGCATTCTTGATTGCTTATCAAAACCCGGTGCTCAGTGAAGAAATGGGGTTGCCCACAAAAACGGATGCGGTCCTGACGCGTGCGACGGAGCTAGCACGAGAGATACAACAATCAATGAAAATTGGTGATACTGAGCAGGCTTATCAGAAAATGCGATCTCTATGTGAAGTCACTGGTCACACCTTTTTAAATGCCGCCAAACATCAATATATCGGCCAGTTGATCGAGCAAGCCAACTTTGAAGATCTCTCAACATATAGTCCTATTATTCGTGATGAGCTTTATTGTCTTAAAGAGAACTTGATCGAAGTGACCTCACAACATGTCTCTCGCTGGGAAGGTCTTGGTCAAAAAATCCAAAAAACGGTTGAGTATCTTTTAAAGAAATTCCCTGATGAAGACTTTCAGTTGACTCATTTGGTTCAAGATAAGGATCTAGAGAATATCCAACTGAATTATCTTTTTGGCGATAAAAACGAGCTGATAGCAGAACTTATGTCAGATACAAGTGACACGTTGAACAACAATCAAAAACTTAAAAAAGCGCTATTTCAATGGCTCGAAACTTATGAAGACAGCAGTTTCTCAGAATGGATTCGAGATAAGAAATACATTCCAAATCGCTTGGAAAGTATTCTTGGCACATTCACCTTAGCAGGCATGATACCTGCTGGTTTTGGAGCTCTTAACAGCGATCCGCAGGCGCTCACAGGGTTATGTGTTGGTGCAGCCCTTATCTTGGCACTTAAAATCAGAAACAATCGTCAGCGTGATGCATTTTTCGAAGCGCATCATCGCGGTGGCCCTCAATCAGAATTCTCGAGCTTATCAATAGCAACGGGCATTCAGCGTATGCTTTTTAAATTACTCGATTAGACTGGGAGAGTTTTCTTGAGGCCCAATAACAGAGACTTAAATGCAACCATCACGCAAAAACTAATTTTGCAGGGACTCTCACGAAATCAAGATCGCATTCGAGATGGCGATCCCACAGGTGGATTCTCACTAACAGTGCGAGATCACTTCGGGCGTGAAGGCTTACGTCTACTTGAGGCATCGTCTGTTGGCTTTGGAAATAAGTCCTGGCAAGTCTCGGAAGGATTAACAAATCAAATCGACGATTTTTTAGGACATGTATTTCCTTCACAAGAGGGCTATGTCGAAAAAATTAATGAACTTTCAAATCGTCTTGTTGATGATGCACTCAAGCAACCTGGGCTCATGAAGCTCGTCAATCGATCACTCGGTTATGTCATTTCAAACTGAGGTTAAACAATAAGGAGGAAATATGTTTAAACCTAAATTTCAATCACGTTTTGCAGGTGGTTATTTCGACGCGATGAAGCGTCTACAAAACGAGAATCGCTCAGCTTCCGAAGTTAAAAGAGAAGTTCAAAAGTCTTCGTCCGAAAATGTAGAATCGTCTCTTCGGCCGAAAGATGAGTATTGGGTGCGCTTCGATAAATTATACGAACATATGCTCGAACCTTTAGGTTCAGTATATGCAGGAGGGTCATTAGCAGACTTGAAAAAGTATTCGGCCTTATCTCCGAGTGTGTATGGTAATTTAGCAAACTTGGGTAAACCAAGCTCGATGGAAGAATGGATACACCGAGAAGAGAAGTTAGGTGGTTTCCAATTAGAAATAATCCGGCACTTGAATAGTTTTAGACAAGATCACGAAATGTATTCAGACGATTATATTGGATTTCAGAAAGCGAAAGAACTTATCGTCAACCCAACAGATGGTGATTTGCGTGAGATGCTTGAAGTCGGCTATCAAATTTTTATTGATGACTTCATCAAAAGCAGCGTCGACTAAGGCATTGCTGTTTTGAGTTCAATAATTAAAAACACCTGGCATATGCCAGGTGTTTTTAAATCTAACGCTCAACCATTTAACTTCTGAAAAAAGTGCGGAAGCCGCGTTAACGCTAT
>JAHDGS010000001.1:55658-112951 GCA_020627505.1 Myxococcota bacterium
AACCATTTAACTTATGAAAAAAGAAGCCGCGTTAACGCTATTGGGGTGAGGTGTCAGCGACATGTGCGATGACACCGAGGGGGATGGGACATCCCCCTTAAAAGCTAAAAGCCCATACCACCCATACCGCCCATACCACCCATGCCGCCAGGTGCAGCAGGTGCAGGTGCAGCAGCTTTGTCATCAGGTGTATCAGCGATCATCGCTTCTGTTGTTAGCAATAGACCCGCAACAGATGCCGCGTTTTGAAGTGCAGTCCGTGTGACTTTAGTTGGGTCGATGACGCCCCACTTGATCATGTCACCATATTTCTCAGTCGCCGCATTGAAGCCCCAAGCAACGTCTTTCGAATTCTTAACTTCATTCACAACAACAGAACCTTCCCAGCCCGCATTTTGTGCGATTTGGCGAAGTGGCTCTTCAACAGCACGTTTCAACAAGTTGATACCGAATTGTTGCTCACCGGTAACTTCTGTCTTCTTAAGTGCTTTTGTTGCTGCACGAATCACAGCAACACCACCACCAGGAACAATGCCTTCTTCAACAGCAGCACGTGTCGCGTGAAGTGCGTCTTCAACGCGTGCTTTCTTTTCTTTCATTTCAACTTCAGTTGCCGCACCAACTTGAACAACAGCAACACCACCAGCAAGTTTCGCCAAGCGCTCTTGTAGTTTTTCACGATCGTAATCGCTTGTTGTCTCTTCAATCTGTGCACGGATTTGTTGAATGCGCGCTTGAATATCTTTACGTTTACCAGCACCATCAACAATGACTGTGTTGTCTTTATCGATCGTAACTGTTTTGGCTGTACCCAAATCTGACATGGTCACGTTTTCAAGTTTCTGACCAAGATCTTCAGAAATCACTGTTCCGCCAGTCAAAATTGCGATGTCTTGAAGCATGGCTTTACGACGATCACCAAAACCAGGTGCTTTGACAGCTGCAACATTCAATGTGCCGCGTAGTTTGTTCACAACCAATGTCGCCAACGCTTCGCCTTCGATATCTTCAGCGATAATCATAAGTGGTTTACCTGTTTTGGCAACCATCTCAAGAACAGGAAGAAGCTCTTTCATGTTGGCAATTTTCTTTTCATGAATCAAGATCGCTGGGCTCTCAAGTGCAGCTTCCATGCGCTCAGGATTTGTGACGAAGTATGGTGAAAGATAACCACGATCAAATTGCATACCTTCAACAACTTCAAGTGTTGTTTCAAGGCTTTTCGCTTCTTCAACTGTGATGACGCCTTCTTTACCAACTTTATCCATTGCTTCAGCAATGATATGGCCGATTGTGTCGTCACCATTCGCAGAAATCGTACCAACTTGCGCGATCTCTTTTTGAGATTTTGTTGGTTTTGCAATCTTATGCAATTCTTCAACGATTGATTTCACACCCTTATCAATACCACGCTTGATTTCCATTGGGTTGTGACCCGCTGCAACAAGTTTAGAACCTTCTCTAAAAAGTGCTTGTGCAAGAACTGTTGCAGTTGTTGTTCCATCACCTGCATTATCAGAAGTTTTTGAAGCCACTTCTTTCACCATTTGCGCACCCATGTTTGCAAATTTTTCTTCAAGTTCGATTTCTTTCGCAACTGTCACACCGTCTTTTGTAATCGTTGGTGCACCGAAGCTTTTTTCGATAACGACATTACGTCCTTTTGGTCCAAGTGTGACTTTCACTGCGTTTGCAAGTGTGTCGATACCAGTCAACATTTTGTCGCGAGCTGTCGAATCAAAAATAATTGTTTTTGCTGCCATTTTATTCTCCGTTTAAAATCTTAAATATTTAATTGTTGTTGATGTTTATTTAATAATGCCAAGAATATCGTCTTCACGAAGAAGGATGTACTCTTTACCATCAATTTTCACTTCAGTTTCTGCATATTTTGAAAACAAAACTTTGTCATTCTTTTTAACATTCATTTGTTTGATTGTGCCATCTGTGTTGCTTTTGCCTGGGCCAACAGCGACGACTTTACCTTCAAGCGGCTTGTCTTTTGCTGAATCAGGGATGATGATTCCGCCGGCTGTGGTTGTTGTACTTTCAATACGCTCAAGAAGAACACGATCGTTTAATGGGGTGAAATTCAAAGTTGCCATTTCAATTACTCCTGCCCGCGAAATGTTGATCGAATGCGCGCGGGATCACATTCACGGGGCCAAGGTAACCACAGAAGATATCTGGTCAACACCTTCATTTTATCCTTTCAATGATATCAGCTGAAAGGTCAATCGAAGTAAATGATGCGGTTAATACAACTACTCTATTTTATTAGATAAAATCGTTCGATATCTACCAGATGAGATAAACGTGCATTTTTTTAGTTTGATCTGACTCAAAATAGTATGAAAATGTTCACATTTTTGCAGATCTCTCAGCCGATTTGCTAAAATATATAAAGAGGTGAGTAATGACAGTCTTGACTGTATCCGATGTCAGCATGTTTTTTAAAAAAGCAATTGATGAAGCCGATCATGACCTTGGTACAGGCCTGACAGAAGCCACAAAAGCATATTTACTTGGGCTTTTGTCTGACCCAACACACACCGAGAAACTTGACTTTGAGACCATCGCCTTTGCGACTTGGTTTGAAAGAGCAGATGCGGCAACAAAAACAGAAGCACTTGAAATATATAGGAATATTGGCGACACAACCTTGTATAGAGCCGGTATGCTCAATGCGTATGATACCCATAAATGCTTATCGCCTGAATACTTTTCAGATATTGGTTGCATTGCTTATCAACGTCTCGCTGGCTTACTTCAAAAACGTTCGGCAGTCCAAGCAACTGTTTTTGATGAGTTATCAGGGCGTTTTGAGGATTTAATTTCTTTATTGCGTTCAGTGGTTGGTGCCCATTCGAAAAGTGATAAAGAACGACTTCGAGACGAAATTGAACGGCTGATGCGGCCAGATTCGTTCCTAATTATTTCTCCACAAGGCAAACTCGTTCATTAGTTGCGAAACGCGGGCTTGCGCTTTTCCAAGATTTTGTTAACACAACGCATTCTAAAAGATCTCAATGATCTGGGAGTCAATAATTATGTCACGTTTATCAAATTCACACATGACCGAGTACGAAACACTCGCAGTTTTAATTCCGACTGCTGAAGAGTCACAAATCAAGTCTTTTATTGAACGATCGCGCACACTCATTGAAAAAAATGGTGGTAAGCATATTCAAGCGCAAAACTGGGGAATCAAAAAGCTCGGTTGGGAACGCGATGGTCAAACAAAAGGTATTTACATTCAACACCGCTACCTTGGAAAAGGTGGATTGGTCAGCGAATATGAAAGAACGTTGAAGATCGACGAATCAGTTATGCTCCGTCAAACAATTGCCCTCCGAAAAGGCGTTGTGTCAGATACAGTTGAAACATTAAATGATGAATTAAAGCCTAAGAAAGACGAACCGTCTGCAGCTTAGTCTACGAGGAGAAATAAAATGGCATCTCAAATGCAAGTTATTTTAGCGCGAGACGTTCCAAACCTTGGCCGCGTTGGTGAACTCCACACAGTCAAAGCGGGCTATGCGCGTAACTACTTACTGCCACAAGGCATGGCGATGATGGCGTCGCTGAAGAAAGTAAATGAGTTTGAACACAAGAAACAATTGATTGCACATCGCATGAAACTTTTGAGAAGCGGCTCGGAACGAAAAGCTGCTGAACTCGAAAAAATTCAGGTCACCTGTACAGTTAAAGTTGGTCATAATGATAAGCTCTTTGGCTCAGTGACAGCTCGAGAAATCGCTTCTCAACTCGCTGGTCTTGGCTATGTAATTGATCACCGTGATTTAAAAATAGATGGACCATTGAAATCATTGGGTCTACATGAAATTGCATTGCGTCTCGAAGCTGATGTCAACACGACTATTAAGGTCGTTGTTGTTGGCGAAAAAATCGATGCAGAAGTTGAAGAAGAAGAGATCAACGAAGATGAGAAACTTGCTGCTGAATCAGCAGATGGAAACATCGATGTTGACGCAGAAGAGGCAGCTCTTGATGCGCCAGAATCTTCTGAAGTTGAGACTTCAGTTGAAGCTTAGAGCAGATTCCACACAGAGAAGAAGCTTCCTTAGGGGAGCTTTTTTTGTGTCGTCATCTGTGTTCTTTTTAAGTGCGCTATGGGCTTGTGGTGAAAACGCAATTCCAGCTCGACTCACTGATATTGAAGAACGAACAGGTGACGCCTATAATGGAGAATATATATTTCAACTCAACTGCCAAATCTGTCATGGGCAAAATGAGAATAATACACTGCCATTAGATGGTTCTATCGAGAAAATGGAATATGCCAACATTCTTTTGAATGGCCGCGGGCAAATGCCACAGTTTAGGGATGTCTTAACTAACCAACAAATTGTAGATGTGATTGAATATATTCGAGATAAATTTTAGGTTTCTATAGACAGCACAAATAAAGTCCCCATCGTAAACCGTGGGTTCACTTCATTCACTGGGCGAAGCTGTTCATCCCCCGAAGCGCTCCGATAAGTAAACCCGTCTAGGCCAAGGGGACCGTAATAGCCCTCTTGTTTTATCTGCTCGACAATATCTCGATGCATTGTAAGCGCATCTTGAAGTATCACTTGTGAAGGCAATCTAGGCAACCACTTGTGGCCGCGGCATAGACCATGTTTCGTCATATCCTGTTTCAACATGGCCAAATAATCGATATGCCCATTTTCATGAATCCACCACTGTGTGCTGAAATCCATCATTCTCTCAACCCAGGGCTCAAGTATAAATCCCCCCTGCTCCATCAATCTTGCAAATGAACGAACTTGATCTCTTATCAACATATCCAATCCTAAGACCGATTGTGTCTGCACATCATCAAGATAAGTAAAGCCACGCCCACTTGTGCCGAATCTTGGTTTCAGAACCCATCTATCAAACTGTGGGTGCCCGATGATATGGGTTTTCATATCAGCCATGCATTGTAGTGCATTTTGAAGCTCATCTGGCGAAAAGGACTGCGAGACGTTCCAAGTCGAATCGGATCGAAGTGTCCACGCCTTATCAGAAAGACTATTCACAACTGCCGAATCCGAACCAAATAGAACGCCTTTTGCTCCCTGAATATATTGATGCACATCTCGATTATTTAGCCAGGCGACCCAACTGTCTTCAGGAATCCAGCTCTTCTTTTTGACTTCTTTGATTGTTGCAAGAAATTGTGTCTTCATTTGAAAAAAAAGCACACTGTCGGGATCAATTGGAGAACGTTTATCTTCCCCACCAATATTGATGATGCAATGATGCTCTTTCAAGATATATCTGTGAAAAGGACGCATGACTGGCCTTTATATATGCTGATTAGTTTGTCGTTCTTTTTCGTGCCGATGTCTGAGTTTTGCATCAAACATATCGCGAGACATGGTTTTTGATGACCGAATATAATCGATAAAATCATCACTGAGACCTGCTGCCTTTCGACTCTTTCGGTCAAAAGTGCGGCCCTTTGCACGGGCACCACATAATGGAAAAGGCACAGCATCTTCATATGCGGCAATATCATTTGATTGGTCGGTTAATTTCTTCAACCAGTGTTGTGCAAATTTCACATGTCCAACTTCATCATCATGAACAATCTGAATCAATCGAGCGCTCTCATCATCACCGGCCGCTTTAAATGCATCGCGATACATTAAAGATAGGTCGAGGTTGGCTTGTTCGAGCGTCAGTCCCATTGCAGCCAAAAATGATTTAACACCTTCAAGACCTGGACGATGGGTCGGTACCGTACGCCAAAAATAATCAGGTAAACCATGTTGACCAAAGATATGACCGAAGTCTCTTAACCGTTCTAAGTACATCCGACAGTGTTGCTGTTCTTCTTCAAGAATGATGAGCCAACCTCGGAGTATCGGCTTTGGCGCATCAGCATATGCACAGATGGCCCACGCAAATAACTCAACAGCCATCAACTCGTGATTTGCAAAACGTTCAATGCATACGGCACGGGCTGATACTTCTGTTAAAGCTGAGAGTTTAGGCATCGCCATTTTTTTATCGCGCATACTGATAGATTGATGGCGGTTGGGCCGCTCGATGCGGAAAGGTAAACCTGGATACACATCTTCGAATGACAATAATTCACCATCATCAGTTCGCGGTGGTTTCAACTTGTGTTCAAGCGAATCAGCACAAAGTAATTGCTCACAAAAAACATAAGGCGAATTGGTCTTTGTCATGCCGATAATTGGCCTGTTAGACTGTCTAGCTCACTTTGGGCAAGCTTTGCATAAGGTGTTGAACCTGATTGAATCTTTTGAAATTCAGCCACCGCTTCACTTCGATGCCCAAGAGATAGCAGTGCTCGCCCCAGGTGATACCGGGTAAACTCGACATCGCCTTCTCGAAGATTCTTGCTTTGTTTGAGGGCCCGAGACAAAACTGTAATGGCTTCATTAGGTTCTTGACGCGCAAGATGAACAACACCAAGTGTTCGTAACGCATATTGTTTATCAGCGGGCGCAGCAAGCTCAAGGGCTTGCTCACCATACTCAAGCGCAACATCAAGGTCGACTTCAAGCTTCGCCAGTGTGTAGGCATAATTATTATACCATAAGGCACGATCTTCAGGGACGAGTATACTTGGCTCTAAGTCATCGAGCGCCATACGGGCACGATCGTATAAGCGCTGCTCACAATAAATCGCCGCAGGGACAAGTTTCGCAGCATGATCGTCAGTATGAACCATCATATGGTTTTTAAGCGCATGCTCTGCTTCTGAAAAATCTCCCGCCGTAAAAAGGCTCGCGATCAATAAACGACTCGCTTGCGCATTGTCGTTTTGAAGTAATAAGACACGACGACTGGCTTCAATCGCTTTTTGATGATCACTACGCTGATGTGCTTCAATTGCTTCACGCAACAACATTTCGGCATAAGCATCTCTTGTTCTGCCTGGGAGACGCTTCGGATCTGTCGTCCACGCCGCTTTCAACTTATTCCGCCTTAAAACATAAGACCCCAGAACGACTGGCGCGTAAACAACTGCAGAGCCTGCGATCAAAACGCCTAAAATAACGAGTAAAGACATGCTTATTTATAGATCAAGTTACTGCAAAAAATCACGCTTTTTCGGTCAAAGATCCGATATGCAACATGTAATTCCTTGGCATAATTAAAGGATGTGGGGAAAAAACGACCATCTAAAACAATTACGATTCTGTTCTATTATTTTTTTGAGCATATTCGGATGTGCCGAAGAGGAACTGGATGACGCCCAGACTAATAATACCAATGTCACGCTTGAGGGCTGTGCCGAAAGTGAGCATCTCTGTTCAGATGGGTCACGTGTTCCAGTGATGTTAGATTGTTCATATACGTGTCCTGACGAGAATATGATGCCAGAAGATCCACCTGATTTATGTATTGATACAGGCGGCCAATATGGAGAGGCATGCGAATTTAAATGTGGTACCGATATCGGGGTCTGTCTCGAGCCACAAGAGGTGTGCCTTTGTTCTCCAGGGCGGCGTTTCGATGCAACAAATGGCTGCGTGGACGATCCTGATTGCGGAAGTGCAACAACCGCAGATGCAAACAGATGTCGAGAAACCGGCGGAACGTGGTGGTACGATGCCTGCGATAACTTCAATTGCGGCTCGCCTGCAACATGTGATGAAAACGCTCCACACGTCGGCGCATGCCAATGCGAGTTTGATCAAAACTTCAATTCACAGCAAGGCTGCATATCGGATGTAAGTTGTGATAGTGAAGTCCTTGAAGGATGCCGTGAGGACAATGATTGTCCACTCGGGCAACAGTGTGACCTCGGTTTTACTGGAATGCCGCCTGGGATTTGTTACTGAGCTTGACTGGGTTGCTTCGCCATCAGATGTAAGTCAATCCGCTCTTGAATCGCATCCGGACTATTTTCGCCATCGTAGACATAACCATCAATATACATTGAGGGTGTGCCACGGACTCCCAGTGTCTTGCCCAATTCAAGATCTGCTTGAATACGTTCGTGCATCGACGAAGCACCGACACACATTTTGAACGCTTCAATATCAAGCCCTATCTCAACTGCTTTATTTTCGTAGAAGGTCGCACCAAGCTCAGATTGGTTCATATAAAGTTGGCGTTTATAGTCGGTAAATCGGCCTTGTTGATGTGCACACATCGAAGCGATCGCCGCCGAGAAAGCATGCTCATGAAAACTTAATGGAAAGTGGACAAACTCAACTTTTAGATTCTCTTTATTTTTTAGTGCCAAGATATCAAAAAGTTGATCTGCTCGGGCGCAATACGGGCATTGAAAATCTGTGAATACAGTCAGTGTAACAGGAGATTGTTCTGAACCAATGAACGGTGTGTCCGAGGCCACATTCAACGCCGCATCACCAGGATACCAGGATGCAAATGGCAGTTTTAAATCATGCGCAGCTTCAAGCCTCTTTGTCTCTGTTGTGAGGTCTTCGCCTGATTTATAACTAATATATTCCTGCAAAATACGTGGCTTAAGGGTTTCGAAATCGTTTTCGTGCCCACCCAGGTTTTTGAAAAAAGTCAGTAGCGTCTCGTCTGATGCAGCAGAATGGATGGCTTCTCGCTCTTTCAAATAAGCTTCAATACCATCTTTCAAAACAGGATCTGACGACATCCATTTGTTCTTAAAGTATGCTTGAATACTCTTGGCCCTTTCAAGTGCATGTGCGTAGCGTAAAGCCTGTTCTGTTGCCGATAGACTATCGAATAGTTCTGGTTCGCGTGTTGCGTCGATGATTTGGCCGTCAACAATGATTTGACTTTCTGTGACAGTCGATGTTCGATCGGCTTCTGTTGACGAGGCTGTCGATGTATGTTTCGTGGTCTGACAAGATATCAATAATACGAGTACAAAATAAATAACGATTCGATGCATAGAAAATCCTTTAGTACACTGAATGACCTTAATATTCGGAATGAAATGTGTAGCCAGAAGCCTCAAGACCTTTTTTAATATCAGCAATATGTTCTTTCCCGCGCGTTTCGAGCTCGAGCTCGATACTCACTTTTCCAACTTCAAGATTGGTATAAATACGCTCATGATGGATTTGTTTCACATTCGCACCCAGCTCCGCGATACGACTCAACACCTTCGCCAAGGCCCCTGGGCGATCTTCAGCGGTGACCGTTAATACAAATGCACGGCCACTCTCGATCAAACCACGCTCGATAATCTTAGACAATAAATTCACATCTATATTACCACCACAGTTGAGGGTGACGACCTGACATCCTGACAAACCATCAATTTTTTCCGCGATCAGAGCAGCCATCGCTGCCGCACCAGCACCTTCAGCAACGGTTTTTTCCCGCTCAATAAAATATAAGATGCCTCTGGCAATATCATCTTCTGAAACGGTCACGATTTCATCAACATACTGCTCAACATGTTTGAGACAATGGTACCCAACACAGCCGACAGCAATTCCCTCTGCAAGGGTTGGATGTGCGTTCACAGTCACAGGCTGCTGATTGGTGAGCGCCATTTTCATAGACGGCATGACGGCTGCTTCAACCCCGATGATACGGACAGAAGGTTTAAGGGATTTGATCGCACATGCAATGCCAGAGATTAATCCTCCCCCACCGACTGGCACAACAACCACATCGAGATTTGGACAGTCTTCAAGCATTTCAAGACCAATTGTCCCCTGTCCCGCGATGATATATTCGTCATCATATGCAGAAATGAAAATCGCGTTCCGTTTGGCAACCAGGTGTTTGGCATGGTCGACCGCTTCTTGAAATGAGGCGCCATGTAGGACCGTATTTGCACCGTATTGTGCGGTTGCAGTGACTTTTATGAGCGGTGTGGCTTCCGGCATCACGATTGTTGCATCAATACCAAGCCGCTTTGCATGATAGGCGACACCTTGCGCGTGATTACCTGCAGAAGCAGCGATAACACCGGCACGCCGTTCATCATCAGACAGCATCAACAATTTATTCAGTGCGCCACGGGCCTTGAACGATCCTGTTAATTGAAAATTTTCATGTTTGACCCAAACATCATAATCTCTCAAATCAGAAATGGTTTGACTCTTTTTGAGCGGTGTTCGAAGCACCTGCCCACGAATTCGTTCTTCAGCTTTTTGTATATCTTCGAGTGAAATCATATTCGCCTAAAGGTTAAAAATTGGGACACCGTCATATTCTCAAGTAACATATCGCAGAATGTCTTATGCACGTAGCTCAAAATCAAGAAATCGATGGCGACTCTTTAAAGAGTTTGTCATCGGCGGTACGATATTTTTGGCCGTGTCTGCCTCCGCTTTTTTGCTCGCATCAGGTTTAATGTATCCCCCGATATCAGCGCCTTCAGCGCAGGTTCTTTCACCTTCAACATCGAGTTGCCAACGACCACACACACACACTGAGAGGCTCGATTTTAGTGAACAAGTCGATTTATATCACCAATGCCTCGCAGATCATTCGATGTCTTGGACACTCATCCGGCTCAAAGCAGCCACAGCTATCTCCAAAGAAAATGATATGTTTTTTCAACGTCATCGATATCAACAGTTGATCGTGCAAGACCTCAAACGAGCGGCACATCACGCACAGCGTATAAACGACCACGAGCTTGCGCTTTTTACTGCGCTCACCGCATATCGTCTTGGAGAACAAACAATCACGCAAGCGCTTTTAGAGCATTTTGCCAAATTGACGCCCCAATATTTACATCAATGGCAACATCTTAGGTTGTTACTCGAAAGTGCGATTGTCTATCAGCGTCAAGTGGCATCCACGCCGCTGCTTTTGCACTAAGCTGCCCCCGATATCCCCGTCGATAGTATGCATGAGCCGCCAAACCAATCATCGCAGCATTATCAGTGATGAATCCAGGCTGAGGGAGCTTAAGCATAATTCCTTTCTTCTGAGCGAGTTGTTGCATTTCGTGACGCAAACGTCGGTTCGCGACAACACCACCACCCAGCACAAGTGTTTGTCTTTTCGTTTGCTTCAGGGCATTTTTGGTCTTGAGAATAAGGGCATCAACAATACGCTTCTCAAGTGAAGCCGCGATATCACACGCCAGTTGATAATCAAGCTCACCTTTCTGTGACACATGTTTTTCAATTGCTAAACGAACTGCATTTTTCAGTCCGGAAAAAGAGAATTCAAGATTGTTTTTTTGGCGGAGGCCAATCGGAAAGTCAAAACGATTGGCATCTCCATGTTCAGCCAATTGGCTAATACGTACACCACCGGGGTATCCAAGTCCCATCAATTTCGCACTTTTATCAAATGCTTCTCCGGCAGCGTCATCTCGCGTTTCACCTAAAATTTCAATATCTCCGATACCACGATAATCATATAGCGCGGTATGCCCACCAGAAACAATCAGTGCGAGAAAAGGTGGTCCATCCCATGCTCTCGCTCGTTGTCCATTTCGATCAACACAAGCCGCCCACAGATGCCCTTCTAAGTGGTGAACTGGTAAGAAATCACAGCCCAAAGAGATCGCGAGTCCTTTTGCATAGCCACTACCTACAAGCAGGGGGCCAATCAGTCCTGGCCCGATTGTCGATGCGACACAGCAGATATTTTGAAAGGAAATGCCAGCTTGTACGATAGCTTCATGTGCAACCTCAGGTACATGATGGATGTGGTGACGCGATGCAACTTCTGGCACAACGCCACCAAACTCAGCATGAATATCGATTTGAGAGTGAATGACATTTGATAATACATGGCCATCAGCCGAAATCACAGCTGCTGCACTTTCATCACAACTCGATTCGATCGCTAAAATACATCCTGACATATTTGAAGCCATAGATTGACCTACCATTCTTATGTGAGAGGTAAAATGTCATTTTCTTGATTTGCTTCACAATTTGGTTGAGCGCATAATCATTGTAATTTAGACTTGTATATATGGTGATTCCCAACCGGCTAAATTGTACACTTTTCATAGGTTTATCCCTACTTTTAACCAGTTATCCCCTTTTGGCAGAGGAAGCGCAGAAAAAGACGATCATCATTCGTGAGCCTGCTCCAGCTACAACAACACAAATAGAACCGCCTTCTCAAACCACGAAAAGCGAAACACTGCAAAAAAACAACCAAGACGAAGACGTACGACGTTTTGAGCACGTCGAACTTCCAGCTCGAAAGATTCCACCAGAGCAGTCTGATATCGATAATGCCTGCAAATATTATGATGCTATTAACGATTGGCGATGTGAACAAAGTGCACTGAAACATTTTTATATTAATGAGCAAATTGAAGTTGAGTTTAAAGGAATTGAAGCGCCAAGCCTTGAGATCAAACGTCATCAACAAGCAGCTGGAAATGACTGCGTCATCGGCTTAAATATTCAATTTAAGGCATCGCAAAACATTCTTATTAATTGGCTTGAAACAAGTCTACTCGAAAATGGTATCGCGAAGGGAGTTCGCCCAGATTTTTTACCTGAAGCATTTGATGTCCAGCAAGCTCGACCAACGACAGTTGAGGCTGGTGCGCTTGTGAAAGCGACACTGATTCCGAACCATGAAACATGTTTGGCACCACTAACACTTGAACATGGTGTCTCTTCTCATGAGACCCGTATCACCTTACCTTTTACAATGGGGGATGAAAAAGGGTTTATTCGTTGGACACGGACTTTAAGCACGGAAGAGGCATATGAACTCGAAGCCTTACGGATGCGCTCTCCACCGATTAAGCCTGCTTCGTTCTACCCATGGCGCAGTTTAACTGGTCTTGGGCTCGTGGTTGTCAGTGGCGCCCTAATTGGTGTGCCAGCACTGATCAATGGTATTGAAAGTGGCGATACTGGTTTTGTTGCAGCGGGCGCTGTTTTAGGTGTTGGGGGGCTCGCCTTACTTGGTTATGGTGTTTATAAAGAAGTCCCTGAGTATCGAATTTTCAGAGAAAAAATGGACCGTTACGAGACTTATCAGGACAAAATTCTACTTCAAGAGTAAGTTCAAAACACACCTATCTAGATATGTACACCTGTCTCAATATTAAGCACAGCTGGTCAAAACTTTGGAAAACATTCTAAATATTCGTAGATTCATCATTCAACGTCTCGAAACGGTGATTTATGAAAAACGTGCTCATTTATGCCATATTCTTTTATTTATTCGTTAATACAGCTTGCCTCGGAAACCCTTCATATAAGATAGAAGGTCAAAGCGAAGATCGTATTACGCTCGAGGACGCACAAGACGAACCAGAAAATAACATCGATGAAGCTCAAAATGCCTCGACCATTTTCAATATTCAAGCAGGAGAAGAAACAGAGACGCAAATTCCTGCTGCGTGCGATGGCTTTCGTGAAAATCAAGAAATTATCGCTTGCGTGGATACATTCCCAACGACCATCTCTGGGGACACAAATCGAGGACAATCCGTTTTTGATAAATATGCCTGTGCAGACGATATTGATGAATCAGGTCCTGAACAGATCATTCGTGTTGAGCTCAATACACCGAGTTACCTGTTTGTATCTCTCAAAGACCCAACGGATGATGAAGTCGATGTCGATCTACATATTTTGAGTGATCTATCAAATGACGGCTGCCTCGATCGCGGGCATCTTGATGCTGGAGATTTTTTGCCCGCAGGAACCTATTATATTGTTGTTGACTCCTGGGTTGATGCCGAACAATATATCCATGCAGGTGCCTATACACTTGACGTCCATCAACTCAGCCTCGACGCCATGCGACAAGCAGGTTTGTCTGATACGTTGTCAGAGGATACATTGACAGCTTTCGCACGTGCGCGGAAAACACATGATGTCTCCGGAACGACTTTTGCAGTTGTTGATTTCTCTCGACCGGCAAGTGACACACGGTTTTTTCTATTTGATATTGCGTCTCGCGGTTTGTTGTTTCGCGAACAAACATCTCATGGTTTAGAAAGCGCGACATCAGCAGATGCAGCGATCGCGAATTATTTTGATAATCAACCCGCCAGTGATGCTTCATCACTTGGGGTTGCCATGGTTGGTGATTCTCTATCGTCTGAGCATGTCGAACTTGTGGGACTTGAACCCAGTCTGAATTCGGCCTTGCAAGAACGTGGCACGACACTACGCCAATTTTCAGCTCTTGAAGCCGATTTCATTGAACGCTCAGGTTTTACCCAGCCAACACAAGCTGGAGATATCGGTCTAGCACCTGATGTGTATGAGGCTGTTATTGATGAAATGCCTTTCGGTAGCTTTGTCTTATTCAGCCACCATGAGATCGATTGGAAGAATCATTCTATCTACTTCGAATAATCTGTCTCAATCCTCGAAATGCTTGAACATTTGCTTGACGAAACTGTTGTGTATTCGATAAAGAATAGCATCGGAGGCCGCCATGAATCAGCAAGAAAATCGAAACGATATGCCACGAATCGATATGCAATTGCGTGTGAGATATAATACCCCAGAAAGCTCTGGAGAAGGTATTGCAACTGATATTAGTCCACGTGGCCTACGTCTAGTGAGTGACGCTGAACTACAAGAAGGCCAAAGCTGTGATATCATCATTGATTCTGGTGATGCCGAAGATGGTGAACTCTCCAATCAAGCGCAAGTCACATGGTGTCGATCTCGACTCAGCCCTTCGGGACAATCTAAATATGATATCGGACTCCACTTAAACGGAACGTGGTTTCAGAACAAGCGTGGCCGACTTGCTAACGCGCTCGCACATATTTTCGCATTGAATAAAGTTGAGCCTGCACGTCAATACGAGCGTACAAAAGTTTCTTTTGAGGCAGAAAATAAAAATAATCCGACTGAAATACTTCATATTGCCGACCTTTCTGTGGGTGGGATGAAAATCGAGGCGCCACAAGCGTTTTCAACGAAACCTGAACGCGGTCAACAAGTCGTTGTTCTCTTCGTTGTTGACGATAACTCATATTCTTTGGATGGCCATATCGCATGGACGAAGCAGAAAGACCCAATGATACCTGATAGTGTCGATGCACTGGGTATTTGTTTTACCGATGCAGGCCGTACAGAAACAGAACTCCTTGAAATGATGGCACGTGGTGAATGTGAGCCAACCCATCTTCAAATAGACTACACTGTATGAGTGTTTCACAAGACCGGTTGCGAGACCGTGTTTTAGAGCTGTGCGCAATCGATGCAACGACTGGCCAGGAAGCGGACTCATGTGCATTCTTATATGATGATTTGAAACAACACTTCGAACATGTAGAAACACTGCAGGTTGGAGATACGCCAGGTCGCTATAATATTTTAGCCTATGATGAAAAGCCGCGTATTTTGCTGACATCTCATATCGATACCGTTCCTCCTTTTATTCCACCGCGTTTTGAAGATGGTATACTTCATGGTCGTGGTGTTTGTGATGCAAAGGGCATCGTGATTTGTATGATTGAAGCCGCCCTTATACTCAAATCACAAGGGCATCACGATGTGGGACTTTTATTTGTTGTTGGAGAAGAAACCAATAGTGATGGTGCCAAGGCAGCAGCTCAGGGCTTCGCGCCAAAAGTTGACTTTTTTATCAACGGTGAACCGACTGAATTGAAAATGGGATCGTCAATGAAAGGCGTCTGCGCTTTTAAGCTCAGTGTCCAAGGTATTGCAGGTCATTCTGCTTATCCAGAAATCGGCCGTTCGGCGACGCATCAACTTGTTGCAGATCTCGCACGTCTCAAAGAACATCCATGGCCGAACCATATCGAATTTGGTCAGACCACATTGAATATCGGTTCGATGCAAGGTGGTGTCGCGGGTAATGTGATTGCCCCACATGCTGAGGCGCATATTGTGGTCCGAACAACAATTGCTGTTGAAGAAATTGAACAACAGATACGTCAGTGTATTCATCCTGATACTCATATTGAGTTTCTAACAGCTTCATCGCCAATGCGTCTTCATACTGTCTCCCCCTTTCCACAGACAATTGTGAGCTTTGGATCAGATATCCCGCATTTGCGTGAACTCGGAACAGCTATTTTATATGGCCCAGGCTCAATTTTAGATGCTCACACTGACCATGAGCACGTCCGTCTTGATGATTTGGTGCAAGCGACGCAAACCTATATCGATTTGGTAGATTTATTGCCCAAGCTCAGCTAAAAGAAGCTATGTCTATTACATCACAATATGAACAGCTTCTCGAGGAGATCTCTGCGCTTTATCAATCAAATTCACTTGAGGCAAATGCAGTGACACTCGGCTTGTTTGAAACCTTCTTAGCGGCAATGGAACGTGGACATATACGTACAGCTTCTCGGGATGAAGCGGGCCGTTGGTCTGTTGAGCCACGTATCAAGCAGGGTATCTTGGTCGGATTTCGACTCGGGCAATTAACCCCTTTTGGTTCGCCCCCCCTCCAATTCTTCGAAAAAGACACATATCCATCAAGAACCTTTACTGCGAACGATGGTGTTCGTGTCGTTCCCGGCGGAACCAGTGTGCGTCGAGGTGCTTACTGCGCCAAGGGTGTCATCTTGATGGCACCATCTTATGTCAATGTCGGTGCCTATATTGACCACGGTACCTTGATCGATTCAAATGCGCTTGTCGGTAGCTGTGCACAAATTGGTCAACGTGTGCATATCTCAGCAGGTGTGCAAATTGGTGGGGTTATCGAGCCTATTGGGGCACAGCCAGTGATTGTCGAGGATGATGTCCTCGTCGGTGGTCAAAGCGGAATTTTTGAGGGTACGATCGTTCGAAAAGGTGCAGTGATTGGCGCAGGGACGATTTTGACCAAGAGCACAAAAGTTTATGACCTTGTTAATGATACGATTATTCATGCATCGGCGGAGCATGCGCTTGAAATTCCAGCAAATGCCGTCATCGTACCCGGTAGCCGAGCTGTTCGCGGTGATTTTGCAAGTACACATGGGCTTCATATTCAAACACCACTCTTGATTAAATACAGAGACGAAAAAACAGATGCACAAACCGCATTGGAAGACGTTCTCAGAATATAGTTTATGCGTTTTCAACGATTCATCTACGGCATCACAGTTCTAACCCTAATCGTTCTTTTGATATCAGATGCGAGCCGTGCAACTACCGACACCTGTGAGCCACCTCGAAGCATGCTCCCTGTTGGTACGCAGCTATATGCGCTTAATTACCCTCTACGCTCGCCTATCGAACCGACCACTGAAGAGATTTGTATACAGATTGTAGCGGAACAAGATGGCATCGAATTGATTCTCACACCCGATAATCTTCTATTCTATCGACCCGCTCAGTCGAAACAAATGGAACCTCAGGAGCAGACAGAAGCATCTTCTTCTTCTTGGGCCGTTCGAAATCAAGCTTCACCATCAAATATATTTCAACCTGAAATAGCTGAACCGAGTCCAGTCTTGCCGCAATCATCTTCGATGACGCATCTTGTGTTTGGCGTAGGACTGCGTACCGATATCGTCGCAACAGATGCACAGGGCATCAGCGCGCCAACCGTATCATCGATCAGTCCATTTGCATTATCGGCACAAGTCATTCCTGCGAAGGTCAACGGATTTGCACAGATTCGATACGTCTTTATTCCTTCAACTGAGGGCCTTCAACTCAATCACCATATGTTGTCATTGATTGGCGGCTATCACATTCACATTCGTGATATAGCGAAAACACAATTGGCGATGAGCCCAACATATGAACTTCAAGGTGCTTTGACGAGCCAAACAGCTTCACGTCGACTGATCACTAAATCGATGTTAAGATTGCCGTTTTCAGTTCATCAGTTTTCTCAGAATCGCCTTTCTAAGCTTGATTTTTTGATAGGCCCTTCGCTCTCTCTTGAGCACCCAAATGTCGCACGCCAATATGAAGATGCTGTTGCTGCAGGAACAATTCAGCCACTTCGTCAAGATATCCGCGCAGGAGATGGATTCACGAGTACATCGACAGCACCAGTTCTTTCTTCGCGCAATCTACTATTGGCACCAGGTATATACACCCAGCTTTCACTGACAAAATATCTCGAACAAACATCGCTGATCAAAGCCATTGGTTTTTCATTTGAGCTGATGCATAGTTGGCAACCAGGTCCTGGTCTGCGCGGAGAACTCGCTTTTGCTGATGCATCCGATACACGTTTTATCGCGGAGATCACGACCCTCTATACTTTTGAATAGCCTGAGTATTTTAGAATTGGCATTTGGGGATGTGCTGGGCTAAATTCAATATATATGCGTCTTCTTATCTCTTTTTTAAGCATATCAAGTATGTTGTTCTTGGTGAGTTGTTCAACAGAATCAACGTTTGTCGAAAACTATTGCTCCCGTGCTGCGCAATGTGTTGAAGTCAGCTCGGAAACAGGTCTACCTATCGATGGTGTAGGACGATCACTTGATTCCATCGATGTCTGTGCTGTCGAGCAACATGGCTATATCGATTCTTTATACGCCATGGACTTAAAATCATGTCATATTGTAGCATCAGCCTACGAAGCTTATTTGCAATGTGTGGCAAACTCTCTCACCGATATCGATCCCTGTGCACCTTGGAAAGCTGAAAACGATCATCCGTGTGTTACAGCATTTGAAACTTATCGCCATCTCGCAGGTGGCGATACCGATACAACTTACGCACAATATTGTCCCCGTTTAGGCAAAGACACATTATCGGAACCAACACCTGGTAGTGGCTTTAGCGACTTTATCCCGCAGCAAGGAGACGGCGATGCATAAAAATGTACGACGAAAATTTATTGCTGTATCAATCTTCTTGCTCTTGTCCGGCGCCTGCCAAAATCAGCAGAGTCTGCTTGAAAATGTATGCTCTCATCTCGCGTTTTGTGCGCTAACGGGCGGACAAGATATTCAAGCTAGTTGTGTCACAACACTTCAAGCAGAGCTTGATGCCGACCGTGCAAATACCGAGCAAGTTTGCCAAGATATTGCAGTATTTAAGGAACAATATCTAACATGTGTTTCGTTCGCAGATTGCACCGCTTTAAACAATGGTGTTGCTTGTCAAAATGAATGGGCGCAGGTTAGCCAAGTTTTGACAAATGTCGCCAACGGTCAATGTGCTGCCAGTCAATAGACTGACTCTAATTTAGGTTGATTGAAGTCGGTCAAACTTTTTGGGCTTGGTGGAAAATGTCCCCCCGATAGGGAAGGCATCTCATACCATTGGTTTTCGTATTGGGCATACCAGGTCGTTAGATCAAATGAATAAAATCGAATCACGTGATGAACAGCACTGATATCTTCTAAACGCATTGTCACATTCGGGGAGATATTCATATGTTGCAAACGTCTTTCAAGCGCCAACATAGAATCACCATGAACAGGGGTTATTTCCGTATCTAAGAAAATATTCAAGAAACGTTCGACACGCCGTTTATCTAAATGAGATGGACGTGGGGCCAGCATTTGAAACGCATGATGCTCAGGCTCTTGTACGAGAATCATTGTGCCAAACATATCAGAGCGAATATCAATATGACGAAAAGAACGTGTTTTCATTTCTTTCGTCAGGCATATCTTGCACGCAGTTCGCTGATTCGACGGCTTTCCATCAAGTTCATTTGAGTCTTCATTGGCCGCGTGCTGATCATTTGCACTTCGAACAATCGAATCTGAAACGAGCAGTTCAGGAAAAAAAGCTGAGATGATAACACTCACTGTCCAGCCAATACTCAATAAAATCACAAGAAATCCTTGGCGGCGCAGCATCTGTTCACTCAGCTTTATTCGGTTGCATACGATTCATCAACGAACCAATATCAATTAGTTCGACTGTTCGTCTAATTCATCATCGTTGACGATTCGTGCGACACCCACCACATGTTCACCCTGGTTAACATTCAGAATACGAACACCTTGTGTGTTTCGACCCATCACAGAAATCTCTTTTGCTGCAAGGCGAATGGCCTTGCCGCCGTTACTGACAGCCATCAGTTCGTCATGATCTGATGCATTGATGACACCAGCAACGGCGCCATTTCGTTCCGTCGTTTTGATCGAAATCACACCCTTACCACCACGTCGCTGTGTCGGGTAATCAGTGATTGCTGTTCTCTTGCCATAACCATTCTCAGTCACAACCAACATCGGTGCTTCTTCATCAACGATGTTCATCGAAACCACCCGATCAGTCGCACTGAGCTCAATGCCTTTCACGCCTGTTGCCGTTCGCCCCATTTCGCGAACATCGGCTTCAGAGAATCGTATTGCTTGCCCACTCGTCGTGGTTAGCATGATTTCACTATCCCCCTTAGTAATATGCGCAGCAAGTAGATTATCTCCCTCTGCAACACCCGCACCAAGCAAACCAACACTTCGGGGGCGTGCATATTTGACTAAATCTGTCTTTTTGACTTTCCCGTTCACAGAGCAGGTCACGATAAATGCTTGCCCTTCCTCTTTCGGAAATTCTCGAACCGGTAATATCGCCTCAATTCGCTCGTCTTTATCGAGTTCAACAAGATTGATAATTGGTCGACCTTTCGCAGTTGGAGAAGTCTCCGGAATACGATGAACTTTTAACCAGTATACTTTACCTTTATTGGTGAACAGCAATAGATATGCGTGCGTCGATGCGACGAAAACATCTTTAACAAAGTCTTCATCCTTTGTCTTGGCAGCAGATCGTCCCTTCCCGCCACGTTTTTGCGCACTATAAATGGCCAATTTAGAACGTTTAACGTACCCAAGATGAGACACCGTCACAACAGCATCTTCTTCTGCAATCAAATCTTCTAAATCAATATCTTCAACAGCCTCTGTGATCTCAGTCCGACGTGGCATCGCATACGAATCCCGAATCGTCACCATTTCTTCACGAATCACACCCATCAATGTTGGGAGGTCGCTAAGAATTTTTTTCAATCGAAGTACTTCTGTGAGTATCGTCTGGCCCTCTTCTGAGAGTTTATCCCGCTCTAAGCCAACGAGGCGGGACAGCCGCATTTCTAGAATAGCCGCAGCCTGGGTTTCATCAAGACGCGCAAAACCTTGTTTCAACCAACCGTCAACCTGGTCTGTCGGGCCATCAACAAATAAGGCTATCTTATTCACATTTGCAAGATCAGCTGTTTGCAATCGACTTTTAGCCTCTGCCGTTGTTTTTGAGCTCCGAATAATATCGATGACTTTATCGATGTCATCAAGTGCAACCAACAAACCAGCAATAATATGAAATCTTTTCTGCGCTTCTTTAAGCTCATACCTCGAACGACGAGTGACCACTTCTCTTCTAAAATCAACAAACCGTTTTAATGTTTCAAGAAGAGAAAGAACTTTTGGCTGTCCATTCACAATTGCCAACATGTTGACCGGAAAACTCACCTGAAGTGCAGTGTGTTTATAGAGCTGATTCAGAACAACATCAGCAACCGCATCACGTTTCAAATCGATGGCAATCTGCATACCATTTCGATCCGATTCGTCACGAATCTCCGCGATCCCTTCAATTTTCTTGTCACGGGCAAGTTGTGCAATTTTTTCGACCAACTTCGCCTTATTCACCTGAAATGGAATTTCATTAATAATGATCTGGGTGCGCTTCGATTTTTCATTGTCGACGATTTCTGCACGCCCACGCAATTTAATACTACCACGGCCCTTGGCGAATGCAGAGTAGATGCCGGCTCGCCCACATATCATTCCACCGGTCGGAAAATCTGGCCCAGGAATACGCTGTAACAGACTGTCCATTGTCACTTCTTCGCCGCCAAAATAATCGGCATCGATCACATGCAAAAGCGCATCGATCACTTCACCCAGATTATGTGGTGGACAACGGGTCGCCATCGCCACCGCAATTCCCTCCGAACCATTCACCAATAAATTGGGGATGCGAGTCGGAAGAACCGAAGGTTCTTTGGTCGTGTCATCAAAGTTTGGAATGAAGTCGACCGTTTCTTTTTCGATGTCGCGAAGTAATTCTTCAGCAATTTTTTGAAGCTTTGACTCCGTATATCGATAAGCCGCAGCCGAATCACCATCGACAGAGCCAAAGTTGCCTTGGCCATCAATGAGTGGTGCACGCATATTCCACGGTTGTGCCATTCGAACTAAAGCATCATATACTGCGGAGTCACCATGCGGGTGATATTTCTTAAGCACTTCACCGACCACACCCGCACACTTCGAATACTTACGGTTAGAGAGTAACCCCTCACCATACATCGCGTATAAGATACGACGATGAACGGGCTTGAGCCCATCTCGAATATCAGGTAAAGCGCGACCAACGATCACACTCATTGAGTAGTCACGATAGGATTGACGCATTTCCTGAACAATATTGATACTCGGAAACCCTGTTCCACTACCACTCGGCGTTCCTGGTGGCAATGTCACTCCACCTTGGTCGTCAGCAGCTTCAATAATTGTGTCAGGTGCGTTTTCTGTCAGCTCTGTGGTCATGTTCTCAATGCCTTTATTAAGATGTTGTATTACCTGTCGTCTTCGGACGCACGTTCTTTTGCTCAGCTGCATCGTTCGATGCGACAGGCGCTTTCTTCGTGCCAAGTATTGACGTCTCGGTCAAACTAAGATCTGAATGAATTCCATCAATTTTGATATCCGCTCTTAGGCGCTCCAACAATGTACGCTGAGTCGTGCTACGATTACGAGCTAAGACTGTTTTCTCGACAGTCTCTCGAACTGCTTCAAACGTTTGTTCTTCACCAGGTTTTTTGTCAAAGACTTTGATCACATGATAACCGAATTTCGTTTTGACAGGGCCGACAACCTCACCGACTTTAGCCGCAAAAGCAACATCTTCAAACGGTTTAACCATTCTCCCCCTCGAAAATAACCCGAGGTCTCCTCCCTTGGAACGGCTCGGACCTTGTGAGTACTCATGTGCCAAGGCAGTAAAATCAGCACCAGGTTTTTTTGCGAGCTTCAAAATGTTTTTCGCTTTTTCAAGCGCATCTTTATCTGCTTTCGTTTTCGCTTTTTCAATATCATTTTCGCCTGTTGCCTTGATCGGTGCCGGCTTGATCAAGATATGACTTGCCTTCAAGCGATCTTTAATTTGATAACGTGTTTTATTCTCTTCAAAGTAACGGCGCAAATCAGCCTCTGTGACTTTCTCTACAGCCAATACGGCATCTAAAACACGATCTCGAACCAAACGTTCTGTCACATCTCGTTTAACATCTACATCTTGTTGCTCTGTTCGTTTCAAGAAATTTTGATATGCGGCCTCAGAACCATAACGCTTCTTTTGAGCACTAAATGCGGCTTCAATATCTTCAGGCGATGGGTACACGTTTTTCTCTTTCGCGTATCGTTTCAACACATACATGTCGACAATTTTGCGCGCCAGGCTATTTTCAACACGCTTTTTAAGCGGCCCAACAACATCTCGACGATTTTTCTGAAAACGCATGGTCGAA
The DNA here is from genome assembly GCA_020627505.1 of Myxococcota bacterium. GTDB lineage: Bacteria > Myxococcota > UBA727 > UBA727 > JAHDBA01 > JAHDGS01. The sequence continues at coordinate 78,987 of JAHDGS010000001.1, forward strand.
CGCGCAAACATGGCATCAAATTCTGACTTCGAAACCACTTCTCCGTTAATACGAAAAGCGATTGCTTCCCCATTCTCTGTGGTAGACGTCTGACGACCATCCACTTTTTTTTCTGATTGACTTGGACATCCTGCTAGTGTCAGCGTACCCAAAAAACATAAAACCAATAACCATAAACGATTCATTGTCGAACCTCACACATCAAAATACAAGTCATAATCAAGTGGCGTCGGCTGCAAGCGATTCTTATCAACCTCACTTTCACGCTTATAAGTCACCCACGACTCAATCAAATCTCGCGTAAATACGTTACCTTTCATTAAGAAATCACAATCTTCTAACAAACAGTCCAAAGCCTCATCAAGCGTCGATGGCATTTGAGGAACATCCTTAAGCTCTTCTGGACTCAAACCATAAATATCTTTATCAAGCGCCTCACCTGGATCGATCTGGTTCTCAATGCCATCGATACCAGCCATCATCAAAGCTGCAAAAGCGAGATACGGATTGGCTGAAGGGTCAGGAAAACGCGTTTCAATTCGAACGGCCTTCGGTGAAGACAATCCTACCGGAATGCGAATCGCGGCAGAACGGTTCCGCGCCGAATAAGCCAAATTAGTTGGCGCCTCATAGCCCGGAACAAGTCTTCTATAAGAATTAAGTGTCGGGTTTGTAAATGCAGCAAGCGCACGCGCATGTTTTAAGATACCACCAATATAATGTATGGCCATCTCAGAAAGACCACCATATCCCTCGCCAGCAAATAGAGGCTTTCCATCAACCCATAGTGATTGATGACAATGCATTCCTGAACCATTATCACCGGCAAGTGGCTTCGGCATAAATGTTGCGACTTTACCATAGGCTCGAGCCACGTTCTTCACTGTGTATTTCAGCCACATCGTTTTATCTGCACAGCGAGTTAATGTATCAAAACGAAAATCAATTTCTGCCTGACCTGCTGTCGCGACTTCGTGATGCTCTCGCTCGATTTGCAGACCAAGTCCATCTAGTAGTTCAACCATTTCGTGTCGAATGTTGGCCATGGAATCATGCGGCTGTACCGCGAAATAACCGCCTTTGTGTGGCACTTTATAAGCGAGGTTTGGCTCCTCATTTGCACCGACATTCCATGCACCGACCTCTGAATCAACAGAGAAAAATGACTTGTTTGGTTTGACCTGGTAGCGAACGTCATCGAGTAAGAAGAACTCAGGTTCGGGCCCAAAAAAGACTTGATCAGCAATGCCCGTGCTTTTCAAAAATGCTTCAGCACGACGCGCAACTTGTCGCGGGTCTCTGTTATAGGGTTCTTTTGTAATCGGATCGAATACGTCACAAATCAGTGATAAAGTGACTGACTGGTAAAATGGGTCGATTTGTGCCGATTCTGGATCAGGGATTAAAAGCATGTCACTCGAATCGATCGATTTCCAACCACGACAACTTGAACCATCAAATCCCAAGCCATATTCGAAGACGTCCTTAGACAATTGAGAAACGGGCGTTGAGAATCTTTGCCAGGCACCTAATAAATCAACAAATTTAAAATCAACCATTCTCACATGGTTTTCTTCAGCAAATTTCAAAACATCTGCAGCTGTTTTTATCGTCACGATATACGCTCCTTGATCACCCCAAGCAGACAATTTTCAGGTCACTTTGTCAATGCGAAATTCCGGGAAATATCGCCCCTATCTTTTTGAAATATTTATTAAATTTAGTTCCTTAGGATTAGAATGGTTTGACCTCAACCAAAATAATCGTTCCGATCAAAATGAATACAGGAAGCTCATTAAAGATTCTAAAAAAACGATGTGTTTTGACGTTCTTTCCGTCACGGAAGGCAGCATAATATCGCCAACAAAAACCGTGATGAACCACGAGCAGAAATACAAGAAATAACTTTGCATGAAGCCATTTCATCTCTCTTAAATAGTTCAAACCACCGTAGCCCGCGATCAACCAAACACCAAAAAAGATTGTCAAGATCGCACCTGGCGTCATAATTCCAAATAGTAGTTTTCGCTCCATCGTGACAAAGCGCGCATGTCCGACGCGATCATTCTCAGGGTTCATGGCATGATACACGAACAATCTCGGCAAGTAGAATATACCTGCCATCCAAGTCACCATAAAGATAATATGAAACGCTTTCACCCACAACATATGACTCTTTTATCACTAAAAGCACCAAAAACAACCATCTTTGAAACGCGTCAGTATTCCTCTTAGTTGAATTAAAAAATCCCTCGGATCGCGAGGGATTTTACAATGATCGTTGTTTTAAGACTATTCAACTCTAGTCAAGCTGACAAGTAGATAGCTCAAACGTCCAGTATCGACCCCCCAATCCGTTGCCCGAAAGTGATAAGTCGAGCCAATAGGCAGATTTAAAGCAGGTCGCATATCAAATGTCCCTTGGAAAATACGATCGTCAGGGTTTGGAGAACTATCAATATCCCAATAACCAAATTCGAAGCTTTCAAGTTCATCTATAGTAAATCCACTACGATTTTGGGTAGATGTTTCTGTTAGTTCTTCTTCAGTTGGATTGAGTGAACTGTACAAAATCGTTTCAGCAGGCGCATTATATTCTTCATCATCCCAAACATATTCACCACCACCAAAACCATAAGAACAAATCCATAACGGAATCGTATTGCGTTGGTTTCTCACACAGAAAATTGGATCTGGATAATCATCTGTTGAGTCAACTGTATTGTTAAATCCATCCCACAGATCTTCTCCCTCTGCATCTGGTGTGGCCGCGATCTTATACAGCGTTGAAATAGCCCATCGTGACTCAGAATCAGGCCCATCAACGCAATAACTTGCAGTTGGAACAAAGTCGTTGTTCGTATATTCTTGTTCGTCTAACAATCGGCCATTTGATGCCAGGTATTGCATCCCTTCAATTGGGTCAGCAAGGCCATACATGACTTCACAGTTTTGGCCTAAACCACAATCTTCAGAACCTGTACATGATTGCATACATGTTGTTTGTTCAAAGAGTTCAGCGTTCGGATCATAGGCATCTGACACGACAGCACATACATTTGTTCCTCCCTGACACCGGTTATCTAAATCACAAGCTTCACCGACTTCACGATCAAATACAGGGTCATTAACAACTGGCTCTTCAGGATCCTCAACCGGCACATCTTCAGGAACCTCAACAGGCTCAGGTTCTGGTACTTCGGTTTCTTCTGGTGCTGGTGTTGTAATAACTGTTGTATCAGGCTCATCACCTGGACGGTCGATCTCTTCATTCTCGTCAAGAACGTTGTCTGGTTCTGATGCTTCATCTTCATCCATGCCTGCATCAACAGCAACATCATCTGATGTACATGCAACAAAATAACCTTGTATGCAAAAAACGGCAAGAATGCCTAAATATCTAATATGACTAACTTTCATGTTTCCTCCACAAATTATGTGCCAAGTATCGCCTTAAGACTAAAGGAGTTGCTAAAAATATCAAATTTGTCATCAGATCTACTACACCATGTTGTTTTCGGTTGAATAAAGATGGGGCTTGCAACTATCTACATATATGCTTAGAATCGACGCTGATCTGGTATAGGAGGCCGAGATGGCAAAAAGTGCACGAGAATTGATTAAACTGGAGTCAACAGCAGGTACAGGCTATTTCTACGTGACCGACAAAAATAGAAAAACGTCTAAAGAAAAGTTGGTCCTTAAAAAATATGACCCGAAAGTCCGTAAGCATGTCGAATTCAAAGAAACAAAACTGAAGTAAGTTTTTTTAAAAATGAAATGACATAAGGCTGCCTAGTGCAGCCTTTTGTTTTTCCTTTTTATTTAACAAGATAGCGAAATCTGTTAGACGATAATCATTATCATTGGAGGATTTCATGTCAGAAACACAATACGATATGGTTGTCATCGGCTCAGGACCGGGTGGATATGTGGCGGCAGCACGCGCTGCTTCAGTTGGCCTTAAAACAGCAATCGTCGAAAAAGATGGCTTTCTTGGTGGGACCTGTCTGCATCGTGGATGTATTCCAACAAAAGCATTGCTCCATGCGGCAGATGTTTACCATGAAATCAAAGATGCCGCAAAGATTGGTGTTACCGCCGATGGTGTTCGTGTTGAATGGGATAAAGTTCAGAAGTACAAAAACCAGATTGTCAAAGCAAATGCAGGTGGTGTGTCTCACATTATGAAGCGTAAGAAAGTCGATGTCTTTCATGGCTTTGGTAAAATGAGTGGCGCACGCACGGTTGTTGTTGAACATGATGATGGCAATGTGACACACCTCACAGCGAATAAGACAATCCTCGCTGTTGGATCGAAACCACGCGAACTTCCGTTTGCGAAATATGATGGCAAAACAATTATGAGTTCTGATCATATTCTAAATGTAGACCGCGTCCCGGGTACACTCACCATTATTGGTGGTGGTGTGATTGGGATTGAGTTTGCCTCGGTCTTTGCACGACTTGGAACCAAAGTTACAGTCCTCGAAATGCTGCCTCAAGTTCTTGGCCCTGCCGATATCGATTGCTCGAACCTCTTAGCGAAAGAACTCAAGCGACAAGGTGTTGAAATCAAAACAAATGTCAAAGTCAGTGCAGTCAAAACCGATGGTGTGGCAGCAACAACAACATTTTCAGATTCAGAAGGTCATACGCACGAACTTGCGACAGAGATTTGTCTCGTTGCCGCCGGTCGCCCCGCTCTGACACAAGGCATTGGGCTAGAGACGACACGTGCGGGTCTCGACGGACGAGGCTTCATCGAAGTCAACGGCATGATGGAAACAGCTGAGCCGGGCATTTATGCTATTGGTGATTGCGTGAATACGCCATGGCTCGCACACATCGCATCAGCTGAAGGAATAATCGCCGCAGAACATGCTGCCGGTATGACACCTGCCGCATTTAACTATGACTATACACCAAGCTGTGTCTACTCCGACCCGCCGATTGCTTGGTCAGGCCTAACTGAAGCGCAAGCCAAAGAACAAGGCTATAATGTCAACATCGGTCGCTTTGATTTTAGTCATAATGCAAAAGCAATGATACTTGGCAAAAAAGCAGGTTTCGTCAAATTTGTCACAGACGCTGATTATGGTGAGATTCTTGGTGTCCATATTATTGGTCCAAACGCAACAGATCTCTTAGCAGAGCCTGCCTTCGCGATGCAGATGGAAACCACCATTGACGATATTGCGACAGCTGTTCATGCCCATCCCACAACATATGAAGCGATATATGAAGCGGCGTGTATTGCAGCGGGGCGACCGATTCACGGCTAAAGCACTGACAGCGTGATAATGAATCAGTCTACCATTCTTGTTGTTGATGACGATCCTGCGATTCGTGATGTCATCACATACGCCCTTGCGCGAGAAGGGTTTGAAGTGTGTGAAGCCCGAGATGGCCACGAAGCCATATCTCAATGGGAACATGTTCAACCAGCGTTGATTGTCCTCGACATCGGATTACCTGAAAAAGATGGCTATTCGATTTGTCGCTCAATCAGAGCCCAGGCACAAACACCGATTATTTTCGTGTCTTCACGTGATGAGGAGCTCGATAAATTGTTGGGACTCGAAATGGGTGGTGATGATTATCTCACAAAACCATTCAGTCCGCGGGAGTTGGTTGCTCGGGTTAAAGCGGTTTTACGACGACTGCATGCCCCGACGCCGAAACCGGACACAAAGACACGACTGCAATTTGGGGAACTCATCCTCGATTCGCATACGTACGAAGTCTTCTGGGAAACGAATCCGATTGTTCTAACCGCAACAGAGTTTTCCATGCTTCGCTCTTTTATGGAGATGCCGCGAAAAGTCTTTTCTCGAAATGAGCTGATGGCGTCTGTTTATGGTTATGATGTTGTGGTCAGCGACCGTACTGTTGATAGTCATATTCGACGGCTCAGAAAAAAATGTGCTGCAGCAGGATGCGAAGCACTCATTCGTACACATCACGGAAAAGGTTATCAGTTAGCTGAACCCACCACATGACGCATAGTACAAGAACATTTCGACTTCAACTCAGAACGGTTGTTCTACTTATTATGATGATGACACTGCTTCTACCGATTGGTGGCATTATGTTTTTTCGATTATATGAGAATGAAATTGTGCGTCAGACGGAACGAGAGCTGGTGGCACAGGCCGCATTCATATCATCATTTTTATTAAATGCGACAGATCATAGTCAGTTAGAGAAACGGTCCGTCAGTCCAAAATGGCCAGGACTGAAAGACCCGAATGGTCGTTTCCAGCCACTTGAGTTTCATACAGATATTACGAAAGAGTATATTCGGGGGCCGCGGCCAGAGCCGCAACAACGAGACATCCCCCCAAAACCGGAAGCCCTTTTGTTTGGAGACTATGTTTCTGATTTTTTGGAGACAGCCAAAAAAACAACGCTGGCAGGGATGAAAGTCCTTGATGCCAATGGTATCCAACTCAATCGAGGTGCAGGTCACGGGCAATCTTTTGCCCACATTCATGAAGTCGCACAGGCGCAAAATGGTATACCAGAGATCGTCTTGCGCGCTCGAGAATATGACTCTCCATTTCCACGGCTTTCATCTCTGAGCCGTGGTTCAGGTATTCGTATGTTTCTGGCCTATCCAGTGATTAAAGATCAAAAATTGTTTGGTATTGTTTATCTGTCTCGAACACCAAAGCGGCCTTTTAAGCAGCTCTATATCGATCGATATCAGCTATTGGTTTTTCTTTTATCAATTGTCGGTTGTGCCGTACTCATCGGTCTCTTTATCTCATTTATGTTGACGCAACCACTCAAGAAGCTTGCACACAAAGCGGCTGACTACGCCCAAAACCCGCAGCAACATCAAGCCCATATTGCCCGGCCAATGACACATGAGATTGCCAATGTCGATGATGCCCTTGATTCGATGGCACAAAAATTGGCAGCACGAATGGCGGCTCTTGATCGTTTTGCGGGATATGTTTCTCACGAGCTCAAAAATCCGATTGCGGCCATTAAAGGATCGCTTGAACTCATCACTGATGATGATGATATGTCTGTCGAGCAGCGCCACAAGTTTGTGAACAACGCATTTGAAAGCGCTTCTCACCTTGAACAAATTCTTTCAAGACTTGTTGAACTGACAAGGCTTGAAAATGAGCATCATAGCCACGCTAAAATATCCCTCTCTCGACTCCGTGAACTGACTGGCGAAATTGTAAAAGAATCGGCGCCACTTCAGCTGACCTGGCCCGATGAGTTGGATATCGAAGACATCCATATATCTGAACCTGCCTGGCATCATATTATACATAACCTGTTTAGTAATAGTGTAAAGCATCAGGCACAACATGTCGTATTCTCAATCAAACAACAGTCTTCAACGATTGTTTTGACCTACCATGATGATGGAACAGGAATTTCTCACGGAAATCTAGACAAAGTCTTTCAGCCATTCTTTACCCTGCACAAATCCTCAGGCGGAACAGGACTTGGATTGACATTCGTGAAAACCTTACTTGAACAAAGAGAAGCCACAATCGAACCTGTCTTTTCAGATTCTGGCGCTCAATTTGTCATCACAATACCTTTTGGTCGAAACGAATAGGTGCTTGTCATCTTTGAGATAACGACAACAGTGCGTGCAACATCAAATGTGCAAAAGTTGTGACATTTGCGTAGCACTTTTGTGCATAGGCGTTTAGTTCATCAATCTACCGTTATGATGATCTCGAAAAGGAGATCGTATGAGCAATACAAAAGATAATGAAAAACAACAAAGTGACTGGACATTCGGAGAACAAATCGATGATGCTTCCGTATCGACGCATTCGAAAGAGGATGCAGTGAAACAAAAATATACTCGACTACCGGCTCATCACAGTGAACCTTCTTTTTGGAAAAGACACCAACGCGCGCTGAAGTTATGCCCACTGGTTATTCTTTTACTCCTATCAAATATTCCACTTTCAATGGTATACAACTTAGCCATTGAGCGTCTTGACTATCGTGCAGAAGCGACACGAACGACTGTGAAAGCATGGGGGAACTCAGGTCGAACCTCTGGTCCCATTTTACAGATACCAGTGGAACGGACCATTCAAGTCAAAAATGACGATAAGTGGGAAGACAAAAAAGTTGAAGAGATTGTTTTTATTATGCCAAATGAACTTTCTGTCACAGCTGATGCTGAACATCATACACGGCAGAAAGGAATATATGATGTCTTACTTGGTGATATCGAAACAAAAATGGAAGGCCATATATCTAAGACACGTTTAGAATCTATTTTAAAGGAGACGAATGTTCGACCGCTTCTTCAGAAAGCAAGCCTTATCGTTGCCATACCCGAAACATCTGGCATCAAAGCAGCAACGCTTAACTGGCAAGGTGAACAACCTGTGGTCAGACCCATATCAAATTTACCACTATTCGAGAATGAGCGAGGAACCGGTCTCGTGATTGAGCTGTCGCAAAATATTTATCAAATGATCGAAGATGAAAACTACACAGGGACTTTTTCAGTCTCGCTTAAATTAGCGGCAACTGATCATTTTAAAATGCCGATTTCTGCATCATCACATACATTACATGTTCGCTCTAATTGGCCGCATCCAAGCTTTTCTGGGGCCTATCTACCTGATGAACGTGAGATTTCTGAGCAGGGTTTTACCGCTCACTTTACAACAAATGCGCTACAAAGTGGTCTAACGCATGTGTTGACGCATCGACAACGCTTGGATTCAGAGCAATCTTTTGAGCTCGCCTTTAAAAATCCAACGGATGCTTACGCACAATTCTTACGCACAACCAAATATGGGATGCTCCTTATCTTACTAACATTTGGCATGTATTTTATTTTCGAATTATTAAGTCGGGAACGTTTGCATATTATTCAATATGGACTGGTTGGACTTTCTTTAAGCGTCTTTTTCTTATTATTACTTGGCTTCTCTGAACATGTTGGGTTTGGTTTCGCTTATCTCATTGCAAGTTGTGCGACCGTTGGCTTGGTGGCGATTTATTTATCTGCCGTATTAAGTAACAAAAAATTTGTTGGCCTTCAATCTGGTTTGATGGGCCTGACATTATGGTTCATGCATCACCTGGTTGGTATGGAGCAAGGATCCTTACTCGTCGGTGCACTCGGTGCTTTTGCCACACTGAGTACCATCATGTGGACATCAAGGAATATCGACTGGTACAGTCTTGGGAAAACTCAAGAACAACCTCAGCCGATGACAGCGAATACATCTTCACTGAAGGTCTTTTAAACTGAAGCTGAAAGTTCATTCAATAAATGGGGACCATATTTCATCAATGTGGTCCCCACTTGTACAATTTGGGCACCACATTTCATATGCTTTTTAACATCTAAGGCTGTTTCAACACCACCGCAGCCAATCATTTCAATTTCTGGTCTAAGGCGTTTTCTGAGATGACTGACATTGGCCAAGGCAATGGGAAGAATCATGGGTCCGCCTATACCACCATGTCCGTCTTTGGGCACAATCACTGATTTTAAGTCTTCATCTAGCCAGAGTGCATTGCCTGGACTATTGATGGCCGTCACAAAAGAGACAGATGAACGATTGAGCAGTTCTGTAATTTGATCGAAATGTATTGGGTCAAAATAAGGAGGGAGCTTGACCCCCCAAGGCTTGTCAAAAATGATACCAAGCTGCTTGAGTAAATATTCAGTTGTTTGAAAATCATATGCCACTTGTGGTTTTCCATCGATATTTGGGCAGGACAAATTGACTTCGATCGCCAGCGCCTTCGAACAATTCGCACGATGCGCCACACGTATTAACTCATTGAGAGAAAGTCCTGCGATCGATAATATGATCCGATGTGCGCGCATTGAATTCAGTGTGATGAAGTTAATATATGCATCAATTCCAAGATTCGGTAAGCCCATCGAATTAATACTTCCACCAGGTATCTCTGCATACCGTGGCTTTATATTACCCTGACGCGGATGAAGAGTTGCTGTTTTAGTGACGATCAGTCCTTTCGTGTTCTTTAGAAGTATTGATAGCTCGTCTAACGTTGTGCAATGAACACCGGCCGCATTCATCACATGAGATTTGAGTTGATGTCCTAGAAAAGTATGTCTCATCGAAATTGTCTTTTAGCTTCTTGAATCTGCCGCATATACACACATGCTGTCTCGTAAGGCCTGTCAGCTTGGCGAATGCCTCGCCCGACAATGCAAAAGTCCGTGCCTTGGCGTATGACATCCTCCGGCGTTCTATATCGCTGACCTGCTTGATCTTGGCCTTGTTCTATCTTCACCCCCGGTGTACATATTTGATATTGGCGAGAAAGCCCAACCGGTCTTTGTTGCATAACCACACCGGCACATGACTCGAGCGCTGGCAACATCTCGATGATTTTCTTCGTATATGCTTTGTCGATCAAGTTATGTGATGACGACATTTCCCCAAGCACCAGCAGCTCTATTTCGTGGTAGCCACACGCTCGATCAAGCGCCTCAACGCTCTCACGTCCAGCGATACCGTGACAAATAATAGCATCTGCCCACTTCGTATATTTGTATCGACTTTGTTCGAGTTGTCGAACCATGATCGAGCCAATATCAGCGAACTTTCTATCTTCGATCAAATAGAGTTGATACCGGCGTTTGAGTTGATTCAGTTTTGCGATCGTCAGATCATTAAAGTCATGAACGACATCAGCATGTATTTTGAATATTTTGACCACTTCAGCCAGTGACTCAATGATATGAAGAAGTTGTGCACTATCTTCGACATCAGCAGAAAATATGAGCGGCGATTTTGTGACGTCATGGAGCTTTAACTTGTGACTCGGTATTTCTTTAACCGAATTCTGACTGATGTCATCGAGTGTAAATAAGTATTTTAAAGAGATGTTTTCCTCAGCAAAGCGCGCTTTGACATCGCGATTTCGAATGCAGACCGCGAGCACTTCTTCTACGTATATGCCTTCTGCGCGAAGGTCTGTGATTGCTTTAAGGGTTGAAGCACCTGTCGTGATCACGTCTTCAATCACTGTGACGTTCGTCGTTGCAGAAGATATTTCTGACGGTTTCAGTAACAGAGAGCTATCGCCATATGCTTTTTCTTCTTTTCGGAGAAGCCACATTGGTCGATTCGCGCACTGTGATATCAGGCTTGCTAATGGTAGCGCCCCCCATGGTACACCTATTATTGCGTGGGTCGATGTCGATAAACTCATCGCCATCTGAGTTGCAATGCGTTTAAATAAGCGTGGGTGAAAGCTCAGCTCTCTCAGATTTAAATACAAATTCGATTGCTGTCCTGATTTTAAAACGAACGTCCCCGTTTTGAGTATCTGCTTCTCTTTTAATTCTAAAATAATATCTTGCATCATCTGCCTAGAGGAGATGGCATCGAAGCCACCTCCATCAAATGTGATTGTTCGAATACCACTACCATGTCTTTGGTAATTGATTCGAAAGCTGTAAACCTCGCATCAAACGTGTTAGCCCAATGCCACCACCAGAGCGTGGAACAAAGTCAAGACTGAGAAATTGGTCCATTTCTCGCTCAACCCGCTCCTTAGAGAATTTGCTGTACAATAGTTGGGCGTACTCACCATTTTCAATCGTATCGAATCCTTGACGCATTTGTTCCGGATCACAGCTGCGCTCAGCGGAGCCGATTGTCTCCATACCATGTACCAAAACATCAACCTTCGCCGACATATCAGGTCTCCCATCATATCGCTTCATATTCCAAAACGGATTTGTCTGTTCAGGGAAGTCTCTTAAAAAGAAGACAGGCCCATTTTTCTCACAAAGCCCTTGTTCATGCTCATTCTCCAACGTGTCCACACCATATCCTTGCGCTATCTCTTGATAAAAGCCGCCAGGAAACGCCGTTTTGTCTCCCATACCAAGGTGTTCTAGTAACTCGCTTTCAAGAGAAATAAGTTCTTCAACACCACCATGCATTTCAAACTCAAACATTGGAAACATCCAATGGTGGCGTCCTGCTGTCGGGTTTGGTTCATAGCGATAGCTTGTGGACACGCAATAAAATCCTGGTACATTTTTTTTCGTCAACAATTCCCACTCTAGCCACATTTGCCCCGTCTGCGGCAATGGCCACGTCTCCCCTGCATAATCAAATGTTGCGATGGTCTTCGGGTCTTCACATGCGGCCAGAATACTCAAACGGTTTTGGGTGTGTACTTCTAGAAATCCTTTCTTTTCGAAAAACTGACGCATACGCGACACAGTCCAGTGAAACGGCCGTGGATCAATATGTGGAACCCAGTCATTAGAAACGCCTGGAACTGCTTTTGGGGTTAACGTATTAAACATCTTTGACTCCTTTGATGTTGAGGTGAAATAAAGACTGTAAGAATTTGGGCAAAAAAAAGTCGGCAATCATGCCGACAAATAATTCGAAGCTCGAAACGCCTATCTTGAACGACATCAAGTGATCTGGAACATGCCAAAAAAAAAGCCGGCTAAAATGCCGGGACAATAGTAGAAACACATCCGCTTTTGGTTGCTGCCAAAACTGCTGATTCGTTATCGAATGTGCGCATGTCATGAGCGCAAAATACACGAGTCTGTCGAAACAGCAAGTCTCCAGGATAAAAAAACGACATGTCCCTAGACCATCACCCGGATGGAAAAGCAACATGTCATTTTTGAGCTATCAAATTATGATTCGGCTTCTGCGTCCTCTGCCTCTTCTTCAGCCTCAACACCTCCGTCAAGACCAGCATCGACCTGCTCGCATGCTGGTTGACCATCCATGCCACATTCCTCTTTATCTTCACCACATGCGATCGAGATCACAGTCAGAAGTGTCAACAGACCTACTGTCACTAACGCTCTTACATTACCTTTCATGTTACCTCCCTTTCGGATACGAAATATGAAGCAGAGAGCATGCCATTTTTCTTAAACCAAAATATTTCAATGAGTTATAATGTCTGGCATCTTAATTATTCAAGAAATCAGCAGTCACTGTGACAAATATGTCATGTCTTGGGTTCGACAGAGGACAAGAAAGATCATAGTCGCTACACTACCAGAGTGACGAAAATATATTTGGTGACATTTTTATTATTGACGACTGCTTGTCATAATCAGACAGCAGCAGATCCGCCTGAACGTCATTCATCTGATGACACATATTATGAGTATATTGTTCCAAATGATGACACACTTGATGAAGGCCAGGATGAAGAAGCAGAGGATGTGAATCAGAATCCCGTTGATGAGCCACTTTTTGTGCCTGAAATCGATCCAAGTGATTTCTTGTGCAATCGTTTCGGCTACAGTGAGCCTTTACCACGTCCTTCGCTTCGTATTCCAGATACAATACCGACAAATGTCGAAGAACGAAATCAACTGGTGTATGACTTGATTCGAGATCGGTTGCCTCAAGCACTCGAAATTCTCGATGGTGCCTTACAAAATACTGCTGAAAATTGTGTGACACGATTTTCAGCTAATATGAATACACGCGAAGACCTCGCACGACAAATGCCAACACTTGTGCATGAATGTGGGCACTTTTGGTGGTTCGAAAACTACAGTTCAAGTGACGCTGCCTTCGCTGTCGCACCAGGGATTCGCAATACCTGTTCAGGCGGAGGGCCTTCAACCCAATTTGGGCGTTCATTTGCACGCGGCTTGATACGGAATGACGCTGAAGAACCGAAATGGCCACCTTGCGCAGGTGCGCAAGTGGATCAATGTGATATTTATGCTGACACTTATCTTGGTGGTGATCCCGCGGATGCAGCAAGCGTCTCATCAGGTGGGCAAGGCTTCGATTCACTTTTTGAAGAAGTCCTTGAATATGTCAATGGTCTCAGTGCAGGCATTGCCTTTGAAGAATATTTTGGTGATCGACGTATCTCGATTCGAGATGGCGTCTCAACGACCTTGTGGTATCTTGCTCGTTATCTCAACTATGCAAAAGTCAATGAACCTTCCGTTTATGAATTACTCAGTGAAGACCCATGTTGGCGAGAATCGATTTTGATTGTGTGGGCACGTGGAATGTATTTTTTGAATCAAGCAAACAACTTAGATAAACTCAGTATTGTTTCAGAAGATGTTGAACGGCTCTTAAATCAAGAACATATTCAAGAGGTTTTTTATGAACTCCAGCGAGTCCACGGTTGTCGCTAAAGCACGACACACATATCTAAAACCATTTCGGTCGGCCTTCTTTGAAGTTGACAATCGTTCTCTTTCGGCATTTGATAAGCTTGCGTTGCTCTTTGGCTATAGTATCTCCCCCATTTTTTTGAGTATGATATGCATATTGGCTGCATGGTTTATCTGGTTACTAGAGGGCAGTCGCCCAATGTTGCATATTCTCACGGCAACACTTCCGGTGACGATATTTTTTGGACTCGGTACGATGATTTATCTCTTTAAGGCACTCAGGAGAATATCGCATATTCGTTTACTTGAAGAAGGTGTGCTGACTGACGGCCATATCGTTGGCAAGCCAAAAGATATTGTCGATCACGAATCTAAAATCGTCCTTGCAAGAGACTATCAAATTGCGTTTGAAACAACGGAAGGCGATAAAATAACCTTCTTTCAAGAAACCAAATTAATGGCAGCTGTTGAAGATGAGCCATATGAGGCTGTTCTTTACATGAAAGACAACCCTTATAATGCAGTACTTGCCGACGGACTGATTGAAGGCCTTTTATTCGATGAAGAAACCAGCAGAATTCGATTTATGAATACCCGTTCACATATCGGAGCCTGTATGAATATCATCTCTATTCTTGGTTATATTGGGTTCCTGATTTATATTTCTCTTTAACATGCATTCGAAAGAAACATCACTCACACTTTTTCGGCAAGAGCTACTCAAAAACAATCATCGTCAGCTTCGGTTACTCGATAAGCTCATTATTTTGAGTGGTGGTGGTGTCGCGTCGTTTATCTCGATTTTCATGCTCGTCGGTATTATTGAAGTCCTATATGTTATTCCAAGACAGCTTGTCTCAGGAGATATAGGTGTTGCAGGTTTTCTACTCATTCACGGTGGGATGTTTGCCGGTATTCCAAGTATATTCTTTTTTATAGGGTTAAAAAAACGACGCAGTGTCATTCACTTACTTGAACGTGGCCGTACAGTGCGCGGTACTGTTCAACAAGGACGCAACACCGGGCTCAGCGTCAACGGCCAACCGGAGAAATATTACACCCTTCAATTTACATTGCCGAATGGCACAGCCGTGACTGCTGAGGATAAAACACTTAAACATTGGGCGGTCACCGATGATGTCAAAGAGTTAATTTTATACAACCCAAACTTTCCAGCAGAAGCGGTCATGGTGGATGGTTTAACGACGTCGCTCAAAATCGACGAGCGCTTGAAAGAGGTCCGCTTTTCTTCTTGGCGGTACCTCGGTTTTATAGGTCCTGCTATCGTGATCGCTGCTATCTTGTGCGCCCCTGTTTATTGGGCTTATCTTTTCTTCGTTTAAACTGCTTTTCAATACCTCGTCTTGGGCTTAAACTCATATAAAGAGGATATGATGAAAAAGATACTCGCATTTGGTGCAAGCAATAGTTCTCGCTCGATTAACAAAACCTTCGCGACATATGTCGCGAATCAGCTCAACAGTGTTGAGGTCAATCTCATCGATCTCAACGACCTTGAAATGCCAATCTATAGCATCGATAGAGAAGAGGCCGATGGAATCCCCGAGCTAGCGCATCGGTTTCGACAATTAGTTGCAGAATCAGATGGTATCGTTGTGTCGTTTGCCGAACACAACGGTTCTTATGCAGTCGCCTTCAAAAATATATATGATTGGGCATCCCGTATTGATGGAAATGTTTGGGCTGGTAAACCACTATTCTTGCTTGCCACATCTCCTGGCGGACTTGGTGGGAAGTTTGTATTAGAAGCAGCGACCAATCGATTCAGCTTTCAGTATGAAGCACCGATTGTTACATTTTCGTTGCCGAGTTTTCAGAAAAATTTCTCAGCCGAAGACGGTGTAATTGAACCAACGCTAAAGGCCACTTTATCAGAAAAAGTCGCCGTGTTTCAAAAGGCGCTTGATGCTTGAAAAAGTTCCGAAAATCTAAGAAACCCATGTACTGCGTCATCTACAAGTTCAAAGCGAAGCCAGGATTCGAAGAACAGTTCGAAAAGAATTGGCGTATCCATACAGATAACATCTACAAGCATCTTGGCAGCCTCGGTTCTCGCCTTCATAAGCTTGATGAAGAAAGAAGCTATATGGCCTATGCGCAATGGCCTTCAAAAGATGTGTATGCATCAGAAAAAACTGAGCACATGACCCAGTTCTCAGATGCCGACCTGCTAGCACAAAAGAACCTTGCTGATTCTTTAGAATCTAGTGAAGTCATTTTTGAAGGTGAAGTGATTGACGATCGGCTAGAGGTGGTCACCCATATTCATGACCTTATTTAAGATTCTGATAATGATGACGTCATTTTTCTCATACCTATAAAACACGAAATGTTTTTGACTGGTGATAAAACGATATCCTTTCTTAGAATATGGAAAGTGTCGACCCAAATCATACTCACAAATCTTTTGTTCAATATCATGGTACAATCGGTCAATATACTTATCTGCCTGATGGACGCCCCACTGCTGATATGAATAATGATAAATTGACTCGAGATCTTCTTCCGCTAGTGGAGTGAATTTTATATTCATGAGCTAGGATTTACTGAAAGTCGTTGTTGGATATTTTCTCTTTCATTCTTAATTTGAAATCATCTTTCGCGACTTTTCGTGGTTCACCGCTCTCTTCTCCAAGTCGCAATGCCTGATTCATTGAGTCGATATATTGTTGTCTATCTTCTAATAATCTTAACGCAGAACGTATGACTTCGCTCACAGAGGCGTATCGACCAGAGGCAACCTCAGCCTTCAAAAAAGTATCGAAATGATCTCCTAAAATGATTGATGTATTTTTCGCCAACATAAACCTCATTCTAAATATACCATATTCTGGTATATCTATCAAACCTCCTTTATACCTTCCGATTGAACTTGAGGATTCGTGTGTTTAAATCTCGGAAAAGATGATTTATTTACCCTAAAAGAGCTTCTGATACCCGATTTTCAGCTTCATGGAGCGTAATGCCATTGTAAAAATCTTTTACCAGCCGCCATGGCTTTCGCCGCAGGTTGTACAGTTGTATTTTTGATTCATTGTTCGAAGAATAACTCTTCTATTGATAATGTGCAGAACGGATATCTTTAGCTCTTTCACCTTTTAACCCTTCGACTCTTCGACCCTTCGACAAGCTCAGGGCATCGCAAGCAGAGGGACCAACAAAATTTTATTCGTATAACCCGAATGCGGAAGCCGCGGGACGCGATTGGGGTGACGTGGAGTGGAGTTGGGGTGAATGTTTTGGCGGCATGCACGGCAAAACAGAGGGGGCTGCATCAGCCCCTCTAATAAATAAAGCCCCGCACATGACGCCGAACCCTACCCTTGCTCTGTTCCCAGCCTGGGGGAGTTCAGGACGACGCCATTGCGAGGCCTGGAGGATCGAGAGGGATTCGAACCCTCGGTACGTGTGAACGCACACACGCTTTCCAAGCGTGCACCTTCAGCCACTCGGTCACCGATCCGTGAACTTTCAGTTAGCATATCCAACCAAAATCACCAGGAAATATTCATGATATCCAGTATCAGAGAGAGCAAAGGATTCCAGCAATATGCTGCACTCTAACCAGCTGATTTAAATAGATTATTTATTCTGTCTTTCCATGTCGACCATCTTGATCATCCCCGTCAAAAAGCTAGTCTCTGCAAGTAAGGAGTTTTTATGAGTACAGATTTTTCCCCCCCAGAAGATTTATTTGGTGAGAACGAAACATCGCCTTCGGCATCAGCGCCCCAAAATAACAATCAAGGGCGAACTTTATTACTTCGCTTTATATCGGGATTATTCCTTTTCTTTGTCGTTGTTGCAGCGGCCATTATTGGATTTTTCACAGTCGCATCACTGACTGATAACTGGACCGAAGCTGGCATCTTTATCAAACTTCTCATATTTGTCGGTGCATTTGTCATTGGTGTCTTCGTGCCTGTTGTTGCAGCCCTATGGATGCGGAAACAATTACTCAAAACATCGATTTCTGGTCCTTGGCGACGCACCTTGCTTTATATCACTGCGGCAGCCGTTCAAATCGGCTTCGTTTCGACGATATTTTATATCAGCTCCAAACAACCTGCCGATGTGAGCTTTAAGGCACAGGAAATAGTGAAAGAAGAATTTGGTGAAGTGCCGGTCGTCAGCTCGACGTTAGATAAAGCGACAGCGCTCCTCACAGAAAACGAAACACATGTTGTGACTGAGCAAAACCAACCCAAAAAAACCGAGCCAACAGGGAATGCACCTGCCGAGGTAGAAGTTTTAGAGAAAGAAGAAGGGCAACTTGAATCTGATCCTGAATCAGTGCCAACACAAGATGCTCCTGTTCAGGAAAAAGAAGAAGACCAGGTCGAGTCTGGTCGTGAACCCATGCCAACACCCGCACAACTCGCAAAAGATGAAGGGACAGAAACCATAGAAGGCGCACTTGAAAACGCACGCGAACAGGATCGCGACGACGAACACGAAAATCTTGGCGACGCCAATATCGTTTCTCCTACAATCAAAACGACAGATAGCGAGTTCATTCTGTCCTATACCGACCTCGAAGGTCAGCCACAACAAAAGGCATATGACA
Organism: Myxococcota bacterium; assembly: GCA_020627505.1. Lineage (GTDB taxonomy): Bacteria > Myxococcota > UBA727 > UBA727 > JAHDBA01 > JAHDGS01. The sequence goes on from JAHDGS010000001.1 coordinate 97,700, forward strand.
TTTCATCGTTGCGCTATGAAGGAAAGCTATCTGAACGTTTTCATATGGCTGCAACCGGTAACGTCATCACAATTATCGGTGGACGTACTCCACTCGCTTTTTTACCAGACCTTGATGATCCTGTTGCGATACCAGCTCTCAAAGTCGGCTCCACAATCACTGATTTCGGAACCATTCTTCAACTTCATCAAGTCTTTATCGCTTCAACTGGTGCCGTTGTTGCCGAAGTCACACTTGCTGATGATTCAAACAAAGCCAAAAAAGCCATCGTTCTATCGAATGTTGAAACCCCGAATCAGGCATCGATAAGCCGCGTGACAGGTATGGATATTCCAGGAAGGAATCTCGCACAATCAACTGACATCACGATAAACGATGTCAGTGAACATGGTCGTGTTGTTTTACGTGAATCATTCGAACTCGGCGTGAAGAATAAGACACAAGGCCGATACCAACAACGCTTACTATCTGGCGTCATTGATAATATGAAACATATGGTCGAAAAGGCCTCAACTGAAACTCGACTCAGCTTTGGCGCACAAGTCTATGATATGTCGAAATTCCTGTCAGTCGTGATAGACGATGAAGGATTTATCTTCTTTGAAGCTGAACTAACAACCAAAGGCCAGCAAAGCTTCTCAATCTCTCCTTTAGGTGATATTGAAGTGGTGAACCCAGGCGAATAATATACGGACAATCATATATGACAAAGCAATCTTACTTATTTACAAGCGAATCTGTCACAGAGGGCCACCCTGATAAAATGGCTGACCAAGTTTCTGATGCCATCTTAGACGCCATCTTAGAAGCGGATCCAAATCCTCGTGATGCACGTGTCGCGGTGGAGACCCTTTTCAAAACCGGCTTTTGTATGGTGGCTGGCGAAGTGCGAACGCAAGCATGGGTCGATGTACCGGCGATTGTTCGAAAAACGATTTGTGAGATCGGTTATACATCATCTGATATGGGTTTTGACGGCACAACATGTGGCGTCATGTCTGCGATTGAAGGTCAATCGCCGCATATTGCGATCGGTGTTGATGCAGCTGAAGAAAAAGATATGGGCGCCGGTGACCAAGGTTTGATGTTCGGTTTTGCTTGTAACGAAACAGAAGAACTCATGCCGCTTCCGATTGCGCTTGCACATCATTTAACAAAGAAACTTTCGACAGTTCGAAAAAATGGAACATTACCTTGGGTCCGTCCTGATGGTAAAAGTCAGGTCAGCGTTCGTTATGAAAACGGAAAGCCCGTTCATATTGATGCCGTCGTTTTATCGACACAGCATGCTGAATCGATCGAGTTGGGTGACTTACGAGATGCACTTCAAAAAAATGTAATTGAGACAGCATTACCTCCTGAACTCATCTCAAACAAAACAGAATATCATATCAACCCAACGGGTATATTTGTGGTCGGTGGTCCAATGGGCGACGCAGGTATCACAGGCCGAAAAATTATTGTTGATACCTATGGTGGCATGGGTCGCCATGGTGGTGGTGCATTCTCCGGTAAAGATGCCTCAAAAGTTGATCGTTCAGCAGCCTATATGGCCAGATACGTTGCTAAAAATATTGTCGCGGCAGGTCTTGCAGAACGCGCTGAAGTTCAGCTTGCATATGCGATCGGTGTCGCCGATCCTGTGAGTGTTTTGGTTGACACCTTTGGCACCAACCAAGTTGATGAAGAAAAGATCGAAAACGTTGTTCGTGAACTCTTTCCGCTGAAACCAGCTGGACTGATCGAACACCTTGGTCTTACCAAACCGATTTTTCGCCCAACGGCGGCCTATGGTCATTTCGGTCGCTCTGAAGCATCATTTACATGGGAACGTGCAGATATGGTCGAGCACCTCAAAGGTGCACTTTTATAAATGCGGTCAGAGGGTTTGCCCAACTGGATTGAGCGTTGTCTCGCCGGCATCGCCCTCATCGTACTATCGCCGTTACTTATCTTAATCGCCTTCATCATTCGACTTGAAAGTCCCGGGCACCCAATATTTAAACAACAACGTGTTGGTAAAGATGGTGCACCGTTCACGCTCTATAAATTTCGTTCGATGTCCACCGAAAACTCTGGTCTTCATGTGACAGCAAAAGGGGATAGCCGCATCACTCGGATGGGACGACTCCTCAGAAAAACCAAGCTTGACGAGCTACCAGAGCTCTATAATATTTTGACAGGGACGATGTCTTTTGTCGGACCACGACCAGAAGTCGAAGCCTATGTCGATCGTTCCGACTTTTTATGGCAAGAAATTCTTCGGCATCGACCTGGCCTTACCGACCCGCTGACAATACACCTACGAAATGAAGAAGAACTGTTGGCATCAGCTGAAGATCCAAAATCTGCTTACGAAAAATGGGTTCAACCGTATAAACTGTACAAAATCGCTGCCTATTTATCGAATCGTTCGGCCTTATCCGATATCAAAGTGATTATACAAACATTGGTCGTCATTCTGTTTCCGAGTAGAGCCCCACTTCCTTCTTGGGACGACATTCACTATTTTGTCGAGCAAAACGAAGCTTGAAAGGATTCACATGTCTCACTACAACGCCCGACTCAACGGGCTCTCATTTGAAATGGCCGGACCAGAAGACACGGATGCACTGCTTCAGCTCATCAATCTCATCCAACCCCATGTTCCATGGGACGAAGCCATGCTCAACTGGCAATATTTTCAACCGCCAGCTGGTCATGCGCGCATCTATATCTGTCGGAATCAGGCACACGACATCATTGCGCAATATGTTGCTGTTCCATATCACTTTCGCTTGAACGATCGAGAAACCAATCATATGAGTTGGATGATTCAAGACGTAATGACACATCCCGACTATCGTGGCCGAGGTATTCTTCATGAGTTGGGTCGACGTTGCATTACCGATATCCGTGACGAACCGACCCATTTTGCCCACACCTTTCCAAATGAAAAATCGAATGGTTCATTTGGGCGAAATGGCTGGCATCAGCTAATGCAGGTTCCTGCGCGACAATATTCACTTGAAAGTTATCAACAGCACAATGCGGTAGTTCTCGTCGAAGTCGATGATATCGCGTCACTCGACTTAGTATCACCAACCAACTATATTGGTGTCGAACGGTCAAACGCTTACTTAACGTGGCGATATTCAAAACCTGGTTGTAACTATCGTTTTTGGCAGCTTCCCGAAGGTGGCTGGGCTATCACCAAATTATATGTCGGTGCGACGGAGCGGGTTTTTCATATTCTTGATATGTGTCTTTTAGGATCGCCATCTCATCAGCAAGCACAACTCTTGACGCTGTTCGATGAAGGTCTCCGGCAACAAGCACAAATGGTCACTTGTTGGGCTCATGAAGAAAGCTGTTATACAAATATTCTAGCTGATGTCGGCTTAAATTACCCATCATCGCGCCGTGAGGTCTATATCTATGTCGATGGTGATGGGCCATCTATTCGAAATCCTGGCCGTTGGTGGCTTACGCAAGGAGATAGCGATGTCTACTAACTCAAAACAGCAGTCGTGTTTAGCATTAATGGCACACGCTGATGATGAAACACTCGGTGCTGGTGGAACATTGGCCAAGCTTTCACAAAATGGTTGGCGTGTTGATGTTGTTTTTCTATCGGACGGCGTCGTTCAGACGAGAGGTGATACCGTTCAAGATAATCGACATCACGGCGAAGAAGCGTGCCAACGTCTGGGTTTAAATGTGCCTGTTTACCTGGGCTTCCGAGATCAGAAATTTGATACATACGCTATGGCAGATATTGCTGGCGCAGTTGGTGAACTCGGCTTATCGCCAGATTTAATTGTGACACATGTCGATACCGATTTAAACCAAGATCATCGCATCACGCTAGAGGCAGCGAAGATTATTGGTCGCCCACGTCAAAAACCCGTGTCAATCTTAGGCGTTGAAATACCGAAAACATCGTTCTGGAATACCCAAACCTTTGCCCCCAACTACTATGTCGATATTACAGATACACTATCGACAAAGATTCATGCATTTGAGGCTTATGCCCATGAAAAGAAACCATTTCCGCATGCATTTTCGACCGAGATGATTGAGCTGCTTGCCACTTATCACGGTGCACATGCAGGATTTGGAAAAGCTGAAGCCTTTAAAATTTACCGAGGGTATGAAGGTCGGTTGCCTTAACGGCCGGAAAACGTTGTAAGTTGTAAACTTGAAGTCACATACACATACCTGCGACACAAGTTAATCCCATATCGCAACCACTGTCATCAAAACAATCAAGGCAGTCGCCAACAACACACTGGCCATCTCCTGAAGAAGCACTGTCATCACACAGGCTACCATCAGGCGAAACAGTCGATTGGCATGAAGCCATTGTTGTGCCAGGGTTTGTACACACATCGTCGGTACAGTCATCCATATCGTTACAGTCTGAATCAAGTGTACAAGCTGGCGTGACACACATTCCCGATGCATCGCATATGTTTCCGCCACCGCAGGGGTCATTTTCAGCTGCCGGTACATTCACACAGATTGCCGAAGCTGTCCCACCATTTTGACAAGTTCCACTTTCACAGACGCCAGCTCCTGAAGCACATTGGGTATTTGTGATACAAACGGGGGTCACGCAGACACCTACGCCATCACATACTTGACCAGGTCCACAAGATGTATCAATTGGACTTGGCATGCAATTGCCTGCGCCATCGCAGTCGTAACAAATTTCGATAAGACAGCCGTCATCGCACCCATCCCCGTTATCAAGATTACCGTCATCACACGTTTCACCAAGATAAGTTTGTAAAGTACCATCACCACATTCTTGGATTTCGCAGTCATTATTGCAATTGTCGAGGTCGTCCGTATTTCCATCGTCACATTCTTCGCCAACTTCAGTCATGTTGTTTCCACAGACAGGATCTGGTGTCGCCTCAATTTGGCAATTGGCATCGCAACCATCATTATCAGAGATATTTCCGTCATCACACGTTTCATCTGCTTCGATGATTTCGTTGCCACACACTGGTGTCGGCATTTCAAGCATACAATTTTCATCACACCCATCACCATTGTCAAGGTTACCATCATCACACATCTCGTTGGCATGTTGTATCAAGTCGCCACATGCCGGAAAACGACATGATGTGGTGCAGACATCAAAATCATCTTCATCACCATCGTCACATTCTTCACCTTCTTCCGTAATTCCGTTGCCGCACTCTGGGTCTGGACAGGCTCTACAAAAGATTTGTCCATCTGTATCACACACACATTGACCACATTCTCCAATCCATGACTCGCCTCGATAATGTGTGTCATCACATAAAATTTCATTGCGACAATCAGAATCACATCCATCGAAATCAATTCGGTTTCCGTCGTCACATTCCTCGCCGACGTCTTGAATAGTGTCACCACACAACTCGCTCTGTGGTTCTTCTGCCGTGCAGGTACTGCTGCATCCATCACCATTTAAGATATTACCGTCATCGCATTCTTCAGTACTCTCCAGAATATTATCACCACAAATGGGTTCATCTAACGGATTTGACTCGCAGCGGTTTGAACATGCATCATCATCAATCTCATTTCCATCATCACAGGCTTCAAATGATTGGCGCGTCCCATCTCCGCAGAAGAATGAGGGATTCAGCTCACATGTATTTCGGCATCCATCCTCGTCATTTTGATTGCCATCATCACAGGCTTCACCTCGATCAACTTTGCCGTCACCACAAAATGCTTCGACACCTTCAACGATATCTTCAATATCACACGACGCATCGCACCCATCACCACCATTGAGGTTCCCGTCATCACACGATTCACCATCATCGACGATGCCGTCACCGCAAACAGGATCGCCACAACTATCTGCCCCCATCAACAGGAACAAGCTGAAACATAATGATACATATAAAAATGGAAACCGCTTTAAACGTTTGAACATATAAAACCTCTGTATATAGATTTCCGTATTCAGAACAAGGTTGCAAGGCCTATATCAAATCGGTTTTACAGGCAACTGTTATAATGTTGGGTTAACCCTTGAAGTGTGCGACTTTCTCGCTCACAGTTCGTAAAGAGTTCCGAATCAGATAAACCACATATCGATAAGTCTGATTCACACTTCATCAAATCCATAAATGCGTCTTTGACGACGTAACAACTCCGCCCTTTTGAAGCGATTGAGTCGAGTTCTACATTCTTTTCTTGAACACAAATATCAATGCTCAGATCGCTATGGCAGTCAGACATGAATAAACAAAAATCTGTGATACGTCGATCGATGTGACTAAACTTCGAAATATCAGCTTCAACGTCCTCGATTTCTTCGATGTCGATGTCGACTTCGACTTCGACTTCTATAGGCTGATCCGCTTCATTGGCTTCGTTTTGTTGTTCAGTCTCCTCAATCAGCTCAACCGTGTCATTTGACATCAAACGACTATCAGTGCCTTCTGAGCCGCAAGCGACGCCTAAACAACTGATTAGTATAGAAAACAGAATTGAGCGAAAGCACATAATATTACCTCTAACCACTTACAACCACAATGTAGGATAAGCAAACAATGTTGTCAAATACTTCATTTTTCATCAATTATATTTTAATGTTGGGGATTTATTTAGCACTAAATTGGAATGTTTTTAGTCATAAACAACGTCTTTATTCGTATTTTTTATTATATAGGATATATGCTCTTTATCCCATCTATTGAGCTCAACTAAATTATAGTCACTTTCAACTAATTTAATCACTTCCTATCTGTCTATCGTTTTAACCAAAGTCATGAACCCACCACCTTGGTCAATACGCTAGCGTTCAGTCATGACTTTTAATATAATAGGCTATGTCGACAGAACACATAGCTCAATATCCTCGCTCCAAACGTGCCTTTCTGTACTGGCTCGAAGAACTCGAAATACAAGTTGCGCAGGTTGATACACAAGCATTGGACAAATCACATCTCACTCGCACCGTACGCACAAGTACATTTATGCTTGAAGCATTGTTTCGACTGCATAAGAAAAGAGATGCATTTTTTGAAACAGGTTTAAGGCTCATTAAGTCACTTGAAGATAGCATTGGCGCATACGACTACCATCATACCATGTTCGAATATGCGCTGGGGATGAATGTTCCCACACATGTTGTGGCAAGAATAGAGACGCATTTCAAGAAAGCGGAACAAACACTTCAACACTTGCTTTCAACATTATGGCAAACAAGTCCTCCCTTCGATGAGTTGAGAGCAGGTATATATGCATTTGATTTCGGTTCGATAAAAGAAGATCAACGTTTTCTACGAAAACGACTCAAGAAGCGCATCGAAAAAGTCATCGCGCTCGAGCCTGACTTTACGGATCTTGAAGAAGGGCTTCACGAGTATCGCCGTCAGGTCAGATGGTTTCCTATGTACTTTTATGCTTTAAGAGGTTTACTGCGATTTAACAACAGTCATCCTGTCGAAGCGTTTCGTCCACTTATTCTCACGCCTTTGGCACAATCAAAATATGGCCAACTGGATGAAAGCGATCCTGCAGCATCTCCAATTTTGATGTCACAGTCATTATATTTGGGTTTCTCCAAATTAATCAGTCAACTTGGCGATATTAAGGATAGTGGTCAAATATTCGAGTATTTCGAGAATATTCTTGTTGAAGATTTTAACTTATCGAAGACGACTGCACATACTCAGGTCGCACAATGGTTTGGGCTACCCAAACATTTAATGAGTCAGATTAAGGCACAAGGTCACCAACTATACAGACAAGCTGAGGCGCAGAAATTATTCACTCATCTCCGTCATGTCTTTAAAAAGAAATAGAAGATTTAGCAATTCACTCACTTGAAAAAACGAGAGCCATCTTCAGTTAAGTCGACATGAAAATGATCGGCGTGTGCTGCATCAAATGCCGGTGTTAAAATCGTATCCCAAATACTTTCTTCCCACCAATAAGTACTGAGCGCATTCAAAAATACTGCTGATGAAGTTTGCTCTTCGCCCGGCCGTTCCCAATCATTACTCAACGTGATAACCGTGCCATCTTCAAGCTCAAAACCAGCGATATCAATTGCCAATCCACGTCCATGATTACTCATCGTTGAGGTTCCGGCAATCGTCCGACAATTATATGTTCCAAACGTGATGAGCTTGCGAACGCCTCTGCTTGAGAGATCTGCGAACATGTCTGAAATTGAAGTCGCGAGCGCACATGATGCAATCAAATGTTCAACAGGACGTTCGAGTCCGTCGACAACTTCAATTCCATTGACTGGCGAAAACAATGCTATCGCCTCATCGACATAACAGTCATTTGCAGCATCTTCATTGAGTGGCGTCGTCCAGTCGGCAAGCACTTCAAAAGAGATAGAACGCATTCGAAGTTCGTTCTGGCAAGATGATATCGGTTTTTGCTCTCCTAACCAAACCTCTGGCACACAGGCGCTTCTGGCAAAATGTGGCTCAGACTGCCGCTGCGTCATGATACATCTATAATCTTCGGGGCATTCGTTCTCATAAAATGAAGTATCACATCGCGCTAAACATAAAGCGGCTTCCGACTCAAGTGCTTCTGAAAGTTCATAAACATCTTGCAGACGTTCAATGTCAGTACAAAATGTAACAGGCTCTCCATCAATATCCGGACAAAACACGTCACACTGTTGGCTACATGTCCCCATCTCGGGGCGTGACGTAACACAAACGGCTTCATCATACAGACAGTCATCCTCTGCCATACAATCACCGCCAATCCAGCCATCAAGGTTTTCTTCGTTTATCGTATCGCTTGCACCGCCATCATTCGATTCAAGCTCAATAAAATCGGGCGAACACCCGAGCATAAAACCCATGACACACGAGACAGTCCATTTTTTGAACATAGGTTAATGTCGCGGACTATGTATTCACAGGCAACAAACGGCGTTGCTGTCGTTCTCTATCGATTCGACGATAAGCAAGGTCGCAATAATTGTCATCGCGTTCGATACCAATCCAACGTCGATCAAGTTTGTCGCACGCTAACAATGTTGAACCAGAACCTGCAAAGCAATCTAACACACGATCGCCTGGGTGTGTTCCAGCCAAAACAATGCGCTCCATCAATGCCAACGGTTTTTGGGCAGGATGCTTTCCTTCCGTTTTTTCACTTTTCGGTGTCAACGGGATTTCCCAGTAGTTTCGCATTTGTTTTCCACCATTCAATGCTTTCATATGGGCATAGTTGTATGTCCACTTGGAAGCCTTTTTAAAATGGTTATTGCAAATCCAAACTAATTGTTCGGTACTTTCTGTAAACATTCGACATGTAATATTTGGCTGCGCATTCGGCTTTGCCCAAATAATACTATTGAGTATCTTCATCTCCATGCGCGTCGCGATGGCACCAACGGTGTAGATATTGTGGTAGCTTCCAAAGATAAAGATGTTCCCATTTGGCTTAACCACCCGACACACCTCTGACATCCATGCAGCCGTAAACCGTTCATAATCATCGGTAGAGTAGGCATCCCATTTTTCGTGCATCGTCACATGATTTGAAAAGGCCCATGTCATCCCTTTTTTATTCCCTCTAGCAATATTGTATGGCGGGTCGGTAATACATGCGTCAAATGAGTTGTCTTCGAAGCCCTGCAACGTTGCAATGGTATCGCCAGCATAGATTTGATTGCCCAGTGGCAAAATTCGCTGCTCAGATGGCTGAAATGCAACTGGCGCATTGATGGGAGAATATGCTCTCTCTCGATCAAAAGGCAATACGGCGCCGTTTTGAATAACTGGTTGTGGGTATGATAAATCTGGTTCGGTGACCGAACGTCTTTTCGATTTCTTTCGGGCCGCCTTAACCGGTATTGATGAAATTGCTGCAGACATAACTTAGCACAAAGGGCAAGTGTTAAGAGCCCCCTCCTCAATTGATTGTGCATCGAGTGTGCTCTGAAATCTAATTTTTTTCTATGCGTCGCTATTTTTTAGGAAAAGCCAAATCAATCACAACCATACCGATCAACATGGCCAGGACAAAAACAATCGGCTTTAAACTAAGTGTAACCAACGAGACAACCGCAGGGCCAGGACAAAAGCCAGATAACCCCCAGCCACAGCCAAAGAGCACGGCTCCAACAATTAATCTCTTTGAAATTTGTGAGCGCGGTTCCGGCGGAAATGCGGCGCCATTAAGTGCATGATCTTGTTGATGTGCCCAAGACAAGCCAACGAATGCCACTAAAATAGCCCCAATCATCACAAGCGCCAAACTATAATCCCAGTCGCCAAATATATCGAGAAACGCAATCACTTTACCTGGACGTAACATTCCTGAGATACCAAGTCCTAGCGCAAAGACAAGCCCCGCGCAGAAAGCCACCATTTCGCCAATATATTCTTTTCCCCAATTTCGATCGATCATATCAGTGCCATTCCTGTTCGTGCAATAGCAACAATCATCATACCGGCGAATACAAATGTAGCAGTCGCGACCATCGATCGCCGAGAAAGCCGTGCATTACCACACACGCCGTGCCCTGAAGTACAACCATTCGACAATCGCGTACCAATGCCAACAAGTAAGCCACCAATGATTATGACAATTAGCGGCGTCTCCGATGTTGTGTCTTCAAAATGCCAACCATCATGTGATAAAAGCCGGACGATACAACCACCAATCAATAATCCAGCTAAAAAGATCAACCGCCACAGACGCCCACTCGCGCGGGTCATGCTATCAGCGACAATTCCAGAAATGCCGGCAATCCGCCCACTAAATACATACAACATGACCACGGCTAGCCCAATTAATACACCGCCAATGAACGATCCTACTGGTGTGGTCAGCTCCATCTAATCCTCTAGTGCCGTTTTTACAGCGGTGTCATGTCGATCGCAAATTCTCATCTTTTCTCAAACCTTCATAGCGGATCTGCCGTTAGTACATAAGATGCGAAACCGGTTGAGTTCGATATCTGGATAAACCCTGTTGAGGTTGACTCTAAAGATGCTACTTTATTGGTAATGATCACCTGATCTACTTCTTGGCGTTCTTCATTGAACAACTTCATCTCAAGAATCCCGCCACCAAACGTCTCGATGTTGATTTGCGTCCGGTAAGCAGTATTTAATCGAAATGTATCTGTATCGTTCGAGCAAACCCCACCACTATGTGAAGTTGAAGTATTCAAAATGATAGGATTCTCGGAATCATATTGGAGAAACGCCGATGGAACCTCAGGACTTTCTTCGTCACATACTTCGGCTTCAGATTGTCCAAGATGACTTCTTTTAATTGCAAGTGCATCTTCAATGAGCGTATTCATATCATCCAAATTGGTGATTTCCATACTCTCTAAATCAACTAAAATAAAGTATGGCCAAAAATCTGGTAACCATGTCGATGTATCAATACCCGAAGACTCATCGAGGCCACCTGTTCGATAAGCAAAGTCAGTCTCAACATATCGATTAACATACTGACTCGACGCATTTGAGTTCAACGGCTCAGTCGTCAGAAAATCAGAATCGGTAAACAACACGCTTGTCACACCTGCCGCATTCAAATCTGATATTCTATTATTAATCGCTTTCAAACTATCTTCACAAGCCGGACAATCTCGCGCATACATCGCAAATAATAAACTATGCTGTGTTTGTAGATTTCGATTCAAATACAGGTCTTCAAAGCTCAAACGACCTGTTTGACCAGTTGGTGTTATGGCCTCAGTCCAAAGAAGAGGCGGGACCACATCACCTATATTCATTGTTAAGTCGTAGTTGGGATACATCGTTGGTTGAGTGTTGCCGTTATTTGATGGATTATTTTGGTTGTTATCTTGATCATTATCTTGAGACGCATCGTCGTCAGATTCTTGACCTTGATCTTGCGTATTCTCATCATCATCCGAATCGCTGCTGTCGGTATCCCCGACCGTCACAACACCACCGCCGTTCGATGTTCTTTCCGAGTGACCCTCATCACAGGCCACCATCAATATCAACATCGCTATTATGAAAGTGCTTCTTATCATCCCCATTTTCTCATTAGAACATAGATACATATCTCAGCTATCCGTTATTTGTCCGATTACCATGAACCTGTCGACGGCATGCTTGCCCAGGGCTCACATAGCTCAAGTGCGGGGCCACGTTGTAACAATTCGACAGAGATACCATCAGGAGACTTGATAAATGCCATTCGACCATCTCGAGGTGGTCTCAAAATCGTGATGCCCATTTTTTGTAGGTGCGTACATTTTTGGTAAATATCTTCCACCTCAAACGCGAGATGGCCGAAATTTCGCCCACTTGTATATGGTGCTTCTTCATCCCAGTTGTCAGTTAGCTCGATTTCTGGCGCATCATGATCTTCAAGTTTGGCATCTTCTGCTGTCCTCAAAAATATAAGCGTAAATCGCCCTTGTTCGGAATCGCGGCGCCGAACTTCAACCAAATCGAGTCCTTCACAAAAGAAGCTCAGACTTCTTTCTAAATCAAAGACACGGAGCATCGAGTGCAAAAACTTCATAAATCGATATCCACATATTGTTGCGCAGACCGCTTGAAGGTCAGGCCAACCTCAGGCGGAAAGGCATCCAGCCCCTTTTCTCGCATTTCAGCTGCCCCCGCGTTGAGGTAATGTGTCAAACACGCACGATCCTTAAAACGATAAACAGCTGTCACGACAACAGGCTCGAAGTCGTCATCTATTTCTGGCTCAGGGTACTCAAGAATCCGACCGTAAGCCTGCGCCTCTTCAGCATATTGGCAAACATCTTCAAGATGCTCATCATAGAGCCAGGTCAACACTGCATCTGCAATCTCTTGATCTGGGCAAGAAATTTCCACAATATATAAGATCGATTCTGGGGAAGTATTTGTAAACATTCACTATTCATACACTGTGAACTCCACAAAAAGCCATCCGATATGAATAAAAACCCACATTGAAGCAACTTTTCTCACTCTCGGTCGATAATGGTTCCGAGGGCAATATGAAACTATCACTTGAACAATACTACCAACATCTCGCGAAACCTTCTCAAATGGTTGTGTTGGAACCAACAGAAGAGCCTGAAACGCTTGCTGCAGGGCTCGTCGCGGCTTCGCTCTCTGAGATTGAAAAATGTAGTCCATTCATCAAAAAAACCATCGGATTTGGTCAACAAACGCCCTACTCCGAGCGCTCACATTTTGCGAACCAATACATCAAAAAATACATCAATAACCAAGAATTTGGCGACGATAAAGCAGCGCTTGTTCAACGGTATTATTTTGAAATTTTGAGAGGTAAGGGTTTTGAAGTCGAGTTCTTTGAACAACCAAGCGAGGTTGCTCCTGAAATAAGTGAAGCCAAATATATGGCCCAGCGACCAAAAGAATAAGCGATCCAAAGAATAGCGCTTCATATTTTAGTGATTGGGCTTCATCAGATTACATGTTAGATTCTGGGCATGACCACTGAACAGCCAATCTCAATCGTGACATTTTACCGGTTCATGACGATCGCGGATCCTGAAGTACTGACGGACTGGGCTCGCAATCGAGGTGAAGAACTTGGTTTAAAAGGTATATTTCTCATTGCTGAAGAAGGGATTAACACGACCAGTGCAGGTGCGAAAACGAAGCTCGAAACCTTTATTCACGAACTTGAGGACCGTCTTGGGCTCGAACAACTCGTTACGAAGTGGAGTACATACGATATATCGCCTTTTAGAAGATGGCGAGTACGACATAAAAAAGAGATCGTCACATTTCAGCAACTTGATATCAACCCAAATGATTGTGTCGGTACCTATGTAAAGCCAAAAGACTGGAATGCCCTCATCGAACGCGATGATGTTGTCTTACTCGACACACGCAATGATTATGAATATAAAGTTGGCACATTTGAGGGAGCCATCGACCCAGATATTAAAACGTTTACCGAGTTTAAAGACTTTGTTCGCGAACATTATGACCCTAAACAACATAAGCATGTCGCGATGTTTTGCACGGGTGGCATTCGATGTGAAAAAGCCTCAGGTTTCATGCTGCAAGAAGGTTTTGAAAATGTCTATCATCTTGAAGGTGGTATTTTGAAATACCTTGAAGAAGTACCTGAAGAACAATCTCTATGGAATGGTGAGTGCTTTGTCTTCGATTACCGTGTCACAGTCGATCATCAGCTCAAACGCGGTACTTTTGACCTGTGTTATTCATGTGGTTGGCCAATTAGTCTTGAAGATAAAACACACGTACATTTTGAAGAAGGTGTGAGTTGTGCCCACTGTTTTGGTTCACTCGACGAAAAAGCGTTAAAGCGCGCACGCGCACGACAAGAGCAGGTTAATCTCGCTCTTAAACGAGAAACTGAACACTTTGGCAAAGACCATCAAGAAGCAAAGCGACTGGACAAACCAAATGCCATGCATATCGCTAAGCAGAAAGAGCTTCTTCAGGAATATATGGCAGGGGAACGATAAAACGACCATGTCTAAGCCATTTTTGTATTCCTTTCGACGCTGTCCTTACGCGATTCGCGCGCGATTGGCGTTGACCATCTCTCAAACAGATTTTGAACATCGCGAGATCTTACTCAAAGACAAACCGAAATCGATGTTAAGATATTCACCCAAGGGCACTGTTCCGGTCTTGGTACTGACCGATGGTGAGCAAGAAACTGTCATCGATGAAAGCCGAGATATAATGATGTGGGCGCTAGAGCTTAACGACCCCGAAGGCTGGCTCAGCGATAAAACCGATACAACCAAATGTCTCATCGATCGAAATGATCGTGAATTTAAGCCGATTCTCGATCGTTATAAATACCATGTTCGCTTTCCTGAAAAATCGAAACAAGGGTATCTCGATGAGGCAGAACCGATCTTACGTGATCTCAATAAGCGCTTAAGTGAACATGCCTATCTTCTTGGTGAAGTACGGTCGCTTGCTGATGCCGCGATCTTTCCATTTATTCGACAATTCTATTTCGCCGGTCAAAAAGATTTTGAAGCGCTTGGTTTAGACCCACTATATCATTGGCTTGAAAATTGGCTTCGGTCGGAGCTTTTTCAGGCGGTCATGGTGAAACGTCCGCTTTTTGTGGAATAACTCAGTAACATCAATAATATCGGTCGATCTTCCGATACAGATTTTGATCCAGCAACTTTTGTCTTGTGGCTGCGAAAACCAATATAGCTTTTAGGAGGACAAAGTGATATTTGAACCAAGTTTAGCATCTCGAATTCGCCATGGAGTGGCCCCGTCAAACCCGACAGTTGGTTTAGTTTGATTTTGCCCTTAAAAA
>JAHDGS010000027.1 GCA_020627505.1 Myxococcota bacterium
ATGCCCGGCGTTCTGCTGATACGTTCTTGAAAATGGCTGAACGCCACCCTAAAAGTACCTTGTCTGATGACGCAGCACTGCACGCAGCCCAAATATACGCAGACGTGTTGAAAGAAGATGTTGGTTTAAGAAAGGTGAAGACAGCTTTGAAAACGTTGCCCCGTGGAGACAAATATAAGTTGCTCAAGCGCCGCTTGGCGAATGTTTCGGTGTCCACGAATGATATGGTGAATGTCGCAACGCGTGAGCAGTCACCACGAGATAATGAAACGGCGACTAAATCCAATACCAAAGAAAGCCTGGATGCACTTATTGAGAAAGCCGTTTCAGATAAAACGCATCATCATGTTGTTGACAAAGTCGAACAAAAGAAACCGGTCAAAAACCATAAACATCTTCAGGGTGTCGCGATCGACGACATTCGTAAAGAAATCGGTGGTAATAAAAAAGTCACGATATCCGAACAGATTGGACTGAAGGTCAAAAAAATCATGATCGACCCCGGGCATGGTGGGCATGACACCGGTGCCGTTGGACGTTCTGGGACGCTTGAGAAGCATGTTGTGATGAAGATTGCCAATAGTGTGGTTGCTCAGCTTGAAAAAGCATTGCCAGGTGTCGAAGTGAAGATGACCCGGACAACGGATAAATTTATACCGCTTAAAGAACGGGCAAAGATGGCCAATGACTGGGGGGCTGATTTATTCTTGTCAATTCATGCGAATGCGAATCCAGATGAACATGTTCATGGTATCGAAACCTATTATCTGAATGTCACCGATGACAAATATGCGAAACGGCTTGCAGCGAGAGAAAATCAAGAGAGTGGTGATGCAGGGCTGTCTGACCTTGACTTTATTCTTGCTGACCTCGCAACCAAAAGTACCGTTGATGATAGTGTGAAGCTTGGGAAACTTGTTCAACAACATACAGTGAGTCAGGTCAAACAAGGCTATGATAAAGTCCATAATCTTGGTCTTAAGAAAGCACTGTTTTATGTCCTTATCGGCACGAAAATGCCATCGGTATTGGTTGAAACGTCTTTCTTATCCAACCGAAAAGATGAACGCCGTCTGAAGAGTGCGAAGTATCAGAAGTCGATTGCACATGGTATCGTCAATGGTGTAAGGGCATATGTTGAAAGTCGCCAGAAAGCTTATACGGCGCTAAAATAATGCAGCTTCTTGATGCCTTGCATTCATTTTTGGTTTATGCGCGTGTTGAGAAGGGATTGTCGAAACATACTATCGATGCTTACACACGAGATCTAAAACAATTTTTGCATCAATATGATGAAAACGGCACACATGACGTCAGCGACCTGAAGACGGCAGACATTATCACATTTCTTATCGAACAGAGTCAGGCCGGGCGAAGTCTTGCAACCCAGGCGCGTCGCTTGGTCAGTATTCGCCAATTTACGAGGTTCCTTAAACAAGAGGGGCTCACTTCTGATGATATTGGCCAAAAAGTTGATGCGCCAAAACGTCAGCGTCCATTACCCAATGTGCTGAGTCGAGAAGAGGTCGAGCGGCTTTTAACTTCACCGAAGTCCCAAAAGAAAAGCGATATTCGCGATAAAGCGATGCTTGAGGTTTTGTATGCATGTGGTTTGCGTGTTTCCGAACTCGTGACGTTAGAAATGGCTTCACTCAATTTAGAACGTGGGGTGGTTCGTGTGCTTGGGAAGGGGGGGAAAATACGGCTTGTTCCTCTTGGGCGATTTGCGATTGAGGCACTGGAGCAGTACCTCTCTCTTTCACGCCCTGCATATATTAAAACCGGCGTGTCACCCTTTGTTTTTCTGAGGGCCGGTGGCGACAAGATGAGCCGTCAAGCCTTCTTTAAAAGAATACGTTTGCATGCGCGCAATGCCGGGATTACCTGGGATATATCACCACATAAATTGCGACATAGCTTTGCGACCCATCTGCTCGGTGGCGGTGCAGACTTGCGTTCGGTTCAGATGATGCTCGGACACGCAGATTTGTCGACAACGGAGATTTATACCCACGTCGAATCGAGCCAACTGGCGGATTTTATCGAGCGACACCACCCACGATCGACCTCAAAATAACAGGCTGAAAAAAAATTGATCTGTACTTGCAAGTCGTGATCCCAGAAACTAGTATCTGTGTCTATCATTATTTTGATTTTTCTGAGAAATTCAGACAAAATCACGCTTGGAGCGAACAGTATGCGGCATATTCTTTCTGAGGTCATATTAAAAGCGTACGAAACTTGTCTTGAACAGGGGTTGCTCACTTGTCGGCCAGAACGGTTACCGCAAACCGAACCTTGTCGGGACCTCAAGCACGGTGATTTCGCGTCAAATATTGCGATGGTGATGAGTAAACTCGAGAAAAAATCGCCACGTGATGTGGCGACCCCACTGGCGGAAGCGTTGCGTTTACAGACAGAGGTCTTCGATTCGATCGACGTTGCGGGCCCTGGTTTCTTAAATATGCGTCTCAGCCCAACGTTCTTTTCTCGTGTGTTACGAGACACCCTTGAACAAGGTGAGGGGGCCCATAGAAGTGGCAGACACGGCCGAAAAGCGTTGATCGAATTTGTCTCTGCGAACCCGACAGGTCCGCTTCACCTTGGTCATGCGCGTGGTGCTTATGTTGGAGATGCCTGTGCGCGATTGCTTGATGCTGCAGGGTACGATGTTGAACGAGAGTTTTATGTCAATGATGCCGGAAACCAGATACGTATTTTAGCTGAGACAGTATTTGTC
Source organism: Myxococcota bacterium (assembly GCA_020627505.1). GTDB lineage: Bacteria > Myxococcota > UBA727 > UBA727 > JAHDBA01 > JAHDGS01. The sequence goes on from JAHDGS010000027.1 coordinate 2,741, forward strand.
CGTTACCAACAATTATTTGGAGAATCGGTTGAGTTAAGTGAAGGACAGTACCCGGCAGAATATGTCATCGATATTGCCAAGATTGTGAAAGAACAGCACGGAGACGCGTTGTTGACGATGACATCTGAGGAACGGATGCCAATATGTCGCGCCGCAGCGATAGAGCATAATTTGGGGCTGATTAAGAAAACACTTGGTCGCGCAGGCATATCATTCGATCAGTTCTTTTCAGAGCAAGAGGGTCTGCATGACCAAGGCCTCGTCGATGCCGTGGTCGAACGATATCGCGCTAAAGATGCTGTATATCAAGCTGAGCGCGCCCGTGAAACTGAGGGAAGCAAGCGTCGAGCGGGCAGTAAGGCTGCTCAATTTAAAGCTGAGCAAAAAGGTGGCTTGTTCTTAGAAACGAGTCGGCATGGGGATGAAGAAGATCGAATTATCTTAAGACATGATGGCAGTCCTGTCTATCTCACGGCTGACCTCGCTTATCATGCGAGCAAATTTGACCGCGGGTACGACAAAATTATTGATGTGTTTGGGGCAGATCATGGTGGTCACGTGCCTCGTATTCGCGCTGGTATGCACCTACTCGGCTTTGATGGTGACCAGCTCGACTTCGTGTTGGTTCAAATCGTCAAATTGCTCAGAGACGGTACGGAACTTAAACTCAGTAAACGCAGTGGGACTGTGTACGCACTCGAGGATATGATCGAAGAGTTGGGTGCAGATGCAACGCGCTTCATCTTTCTGATGCGAAGTCCAAATGCGCAATTTGATTTTGATGTGGCTGATGTCTTACGTGATTCAAACGATAACCCTGTTTATTATTGTCAAATGGGGCATGCCAGAGCGGCGAATGTCTTAAAAAAAGCAGCATCAGAAGGTCAACCATTTGGTGGGCTCGCGACATGCGATGATAGCACGCTCAATAGGTTGGTTTTGCCTGAAGAGCGTGAGATGATTAAAATGATAGCCGACCTCAATCGTGTTGTGGTTGACGCGGCAGAAGCGCTAGAGCCCCAGCGTTTGCTTCATTTTGCGAAAGAGTTGATCGCATTATTTCATGGGTACTTCTCAAAATATAAAGCAACAGAGCGTATTATTTCTGATGATCAAGAGCTGACACAAGCGCGTCTTGCGTTGGTGAGTGCGCTCAAACAAGCCCTCAAAAGTGCCCTCGGGTGTCTCGGTATCGATGCACCAGATTGGATGGGCAAAGGAGATCGGACATGAGTTCTATGGCAAGAAGACATATTGATCCGAATGCAACGATTCCAATTGCACCAGCATTTAAAGGCCCCGATAAGATGTCGATTGCAACGATTGCCATCTCGATGTCGCTTGGCGCCCTTGCCGCATTTGTGTTGACCCGAGACGATGCGCCTGAAGAAGAGCGGTCGATAGATCATGTCTTGGCTTCAATTGATGACACCAGAGATTATGAGGCGTTACGTTCTCAGATGGCTGTTTCGTTTAAAGAAGTCCTCACAAAGGCGGATACGATTGCTGAAGAGATTGCGCAAACACAAGCTGTTGCCCTTCAAATTCCGGCGACTGACGTTCAGAAGCCTGCGCTAGAAACGAATCCTAATGTTAAACAACAGTCATCACTGACTGAGAAGAACGTTGAAACGGTCGAGGCAAAATCAGCGCCAAAATCTATTGTTCAGGCACAAGTGGATATATCTGAAAAGCAAGTGAACGATAAATTGGTAGAAGAACAGCCAGAGACAAAAGCGAAAGAAGTTTCTTCGCATGATCGATTGCGTGGTGCGCTCGCAAAAGTACTTGGTGATGGTGTATCAGAAGAGCAATTTGTAGTTCAAGTTGCCGCCTATCCAGATGAGCAACAAGCCAAGGGCTTGGCTCAAAAAATATCGAAGCTTGGCTATGCGACGCGTGTCTCTCCTGTTGAGACGGCGAAGGGGATCTTATTTCGCGTTCAGGCCACCGACTTGACCAAAGATGATGCAGACATCGCGAAAGTGAAACTCGATAAAGCTTTTCGGGCACAGTCGATGATTAAAAAAGAAGAATAACTATTCCAAATCCGAGTAATCATATTTAGCACGGCTTGGTTTCTTGATCACCATTTGACTATTAGGGTCATAAGTCAGCTTATAGTTTAAAAAGAGACCTTTATCATCCAGCACGAACACTCCATTATTCGGATCAGGGTAGGCGTGAATGGTTGCGTGTGGAATTGCTTCGTGAACAATTGTTTGGAGGTTCTTTGAAAAAAGTCCCCACTTTCCATTCGAGCATGAATTCAAAAGGATATCACCATCATCTTTCATAATGTGGCGGAATGTTTCCTGAAGGACATTACCATCTCTGGTGTCGAGTGTTCGCTCAGAGTTTTCGACACGACTAATACTTGGATCTTGGTCACCCAGTGCAAGCGTCGTTCGATCGCCATGACCATCAATCACAAGCAAATCAACATCTTTATCGCCTAATATAGATTCGGCTTTCAACACAGTATCTTTGATCTGTTGTTCATCAGCAACCTGTGCGTAGAGAACGCGATAACCTCTAAACAATTGATCGACAGGTTTCCCTGCTGATGCGCCATTCCAGTCTTCAGGGCTTTGCAGAAAAAGAGCGATGGGGCGTTTATCGTTTCGACAGGCATCTTCTGACCAGTTCCTTAACACCTCAGAAACACGAGATGGAATAATGTCGAAGTTTGTAACATTGAGCCCTTCAAGTTCTTTCTGGTAGGTCTGCTTTGTCTTGTCAAGATTCGGAAATTGATCGAGTTCATACATCCAATTCGATTCTGACATCCATATTGGTGCCATCTTTGAATGAACATGTAAGTCTTTCATAATCTCATCTTTATCTTCCAATAGATGAGCAGAAACATAGTCCCAAATATTCTCGTAGCGTATATGTTCATTCTCATATTCATCTTCTTCGTATCGAAAGGGACGAAATTCTGATGCTTCGGCGAGATAGCTTTTCCGAGCATCAAGACTCATAAAATTGAGCATTGTTGTCACAATACCCTTCGCGTGATTTGAGTCGACTTCTTTTTTGGCTAAACCATGAATCAATCGGTCAAGTTTCATAAACTGACGTCTTGTGCGACGTCCTGCATACGTTTCTTCATGGAGTAACTCTTTTTTCACAAGACGGTCATAGGCTTCACGAGTCGGTAAGTTATAGTTTTCAGAACCTAAAATAATATCGGTGATAAGTATGTTGATTTCATCTTTTGCAAAGATGCCTTCATCTTCAAGCGTATCGAGAATTTTGAGGGTTTCTGTTTCTGTAAAAGGTGTATCTCCAATCGCCATATTGCGCATTAAATCGAGTGTCATATTTTTTGCAAAGTCTTTATCCTGCGTCAAACTGAAGATTTTATCATAAAAGTTGATTGGGGTGACATCTCGTTTTTCAACTGTGGACTGATGTTCTAGATTAAGTTCAACAATACCCTCATCATTGGAGCCCGTTCCCCACATCAGAGAGTTTAAGTGTTCTAAATGACCAAACGCTTGGCGGTAACGACTCTCCGCGACAAGCATACTGTCCTCAAGACTGGCCTCAGAAAGTAGCTTGTCTCTAAAGAAGGGCGCGAGTTGTGCGATGTGCTGTGCCACTTTTTCCTTTGGCACGTCACCTTGATGAATAAGCGTTTCGAGTTTTGTGGAGAGACTTTTCACCTTTTGTGAAAAAAATCCGTCAACCATGTGAAGCCCATTTGTGTGCTCCTTGGCTTCGATGATTTCTTGGAAGTATTCCAAAAGTGTCAAAAAGTATTCTTCTTCATCAACTTTCGAAGGCGAATTGCGTCGCTTGTTTTCAATGTGATTGAGATTATCTTTCCAATACAACAATCGATTTGGAATATGACCAAACGTATCACGGTCATGTATATCAGTTATCAAGCATGATGAAGTTGGCTCGTCGATCGAGTATTTTGATGGCCACGATTCAAGATAACGTATGAGATCTTGTTCCGTGTTAATACTGCCGTTCAATGCATATCTCACATCAACATCTTTGACATCAAATCGATCTAAGTGAGGTAGCAGCTCGATACCGCATTCATTCGTTTGGCAATAGGTCACAATCGTTTTTGGGAGCACGTACTCGATGTGAGTATGATCATTTAACGATCGAGGGTTTAACAATTCTGCCAGCCGGTCTGAACTGCGCGCATAGTCTAAAACGACATTCATCTCATTTTGAGAGAAGTCAATGAGTCGACGTTCTCCATTAATCACCTTCTGAAAGAGCTGTCTACCTTTTTGCGCCGGATTCGTTTGAAACGAGCGTGCAGCAAGCAGTGAAGAGGGACCAGTGTTTGTTGCATTCGTATTCTTTGGAAAGTTCGTTCTATCGGTTTTATTCGAGGTCGGCTGGCCTTCAAATACGTCTTGTTGTTGACGTGCTTCTTGCTCCACCTCGTTTATTTTTGAACCACGTTGGTGACGAACCGTCTCTTCGGAAGATATCTCTTTGCCGTACTGATTTTGATTGAGTAATGCACGGTTGGACCACTTCACTGAAGGCATATATATACTTTACAACGGTTTAACGAATACACATAAACCGATGAAAATTTGTCTCATTTCTGACGTATTTTATATCTAAGAAGAGAGAGCACTTTTTGCTACAAATAGTCAACAGAGAAATTGCATCATCTCTCATCTCCGTTCGGTGGTCGTTTCGGTATGACTCAAGCCGTCGGAATCTTAGCGAAATCAGCGTTGAATTTCTCAATACCGATGTCTGTCAGCGGGTGTTTAATCAGCTTTGAGATAACAGAATACGGGATTGTTGCCACATCTGCGCCGACAAGCGCACAGTCAACCACATGCTGTGGATGTCGAATCGACGCAGCCAATATTTCTGTCGTGTAACCATAATTATCAAAAATTGTACGAATTTCTTCAATCAGGCGCATGCCTGTCCCTGAGATGTCATCGACACGGCCGATGAATGGTGAGACAAATTGAGCACCTGCTTTGGCACACATCAGGGCTTGCAAAGGTTGAAAAATGAGCGTCATATTCACGCCGATGCCCTTATCCGAAAGTGCCTTACATGTTTTCAGGCCTGCCTCGGTCATCGGCAATTTAACGACAACATTTTTTGCAATCTTTGAGAGCGCTAAACCTTGCTCAAGCAGACCTTCATATGTATCTGAGACGGCCTCAGCAGAAACTGGGCCATCAGTTAGGCTACAAATTTCGGCGATGACATCCTTCATGCCTTTTCCAGATTTTGCAACCAGAGATGGGTTCGTTGTCACTCCATTAAGTACACCCAAAGCCAAGGCTTTCTTGATTTCTTCAGTATCAGCAGTATCAATAAAAAATTTCATGCTTATTGATAACAGATGTGTAGTAAAATGAAAGCGCTATTCTTTTCTTCGACGACTAAAACCAAAGAGTAAGACACTCCATAGCATCGCTTCAGCCCGCGTATTCTGACAGTTAACAAAGCCTCCACCTAGGACGACTAATTCAGCTGCTTCAACACGCAAGCACTGACCATTAGCACACGTTTCACCTGCGGCACAATCCGTATCTGCTTGGCAGACACTGCCAACGACACATGCTCCATTCACACATGTTTCACCATTCGCCGTATTACATTCTGCATTTGAGCCACATAAATTTGGGGTTGGTTCATCCGTGTTACAGTTCGAACCATCCCCACCGCAAACACCACAAACATCTGTTATGGCGCGGTTTGGATCTGTGGGAGCACAATCATCATCATCATTCGTACCGTCATTATCGGTATCCATGGCTGTACATGTCGATCCATCCCCGCCACAAACGCCACACGCATCTAATCGTGCAATGGTAGGGTCCATCGGCGCGCAATCATCAGTATCGAATACCCCATCGTTATCGGAATCGGTAGCACCGCATGTAGAACCGTCGCCACCACACACACCGCATGGATCTTCAATGGCTAAAGTCTCATCTTCAGGGGCACAGTCTAGGCCATCTGGTACACCATCTAAGTCTGCATCACACGCCTGCACTTGGTCAGAAGGTGAGCATCTATCTCTTGGGTCAGATTCACCTTCATCCAGGAGACCATTTCCATTTAAATCCTCTCCTGCGATACACGTTCCCTCGACTGTAGCAGGACCATCACAAACACCATCCTCATCGGTATCAGGGTCCGCAGGATCTGTTTCGTTTTCATCTACAAGGCCATCCTGATCTTGATCTTCAAAAATATCAGGAATCCCGTCAAAATCTTGGTCTTCATATTGACATAGAGAATCACATCCATCACCACTATCTTGGTTTCCATCGTCACAGGCTTCTGTGTCTTCTATAATTGAGTTGCCACACCCAGGTGTCAATAAAACAAGGCCGTTTGAGGAATCACGGCCGTCTGTGTCTCCGATATTGATGTCTGCTGCGCCTGTATCTTCAACAAAAAATGAAAAAGGTGTTGAGAAGTCTGACCCATAATCAATTAGAAGTCTGAATTCGTCTCCCCAGGGCGGGCTGTTGTGTTGACATTTGAAACGCATAGCGGTTCCGCCGGAGTCAAGGTCTTCAAATGTTGGTCCCTCGGAACCATCCATATCTCGAGAGTTTAGATCATATATCACTTCAGGAGTCAGTCCCCATGTTTGATCTGTTGCATCAAGCTCTGCGATCCCATCGCCGTCTCTGTCTCCCGCCACACCGATGATATTAATGCCTTTTGGGAAAATAATATTTGTCGTTCCGCAGTTTCGGTTTGACTCGGCAGGGCCACAACGAAATAAGATTGATTGTGAGTATAGACCATCGTTATCAACAGTCATGCCCAATGAAACACCGGAACCTGTCATATCTGGTGGAGTCAATTCAAAGAATTGTTCTCTGAGAATACTAATTTCACATTCTTCGGTCGGTCCGCCATTCGCACCTTCGGGACCTCCAGAAGCCCAGATATTTTCATCAACGATCGGTTGGGAAACAGCCGTTGTCGCTGAAACAAGTAATATGTATATCGTTAGATTTCGAAACTTCACAAAAACCCCCACATGAAAATGTTTTCACATTCTTAACATTTGACCATCGGATAAATGAAGGATGGTGGAGCGCCCGGGATTCGAACCCGGGGTAGGGTTGCCCCTACTCTCGCTTAGCAAGCGAACGCTTTAAGCCACTCAGCCAACGCTCCACGCACTAAAAGAAGTAGTGTGATTTTGTTGCAAAATCAAGTCAGGAAACCAAAAAATCCCGCATAAGCGGGATCTTTTGTGGGTTGATGAGGCTTAGTACCGATAGTGGTCCGGCTTAAACGGGCCGTTTTGTGGAAGACCCAAGTAATCAGCCTGCTCTTTCGATAGCTTAGTGAGTTTTGCACCCACTTTCGCCAAATGAAGCTCAGCCACTTTTTCATCGAGTTCTTTTGGAAGAACATAAACTTCACCCGTTTTGTATTTACCGGTGTTGTTATTCTTATCTTCCCAAAGTTCTATTTGCGCCAAAGTCTGATTCGTAAATGAGTTACTCATCACAAATGAAGGGTGACCTGTGCCACAACCCAAGTTAACCAATCGACCACGGGCAAGAACGATGAGTCGCTTGCCATCAGGGAAAACAAAGTGGTCAACCTGAGGTTTGATATTCTCTTCTTTAATATCTTTATTATTCTCAAGCCATGAAATTTGGATTTCACTATCAAAATGACCGATATTGCAGACAATCGCTTCATCTTTCATTGCTTTGAGATGTTCACCCGTGATGACATCCTTACAGCCTGTTGCTGTACAAAAGATATCACCGATAGCAGCAGCATCATCCATTGTGGTGACTTCAAAGCCTTCCATCGCAGCTTGTAACGCGCAAATCGGGTCGATCTCTGTGATCAATACACGTGCGCCTAAGCCACGTGCTGATTGTGCTGTTCCTTTACCGACATCACCATAACCAGCAACGACAACAACTTTACCAGCAACCATCACATCAGTGGCACGCTTAACAGCATCGATGAATGATTCGCGACACCCATAAAGATTGTCAAACTTTGATTTTGTAACTGAGTCATTCACATTAATAGCAGGGCACTTCAATGTATTGTTCTTTGCCATGTCGTATAGACGATGCACACCAGTCGTTGTTTCTTCAGAAAGACCGATGATGGCCTCGTCGCCTTCGAACAACTCCGGGTACTTATTGTGAATCCATAGTGTCAAATCACCACCATCATCTAAGATAAGGTTGGGGCCTTTACCACCTTTGAAGGCAAAGATTTGACGGTCAAGACATTCATCATACTCAGCTTCTGTTTCACCTTTCCAGGCAAAAACTGGGATGCCAGCTTTTGCAATTGCTGCAGCCGCATGATCTTGTGTTGAATAAATATTGCATGAGGTCCATGTGATTTCGGCGCCCAACGCTTTCAATGTTTCAATCAACACAGCTGTCTGAATTGTCATATGAAGGCACCCTGCAATACGTGCGCCTTTCAGAGGTTGTTTATCGGCATATTCAGTACGTAATGCCATAAGACCTGGCATCTCTTTTTCAGCGATACTAATTTCTTTACGACCAAAATCAGCTAAGCTGATGTCTCGGACTTTGTAATTCTGTGTTTCTGTTTTCACGTCATCCATTGTGGTTTCCTTTTTTGGATTACTCTACCAATCTGTCGTGGTTGTTGTTGTCGTGATTTGTTCTGTTGTCATATGAACCCCTTTCTTACGGTACGCCACGAATCTAGCGGAATATTTGTTCAGTGCAAGGGCTCATCACTCCATGATTCAGGCATACTTTGCTGATTTCGTGTGCTAAGTTCCTAATATGAGGTTTTGTAGGCTCTTTATCGTGTTCTGCTTGTGCGAGACGACTGCGCACGCATTCGCACCTATATGCACACGTGATAGCGACTGTCAGGATGAGAATACGGCTTGTATTGCAACATATTACACAGAGCTTGAAGCATTTTGTGATTGGGAGGATTGCGGTTTTTGCCGTAGTGGTGATGGCTTATGCTTTCGTGATGAAGACTGTTTAAACGATGAACAATATGGTGAAGGCTGGCGCTGTGGTGAGCGCGAGGCATGCTCACCCAGTCGTGAAGAGTGTGTCGAACAACAACGAAGTCGGTGTTATGACGCCAATTACATTTCGACATTGCAAACATGTGAATCAGATAGTGATTGTGATGAGCTGTCAGTCTGCTCTCCGTCTCGGCCAGATGAGTGTAATGGGGACGACTGTCAGGTTCTCGAAAATGCGATCGGATTTTGTAATAACCTTTACCTTGTATGTAGCTTGTATAATTTGTGTGATGACAAAGAATGTCGCTACGGAATAATTGTTGACTCAGATGCGCCAACTTATAACAAAATCGATAGAGACGAGATAAAACGCTGGCGATTGGCAAAACAACAAGCTCAAGAAGCAGGCATTCCGTTTTGTGACGGCGCAGGTACGAAAGAAGAGAGTTGTTCATCTTCAGCTTCATCAAATCTTGTGTTTTTAGGCATCTTGTTTTTATATCACAGGCGTAGGGCTTGAAGCCGGCGCCTGATTTGTTACGCTTTTGTATGCGATTCACATTCGTCTCATTTTGTATTGTTCTTTTAAGTTTGGTGTTCGGTTTGGGCTGTCAGGAAGAAGCAGTATCGATGACAAATGAGCCAACAGTTGATGAACAAGAAGCTGATGATGAAGTCGAAGAAAACCAAAATATACAAGAGCAAGACGATGAGACTGAAGAAAGCGGATCGTGCATTTACCCACAAGCATTACCCTCGGTTGAAGATTATGGTGATGTTGTTCCAAACCTAATTTGGGAGAATGCCTATTTACCTGCAACATCAGAAACAGGAGAGCGACCACAGGGTAAGTTTTCATTTGAATCATTTTTCTGTGATGACGCGTATGCACAGTATGATTCAATCACAATGATCATGGTGACAGATTGGTGTCCATTTTGCCCAGATTACATGGACCTCGTTGAGTCGAGACGTGAAGAGCTTGAAGACGCTCGAACATTGGTTCTTTGGCTTGATCTTGAAAACAATGCTCTGCAACCGGCGACAACGGCAGAAGCACGCTTGAAGGTTGGCAATCACGCGAGCACAGAACACGGTATCATTGTGGGCATCGCTGATGCGAATCGACCTGACGCGTTTGACCGGTTTTGGGATGGCGCGCCATTTGGTGGAACGATTCGAAAAAGAGATATGCGAATCGTCGCAAAAGAAACGATTTATGATGGTTTCGAAGCGCGTATGGTTGATGTGGCCAATAACCTTGAACGTGATTGGGCGCCTTTGCTCAATCGTGCACAGGGACTTGATGTTGACGGTTTCTGGCCAACGTGCACGTTAAATGATGAGGAGCTATCAGAACCTAATGATGATTTCATTGATGCCGCGCCCATTGACGCGGGTGTATGGCTTGGCGCTATTTGCCAGCAACCACCTGTGGATACATATTTTGTGCCCGATGGCGTTTGGGATGTTGAACTATTGTATGATGTGGATTTTGGGAAGCTTGCACTCGAGTTTTATGACAGCGAGTACACAGAAGAACCGCTCCGAAGCGATAGTCAAGCTGGTGAAGAATCTCTCGAAATCAATGGTTCAGGTTTTTTACGTGTACGTACTGGAGCAGGGGCAACCTCTGGAGGTATGTATTCGCTCAATCTTGTTTCGAGTGAGGGATAAATACTGCTCAAAATAAAAGCGGCCATCAGGCCGCTTTTATGCGTCTTGTAAGGCTCGTTTATAGCTTCTCTATCAACTCTGGCACGACATCAAATAAGTCAGCGACAATACCATAGTCCGCCACTTGAAAGATGGGTGCTTCTTCATCTTTATTGATAGCTACGATGCATTTCGAGCCTTTCATGCCAGCGACGTGTTGAATGGCTCCAGAGAGACCAACAGCAAAGTACAAGTTTGGCGCAACAACCTTACCAGTCTGCCCGACCTGCCAATCATTTGGTACCCAGCCCGCATCACACACAGCTCGACTGGCACCAATCGCCGCACCCAATTTGTCTGCCAATGGCTCGATCACGTTAGTGAAGCCTTCAGGGCCTTTTAAGCCACGGCCACCTGAGATGACAACGTCTGCATCAGTCAGTGCAGGGCGGTCAGATTTGACTTCGTCAAAAGAGACAAATGACATACGCGAATCGTCGATAGCTGTTTCAACTTTCTCGATGTTTGTTTCAGAACCAGCAGTGGCACGGTCAAACTCTGTAGGACGTACAGTGACGACTTTTGTATCTGTGGTGACTTCAACTGTGCCGATGACATTGCCGGCCCACATCGGGCGCTTAAATGTGTTTTCAGATACGACAGCTGAAATGTCAGATGCCATACCGGCTTCAAGACGAGCGGCAACCCGTGGCATAATATCTTTACCTGCAGTGGTTGCACCATGCCAAATATGTGTGGCACCTTTATTTTGTGCAACAGCAGCGATTGCCTGTGCCCAAGGTTGCGCTAATCTATTTGCTAGTTTTGCATCGTCAACGATAACAACGTTTGGTACATATTTGCCCATCTCCGTTGCGATTGAATCGACACCTTGGCCGACAACAAGACCAATGACATCGCCGCCAACTTTTTGCGCAGCCGTAATAGTTGAAAGGGTTGAGCCATGAAGTGACCCGCCAGCATATTCTGCAACAACTAAATGTTTACTCATAATAATCTCCTATCCCTTCTTAAATCGCTTTCGCTTCGTTACGTAGTTTCTCGATCAATGTGTCCACATCAGGTACGATTTGACCGGCTGATTTAGACGGTGGCGCTTCAAGGCCTTTCATGACCACGCGTGTCGTTGCTGTCACACCAAGTTCTTGGAGTGTTTTTTCAGCAAGTGGCTTACGCTTCGCTTTCATGATGCCAGGAAGTGACGCGTAACGTGGCTCATTCAAGCGCAAATCTGTTGTGATAACAGCAGGCAGACCAACTTTCACTGTCTCCATGCCACCATCAGCTTCACGAACAACTGTTGCGTCTGTGCCTTCAACTTCGACTTTGAATGCATATGTGGCTTGTGGCCAGCCGAGGTATTCAGCCAGCATCTGTGCGGCTTGATTGCTGTCGCCATCAATCGCTTGTTTACCCATCATAATCATGTCGGGTTGCTCATCTTCGGCAACCTTTTGAATGATCTTAGCCACAGTTGCTGAGTCCATGTCACCCTCGTTTTTGACGAGAATGCCTCTGTCAGCACCCATGGCCATGGCTGAACGAAGTTGTTGGACGCTATCTGATGTGCCGATTGACAGAACAACGACTTCACCGCCATGCTTTTCTTTTAAGCGCAGGGCTTCTTCGACGCCAATTTCATCAAATGGGTTGATGATCATGTTCACGCCATCGGTGACGATGTCTGAACCATCACTATTAATACGGATTTTTGCTTCGTAGTCCGTGACTCTTTTCACGGTGCAGAGAAATTTCATTGTGCCTCCAAATGATTATGATCTAGCCTCTTTTACGCTTTTTTTCAAGCCAAAGAGAAGGAAAAGAACGTGTTCATTTTTAGAGAGGGGGGGCATGTGGATGAAATACTAATGTCGACCTATGAAGCCGGTGAAAACCATAACCAAAAGACCTGCTGACATGATACCGCCACCAACAAACCCCAATAAGAACCAGAGCGCTCTAGATGGTGGTTGATATTGTGGCATGTGAGTAGCTCTTTACGTAAGTCGCCCTAAAACCCACGTACATCCAATTTGATCGTCGACCGCTCTGTACCGCGATTATCGATTTCACCCGTTGTACTTGAAATAAAGATGTCTTGGTCTTTGACAACGGTATCGATATAAAATCCATTGGCGCCTGTTGCAAGCAAAGCAGAACGAATCCAATCCCCACCTGTTCGATGTGCGATCTTCAAGTCAAGGGTCGTGGCGTCTTGATAAACGACAACAAGCTCTCCAAGAAGATCATGCAGGCGCGCATCAGCGCCAACAAAGCGAAGTCCTGTTGTACCAAGTGTATCAAACGTCGGCGAACTTTCAGCACGGCCATCATCGATCACCGAAAAACGGCCGATGGTTGTTGGTGTGCCTTCCCACAGCTTCAAAGCATGGCGGTTGAAGTCGGTATAAGCGATACTCAAGCGATTCCCTGAAGCGATAATAGATGGAAACCGGCCCATGTCACCATCCACACGCTCTTCTCGACCGTCACCATCGATAATTCTGTTGGTTGACTCGCCATTGCTTAAGACAGAGCTCAACCACAGGTCACCTGTATAGCTATCGTAGTGCGCAATATGAACAATACCACTGTCAAAAGCGATGCTCGGGTGAAGACCGTGGCCACGCGGTAACGCTTCTGATTCGGTCGCAAACTCATAAGGTCGACAACCAGATGTATCCCCATTTTCGTCAACAGCAAGCAAGGCAACGCAGGTCCTATTATCTCCGCATTCTTGTGCGCAGTCGCCACGTCGCTCACGGCACATTACCTCGTTATTATCTGCGATGACACAATCTTGTGTCGCGCCACAACCACCTTCGCAAAGGGTCGGCTCTTCTGTCGCCGAAATATCAAAGATGTCCCAGTCATCTTTGGTCGTTGGGACTTCAACTTTCGCACGCGCCAAACGAAGCCCCGTCGATAGACCATTAATATCTGAAACATTAAAATCATTGTCATACATATAAGCGATGACGAGGCGGTTTGTGGTCGGGTCGCGTTCCATCGTCGCGAACAAACCGACATTCGCACTTGTGCGTGCTGGTGTATCGAGTTCGTATGTTTTCCACAGTTTCGAATCAGGGTCGCGATAAGCAAACTTCAGCGCACCACCATCTGGCGTATGATAAGTGATGAAGGGTTCATTATTGCTGACGACAAGGCTCGTATGTGTGCCGACATCAGGGCCGGCCGCTTCAATACCACCCCGAGGGCCATTCGGGTTACCGGTAACATCTGCATTTGTTGGGACACCGTCGATGAACACAACAAAAAGTAATGAACGGCTTTGTGAGTAGTGTGCTAAGACAAGGTCTCCAAAATCTGCGTCATAGGCCGCAACTAAAATTTCGGAGTCTGTCAGGCCAACGCTCGGGTAACGGCCGAAGCGACTCGATTTGACTGGCGGAACCGCTAAACACTCGCAGGACACGTCACAACATTGTTCGCCCGACATCGAATCAGGGTCAGTTGATACCAAAAGACCATTGTTAGGGCAGGCTGATTGTCGACGACATGAAGCATCTGAAAGTTCAGGTGCAGTGTAGCAGCTATCGGTCAACACATCACAGATTTCACCAATCTCGCAACCACCGCGACATGGGACTTCTGTAATGCAGACGCTGTTGTAGCACGTCGCACCAACATTCTCGAGTTTGTTTTGACATTCGGCGTCAGTCGAGCAGCGTTCAAATTGACATGAATTGGTATTTGAGTCGTCATGTCCTGTTTCAAGCGGAAGACAGCGCTGTGCAGTATTTGGGCATTCGCGGTCTTCTGTACACGCATAACTTGAACCTAAAAGAGAAGAGCGACAAATATCAGTGCCATTGATGTTGGTACATTCTGAGCCCGGGCAGCACGGTGCTGTCGCAGAGCATTCAGGGGACTCACAGCGACCAAAACGGAATATTTCACCATCGGGGCATTCGCCATCTTCAATACATTGTAAACCGCTGAGGTTATCGTCGTCACATCCGCAACCGCCTTTACAACCAACCCATGACAAGAAGGTCAAGACGAAAAAATACTTTAAAAACAATAATGGACGACGGTTATTACGCATAAAATACCTCGGATGTAGGATAACGTGGTTGCACGATGATTCAATACGGATCGACCAGATCTGATGAAAAATGGTTATAATTGATCGAATCGGTGGCAAATTTCGTTGAAATCAGCCTCAGACAACGTTGGGGGCAGTGAAATTCGCACTGTCGACTGTGCTTCTTGCTCCGTCAAACCAAGGGCGAGAAGTCCAGGGCTTGGCTCTGGCGCCAACCCAGAACAAGCCGACCCAAAACCAACAGCGAGGCCCAACCGGTCGAGCTTCATGCGTAGCGCACTACCATCCACGCTTGGGAACGTTATGGCAGTTGTGTTTGGCAGCCGTTGTTGCTCTTGTAATAGAATATCAAGATCATCAAATAATCCACTTAAATGCGCTTCGACTTGATCTTTGATTCCCTCGATATGTTGATATGCCGTTCTCGTCGAGTGTATCTGACTGATTGCCGCTGCAAGAGCATGGATAGCCACGAAGGGTTCGGTACCAGGCCTGACCCCTTTTTCTTGCCCTGGGCCAGGCCATGGGGGCTGTAGCTTGAGCGCATTATTTCGAAGGTTGAGCAGACCTGCGCCAGCGATGCCGCCAATCTTTTGTCCAGAGAGCGAAAGGGCATCGACACGTTCAAGTGGTAGGCTGATCCTTGAGAAAGACTGTGCTGCATCCATGTACACGATACAGTCTGGTTTGACCTTGCTTAAGATCGCTTCCCAGGGCCAAATCAACCCTGTTTCGTTGTGCGCACCCGATAGCAAGAGTGCATCAGCCTGTGAAAGCGCATCGGGTAATTCAAGCACGCCACTTTTTGAGATGGATATAAAATAGATGTCGAGTTCCGTCGCTTGAGCGAGTCTTTTTCGCATCGATGGATGTTCGAGTGCCGATGTGACAACTGTTAGACGACGATTTAATGAACGACCCAAATTGTCGAGTGCATCAATGACCCAACGAGATGACTCAGAAACACCTGATGTAAAATAAACCTCTTGTTCTGAGAAGCCTGTCACCTCAGCGCATTGAAGGCGTGATGCATCCATCATCGCACGCGCTTGACGTCCAAAACGATGTGGAGAAGAGGGGTTGCCGACAATATCAAGTGCTTTTAGAATCGCTTCTTTGGCTTGAGGTAATGGTGGGCACCATGCGTTCGCATCTAAATATATTTGACGGTTCATTTCTTCTGTTCATGCCCGCGGATATTGAGATTCGTTTGATCAACTGCTGGTGCAAAAGGTTCGATGCTGGGAATATAATGCTCGAAGATTTCCTCGACGCACGCACGGATTAATTTTTTCCGCCATCGACTAAATTTAGAAGGGCTTGTGTCTTCAGGCATTGTGATACGTGCGCCAGCCATTGAACCATGGCCACCGGCGCTGGCATTATCAATATTCTTAACAGCGGCGCGCACAAGTTTGCCGGCCGCACATCGTTTATCATTCACGCGGAGTGAAGCATAGATAGCATTTTTATGTTGTCCAACGACGATAGACCAGCGGATACCTTCAGATAAGGCGAGCTTATCAGCAATTTCTGCAACCAAGTCAGGAATATAAAGTTCGCCAACATCACACGTGACGACGTCATCGAAGACTTTCGCTCGTCTGATTGCTTTTGCGAGAACGTTAAAATAAGCACGCGGCAGTTTCGGGTGTTCGATCGCTGAAATTGCAGGCATATCTGCGCGCTCAACCAAGTATGCATACGCCCATTTATCTTCATCAGAACTTTGTCGACCAAGGTCACGCGTATCTGATTTAACACCATAGAAAAGGGCGCTGGCCAGTTCTGTCGAGGGCTCAACTTTTGCGGCATGTAAATAGTGCGTCAAAACGGTCGACGTGGCGCCGAAGTGACCGCCAATATCTGCGAAGTCTTTTTCATGATCACTTTCATAGATGGGATGATGATCGACACAAATGGTCTTATGGTCTGCAATCTTCTCTGCACGAAATGGGTGGTTTTCCATTTCGAACTGCGCATCAACAAGGCCAATCATATCAAATTGATCGAGTTTGATCTTGCGAAACGGAACGAGGGGAACTTTAAGTAATCGGACCATTTCTCGGTTTTCGGCCCGACCGAGCACGCCATCGTAAGTGATGGTATAATCGACACCACGTTTGGCCTTGAGCAATTCACCGAGGGCATATGCACTTGCGATGGAATCTGGATCGGGATTGTCATGCGTGCCAACAAGGAGTCTCGTATTTTTCGGAACGACTTTAAGTAGGCGCTCAACACGATCGCGTATGGTGGTTGATTGATCAACAATATGCATCGGCTATACGATAAGAAATAGGCCTCGAGGGTCAACCCAGGATTGCCCGTGTCGCTTTATTGCTATTTTCTAGGGGGTTAGGTTAAAAGCAAGTATGACTTTGAAAAATGCGATGGTGTTAGCTGCAGGTTTTGGAACACGCTTGCGACCGTTGACGCTTGAAAAACCAAAACCCTTGATACCGATTGCGGGCGTGCCACTTATCGATGTGACTTTGGGGCTCATGTTGAGAGCTGGGATTGAACGCGTTGCTGTTAATACACATTACTTAGGTGAACAAATAACGACGCATTTATCTCAAAACTGGGCTGGGCTTGTCAAGCATGTCGTTCATGAGGCAGAAATCCTCGGAACGGCAGGTGGGCTGAGGAGTCTATATGACGTTCTTCAACCGGATGGGCCTGTACTTGTTATGAATGCTGATGCGCTGATAGACCTTGATATCGAAGCGCTCTACCAGCGGCACAGTCAAAACAAATCTGACGTGACGCTCGTCCTGAGAGATGCCCCAGAGAAAGATCAATATGGAACCCTCGGGGTGAATCGTGAAGGGTTTGTCCGCTCGATTCTAAATGATGGATTTAACCCTGACGATATTGCCGCACGGTATATGTTTTGTGGTATTCATATCATTGAGCCACATGTCTTTAAGCGAATTCCTATTGATACATTCAGTGGAACGATATCTGATATTTACCCAAAGCTCCTTCAAGACGGGATAATTGGCGCTTATATGCATGATGGTTATTTCGATGATATCGGTACGATCGATCGGCTGAATCGAAATGAAAATGCAATTTTGGATGGGTCAGCGGCATTTCATTTTCTCCAATTTTGACTTGAAGTTGGCCTAATTCTTGCGGTTTGTACCTGACCCCTGAGGGAACATGCGATTCTGTATGAGTGAGGCGATGGCCTCCGGGTGGGTTACATGAATGTGATGACCAGCACCATCGAGCGTCACCGACGAAAAGTTATTAAAGTAAGCGCCACGTTTCTTAACGATGTCTTCTGCGACGTATCCATGCTCACCTCGAATAACTAAAACAGGGTTTTGAATACGTTGACATAAAGATTGCCAATACATCTCCGGATAACGAATTGGTGTCGGCCCCCTGAGGTGTGGATCGAACGGAAGCGTTAGCCGCTTATCATCTTCTTCTGATTCTACAAGAATCGGTTCAAGCATTCTTCTCGCCCCAGTCTCTGAGAGGTGAGGGTGATACGACTGCATGTGTTCGATCGCATCGTTTACAGAAGCATAGGTTAAAAATCGTTTCGGACGGATCGATTTCTTGAAGAGTTGTTCAAGTCGTTCGGGTTGTTCTGCCGGCGCCTCGGCAGGTGGGCCAAGTAAATCAAGAAAGACCAGTTTAATCGTTGGTCTTCGGTATGCGCCAAAAAGCGTCAATATGATATTCACAGCCATTGAATGGCCGATGATGATATCAGGCAATGACGCCATTTTCTCAAAGTGATTTAAAACCTGATTCAAATCTTTTGCGTGATCCAGTAGGTGATATGAACCAAGAGGAGATACCCATTGGCTTTGACCATGTCCTCTCCAGTCCAGCGCAACCAAGTTTAAATGCGCAGAAAGGCTTGTCTCAGACAGCGCCTCAAAAGAACGTCCCGTGTCCATGAAACCGTGCAAACACAAGACTGTTCGTTTCGAAGGCTCGTTATCGAATTGGTGAAGGCATAGCTTTGGTCCGGCATCGATAAAGTGTTGAATCATTGCTCTGCGTTACAACACAAGCGCAGATTTGGAAACATCATCATCGCTGACGAGGGCATTTGGATCGAGTTCGACCAAATTTAATTCTGTTTTTGAACCGCGTTTTAAATGCTGAATACTTAGCTTAACAGGGAGATATCGTTCACCAATTTTTTTCAGCTTCTTGACCATGAGCGTTTTGAGTGGTGCTTCTTTTTTATCGAAATATTGAATTTCTAAAGGGACAAGGTGTTTTTTGTGAATTGCAATCAATAATTTTTTGTACGGTGCGCCAGGAATATTAGGCCTGACTTCGACATGATATGTTTCTTGGCCACCGATTTGACCATCATCAAGGCGAACAAAAGAGGCACGCCCACTTTCTTCTTTTTTTAATGGCATCAAATCTGCGTAAGAGAGATCTGAACCGAAGAAAGATTTACTCGCCTTGCTGGCTGCAATCTGTTGCGTTGAGCCGATCGCCGGCAAGTATATATATTGTTCACCAAGTCGGTCTTTATGACGAACGACCAAAAAAGATGAGCCAGAAATATCAGCTGGCGCGACAAAGCGCATCAATGTTCGACCTTCACCATCACCCAGTTGCTTACCGACCACTTTCAAGGTTCGTTGCTTTTGTTTGCCGTTTTTCTTTGTGACAATCATTTCGATCGTCGCCTGACCGCTCGAAAACCCGAGTGCACCTTCAGCCGTAGCTGCTCGAACAATCTCTTCTGCGGAGCTATTTTCCGAGAGCGGGTCCGCAAAGAGCGGGCTCGCACAAAGCAGGAACGACACACGCATTAACAAACTAAATACCTTCATACCTTCTCCAAAATCTTATATACGACGTCAGCCTAGCATAAATATTCAAGGACCCGTCAATGTCGAATCAATTAGATTGAGACCCATAGCGACGATATGTATTTCCCTTCAATATCAGTCGTCTGGAGTTCTTTTAACTCCGTGTGAACGGCTGCGATTGTTTGGTTGAAAAAGGTATTTGCACGCTCATAAAGCCGCTGATCGTGAGGCAGAGATGTCTGAATGTCTATAACCATGGCATCGTAGCGCTGGCGCTTTTGTTGAATGCGTTCATCGGACAGAAGGGCATCAATCGACGTCGGAGACTGCTGACATCGCTGAGCATATACATGGACATCTTCTATTGGGAGTGGTGCAACATGATCTTTCGCGTCGACGGGCAATAAAATCCATGTCGCAAGTAGTGAAGCATCGGTTAGTCCATCAGACAGTGTCTCTTGATCGACATGAAAATTCTGCATGAGCGCTTTTCTAAATATGACCTCATTCAACGCGGCCGCTGTCGCCCCAATTTCTGCAAGTCCAGCAAAAGGTCGGCTGATCACATCTTTGGGACTGACAAGGCCTTGGTAAAACAGTGGATGAGATTTCAATAAGCCATCAATAACCCCATCTAATGGGGCATCAAGTCGCGCACGAGATGCTGGATTGAAATGAGTTGGAAAGTGGCGAATATGCTGTCTCAGTTTTGACGCAAGACGTATGCCGAGGCTATGTCCAATTTGAAAGAGTTCTTTCAACGTCGCATTCCTGAGCAATTGCGCGCCTTCTTCAATATTATTTTTTGTTTGATATTGAAGTGCAATGCCAACTGTACCTAATGTGTAGACGAGCGCATCTTGAATACTTTGTGGGTTGGCAAGCTCGGAACCAGAAAGTACCAAGTAGCGATTTGCGAGTTGGGTCGCTTCATATTGACAGCGTTCAAGTGTTGCTTGATCAAGTTCTTGGCTGGAGCGGCCGAAAAAGGCCACGCCTTCACCACCAGCGCCACCTCCGAGCCAACTGAGAGAAAAAGTAGAAAGCGCAGCCCGATCGTGCACAGAATTGAACACACGCCTTGCGATCGGTTTGTCAGGGTCTCTAAAGGCAAAAATTTCGCCAGCATATTCGATATCAGCATATCCAAGGTCTTGCAGTCGTGCATTTCGGAAACGAAGGGCCTCATCTTCAAGCGGCGAAGGTAACTCCCAGCGCACAGACTCAATGAGCCGCAACGCGTAGAGGGTTTCACGTTCGAAAAGAGATTGGATATAGCCTTTGAGCGCACGACCAAGTTTCTCTGTAAATGTATGATTTGAGAACAAGACCAAGTAGCGTCGATCTGGTGTGACATATGATGGTTGGTCGAACTTTGGTATTTGTGTGTCTTCTTCAAGCGGGACGATCGATGTATGTAGCTTCAATAATAGCGTGACCAGTTCGATGTCGAGACCACGAATCTGTTTGACCGCTTTGCGCGGATTGGCTTCGAATAAGAGTTCAAACCATTGGCCAATTTGATGTGGCGCGAGACGAACGCCTTGCCATCCATCTAGGTCAAGAAACGCTTGAACTTGATGAGCCGGCAGTGCTTCAAGAATTGGTAGTGCGTCACCTGGCCCATATTCTTTTAGCGTCAATAAAAGTTCAGGGGCGGGGCAGCTTTTGACTTTTGAGATGAGGTTATCACCTTGTATCAGAGATTCGACTCGATTTTTTGGTGAGAGTTGACGCCAGTTCGGGAGCCATTCTTTTTGCAGTGCGAATGTTTTGGGATCATCATCAAACATATTCGTAGCATAACTGAAGCATGGTGTTTGGCAATGTGGCGAGTAAGTTTAAGCATCAAGCAGCGCTAGGCGTCGTGTATAATGAGCAAGATGCGCCTCTTGTTCTGTTGTCGAGAGTGTGCGCGCGAGGGTTTGCGCCTGCTCAATAAGGTGTACATGATATCTCGGGTCAGCCAGTCGGAAAAATGGCAAGCCTGATTGCCGTGTTCCGAGAAAATCACCTGGACCGCGGATATCCATATCGACTTCAGCGAGTTTGAAACCGTCATTTGTTTTGGCCATCATCGAGAGCCGTTTGTAACCATCGTTGCTCAACTTCGACCGATCGGCAAAGAGAAGACATTGACTTTTCTTATGTCCGCGACCAACACGCCCGCGTAACTGGTGAAGTTGCGAGAGACCAAAGCGCTCGGCATGTTGAATGATCATGCACGTTGCATTCGGGATATTGATGCCAACCTCAATGACCGTTGTCGACACGAGAACAGAGAATTGATGTGCTGCAAAGTCGGCCATGATCTGCTGTTTCTCTTCTGAAGATAAACGTCCGTGAAGTAGTCGGATATGTTTTTCGCCAAAGCGGTTAATGAGATTTTGTGACGCTTCGGTCGCATTCGCGAGTTGTAGTTTTTCGGAGGCATCGATAAGGGGGTAAACGACAAAAGCTTGTTCTTGTGCTCGAATCAACTCTGCAAGTGTGACTTCGAATGCTGTCGTGTCATTTAAATCGTGAACCGTTGTTTCGATATACTGTCTTCCTGGCGGACGCTCATCGAGTATAGACAAATCTAAGTCGCCAAAGACCGTCATTGATAGAGAACGTGGAATCGGTGTCGCAGACATCATCAAAAAGTGGGGCGAGTGTTCTTCCCGAACGCCTTGTTCGAATAGGGCATGGCGCTGGTTGACGCCGAAGCGATGTTGTTCATCGACAATGATAAGGTCCAACTCAGCAAAGACGATATCTTCTGAAAAGAGGGCATGTGTTCCGACAACCACATGTGCATCATGGCTTCGAATGCGCATACATTTTTCTTTTCTGAGTTTGCCTTTGTCTTGCCCGGTTAACATGATTGTCTGAAAGCCAAGCGGCGCGAGCCAATCTGAAAAGTGTTCTTTGAGTTGCCTCGCGAGAACCTCTGTCGGGGCCATAACGGCAACTTGCCCTCCACATGAGAGTATCCATAAAGCGGCCAACCCGGCGACTGCTGTTTTACCGCTACCGACATCGCCTTGAAGTAGACGAAGCATTGGTTGAACGGATTCTAAATCGACCCTGATCGCATCAAGGGCTTTACGTTGCGCATCTGTTGGTTTGAAGGTTGTCAATTGTCGAAACATATCATCGACGGAGGCACGAAGCGGTTGCATTTGTTTGGCCGAACGCTGTCTCACTGATGCGCGACGCGCTTGGAATGTCAGCTGCAGTGCGACTAATTCATCGAGTGCGAGCCGATGATGCGCTTCGCTCCGCTGCATGCGCAGTGTATCAAGTGCTGCTTCGTCAAGATCTTGTGGCGGTTGGTGTATTGCCCGGAATGCCGGCAATAACTGAGCCGGTACATATGTATCGAGTGCTGCATGTGGAGATTGATAGCGATCGACAAAGGTAAGCGTTTTTTGGACCAATTGTGCTAATTGAAAGGAACTCAGCGTACCTCGTTTCGGATATATTGGCTGAATAGGCGTATCTTGATGTCCC
The DNA here is from genome assembly GCA_020627505.1 of Myxococcota bacterium. Taxonomy (GTDB): domain Bacteria; phylum Myxococcota; class UBA727; order UBA727; family JAHDBA01; genus JAHDGS01. Next base: position 25,764 of record JAHDGS010000027.1, read on the forward strand.
CTCGAAATAGTGGTCGGGTGAACAATTTGCTTCCTATTTTTAAACATGACGATTTCACCCATCACGTTGACGACCGAGCCTTTTGGAAAGCGCTGCTCAATCTCAGCTTTACGATAACGAAAGAAGCTAAGCGTCAGCGCACCTGTCACATCTTTTATGGTGATGGTGGCACGACGAACTCGGCCATAGTGTTGGAAGGTGATAGCGGTGACTTCGCCAGATATGCGGACCGTTTCGCCCGGCTGACACATGCGAATGGTCTTCTCCGCGCGTAAGTCTATATAGTCCTTTGGCAGGTATGTCAGAACATCGAATAAGTTGTAAAATCCAAGTTCTCTGAGGCTTTCAGCACGTCTATCTCCAATACCTTTGAGAACTGTTAACTCGGATGTCAATATCGATGCGGCGGCTGAAGCTTGACCCGATAAGATTGATACAGGGTAAACGACTTTAGATTGACTGTGACACGTTGCTAAAAAAGTATCGAGCTGTGATAAAGCACGCCACTTCTCGGCCGGTGTTGCGACGGATTCAAATGCATGTAGATGCTGCTTAAGTGCGGATAGGTGCTCGGCGCTTAAAATCTTTTTGAGGGGCGCACAGGTTCGTTCAAGGTGTTGTAAACGAGAAGCGGCAAGTCCAGATTGATCTCGAAGGCCATAGGCAATTGGGCCACTTCGAATCACTTCAATCGGGTTCTTGCTCTTTTTGGTTGTCATTGACCCTTTTTCATTGTGCTAAGCCATGCGGCAACTTGTGCATCTGCATCTTGCCCACCAAGTCGAAGGTAGCGTGTTGCAAGCTCGATGGCAGAAGCGCGATCTCCTTGTAAGGCGGCAAGACGTGCAAGGAGTAAATATGGCGTCGCAAATGTCGGGGATGCCTTCGTCGCATCGATGAGCAAGTCAGAAGCGAGCTTTAGATTACCCGCTTTCATAAAAGCCTCAGCTTCTTCGACAAGTGCAGATGCTTTCTTGAGGTTTTCGGTCTTGGCAAGTTGTCGTCTTGGTTGTGGTATCGTCCCGTTCGACACGGCGGTCAAGGGGCGAACCAGTTGGGTATAAAAGTCGTCAATCCGAATGGTTTCTCCGACAGGGTGGTAGCCGTCTGCAGATAGTATCAACCGGTGTTCTCCGGTTTTGAGAAATAGCTTGAGTGGCGTTTGACCATGCTCATGACCGTCGATAGCAACTTGTGCACCCGGCGGGCTCGACTCGATGGCACATATCCTGAATCGATAGAGGCCTGTGAAAAAGATTGTTGCACCAACAAACGCTATCAAAAACAATAAGAAAGCGAGTCGTTGAAAGAGCGCTTTCGATATTCTTTGTCGAGGGGCTGTTTTTTTCTTCTTTTTGACGCGACTTTTTGTTGTGTGCTTGACCTGTTTTGTGGCCGGCACAGCGGGTTGCTGTGACTGCTGGTGTAATTTTTTCAGTTGTTCAATATCAATCAACGCCGTCGCTTCATCTGGGGACGCTGTTTTCACATCAAGATGCGTAAATTTTGAACCTGGTTTTGGCGTAAATAACGTGTCGCCGTCATCAGGGCACACCGACAACGCTTCATCGTCATACAGCCGATGGCATGTTGGACAAACCCGCATGTCTTACTTCGTCAAGCTCGCTTTGACGAAGTCCTTATTCATGTTCGAAATCACAGTCAATGGAATCTCTTTAGGACACGCTTCAGCACACTCGTAATGATTCGTACAGCTGCCAAAGCCTTCGGAATCCATTCTTGAAACCATATTAAGTACGCGAGCTGAACGTTCAGCTTGACCTTGTGGGAGGTTCGCGAATTGATTAATCTTTGCTCCAACAAAAAGCATGGCTGACGCGTTCGGACAGGCCGCGACGCAGGCGCCGCAACCAATACAGGTCGCAGAGTCAAAAGCTTGGTCTGCTTTTTCTTTTGCAATGGGGAGTGCATTCGCATCTGGTGCCCCACCTGTGTTGACGGAGATATAACCACCCGATTGAATAATTCGGTCGAAAGCGCCTCGGTCGACAACCAAGTCTTTGATGACTGGGAACGCAGCAGCGCGCCACGGTTCGATTGTAATCGTATCACCATCTTTAAACTTGCGCATATGCAACTGACAGGTTGTTGTTGCCTTTTGTTCTCCATGAGGACGACCGTTGATCACCAATGAACACAT
>JAHDGS010000028.1:0-4381 GCA_020627505.1 Myxococcota bacterium
AAAGGCTACCTGAGTGGGAACCGATCGACACGATTTGAGTGCGGTATCGAAGACCTAAAGAGACCGCCCCGAAACCGCCAGCAGAAATGCCCGAAATATGGACGCGATTCGGATTAATATTATATTTCTGCTCAGCAAGGTCGACCAGATCTTGCATGACAAAATCTTCATACCGGATAAAAGCGGCCTCCGAGTTTGTATACCAAGAATCTGTGCGCCCAGGAATCAGCACGACCATTGGACGGCCGTCTTCTCCAAACATATGTCTTAGACTATCTTCTATTCGCGCAAACTGACTCCACTGTTCAAGCTCTCCGCGCAACCCCGGAAGCATCACCAGCACATCATATGGCTCCGCTAACAATGAAAATCCCGCCGGCAAAAAGACGCCAAGGCGAATATCACTCGACAACGCGTTTGATGCGATTGTCGTTAAAAAGTAGTTCCCGCTCGTCTTTCCTTGCTTCAAAAGATCTTTAGGAATATCTGACGAGATACTTGGCAAATTAAACCCTGTGCTCAGTGCCACTTCCGATGTTTCGATGTTAAAGACACCATCACGCTCAACAACAATACCCGAGGTTTCTTGCTCAGTTAAATCGGTTGCAAGAATGTCATTCCATTCATCTATGTCAACAGATGCCTCATTATCAGTGACAGGCAAAATGACTTCAGACACATCGAAGCGATGTATCGGCAAGTCAAAAGGTTGACTTAAGTCATGAGACAACAATGCTTGAATATCAGCTGGCGGCTCACTGCCACCACCGAGTTTTGAAATCCAGACTTGCCCGGCTGGAACATCGGCTTGTCCTAAAAATGCAAGCCATGATGATGTGTCAACAGGGTTTTCTGAGCCGATAAAGCGCACTGAAAAACGTGTCATATCTGACACATCCTCAGAAAACACCACCATATGTAAATCGTCATGTGTCTCAACAGCATCATCTTTGTGCCACCGCCCAAAGAAAATAGTCGGCACATCTCCATCTTCGATATACGCTAGGTCAATCTCACCAAAGTCTATTTCACTCAACTCTTCAAAGGGGATTTCCAGCATTTCTGAAGACGACATCGCTTTGAGCTCTCCACCATGAAAGACGCCAACTTTTTCGGCTTCAATATCATCTGTAACTTCGTTATCATCACCCTCTGTCTTGCCTTGTTCAGTGTCAGCATCCGACACATCAGAGTGACACCCGACAAAGACGAATAATGTACTGAATATAAAAGTGCGAATGGATTGTGCAGCCATACCTGAACGATATGCGCTACCTACTATAAGTCAACATACAATATATCGACAAGCCCCCTTGATCTTCTCAACCGGTAGCAAAGAACGGGATTAAGGAGCCATTTATGCGAATACTTTCTCTTTGTCTCATTCCTTCAATTTTGATGTTTGGCTGTTCAACACATCAGCCAACAACTTCAAAACAACTGGATGCTGCATGGTCAGGCGATGTGAACGCGGGCATATTGTTGGAAAACTATGATACATCCGTCAAACCCGGAGATGACTTCTACCGATATACCAATGGCAATTGGCTCAAGAAAACCACTATCCCGGCAGATAAGTCCAATTACGGTATGTTTTCTGTCTTGAATGACAAAGCTGAGTCAGACTTGAAGGCCATCTTAAAAGCAGAAGTCGAACAGCGACCTGACTCAATGGTCTCGACAGCGTATACAACATTTCTCGACACAGAGAACCTACAAGACGCAACAATTCTCAAGCCGATTTTCGACCAAATTGATGCTATCCAGAAGCATGAGGAGCTTCCTCTCATTTTTGGAGAGCTTTCAAAACTTGGTGTCACACACCCATACGGATTTTGGATTGACCAAGATAAAGAAGATCCAAACCAATATGCGATCTACCTCACCCAAGCCGGCCTCGGTATGCCTGAAAAATCATACTACCTCGATGATACATTTAAAGATGTTCGCACGAAATATCAATTATTTATCAATCAGATTGCCTCTAAACTAAATGTAACAATCTCTGGTCAAAAACCCTCTGCAAGTCACTTGATATATGAAACAGAAAAAAAACTTGCTGAAATTTCTTGGGATCGAGCGAAGCGCCGTGAAGCAGATAAAGTCTACAACCCTGTGATAGCTCAAAATCTCACGACGGTCGGTGATGGCACGTGGGCAGTATACTTGAAGGCGTCAGGATTCGAAGGCAATCCAGGTGTTGTCTTCAGAGAGAAAAGCTACTTCGAACAGGTAGGTCCGATTATTAAGGATACCTCAATCGATGTCTGGAAAGCATACCTTAAGATTCATACAGCAATCCGATTTGCACCATACATGAATCAAGAATGGGTTGATTTAAACTTTGGCTTCTTTGGTACAACGTTATCTGGGACGACAGAAAATAGAGCGCGATGGAAGCGCGCAATCTCATTTGTCGAGTCTACTGTCGGTGATGAACTCGGCAAAGCATATGTTGAAAAACACTTCCCAGCTGTTGCAAAAGAAAAGATGCTCGTACTGATTGAAAACCTACGAGCCGCATTTAAGAAGCGCATCGAGGGTCTGACCTGGATGAGTGATGCAACCAAAGCAAAAGCACAGGAAAAATTGGCGATGTTTGTGCCAAAAGTTGGCTACCCTGATGAATGGAAATCATATGAAGGCCTTGAACTTAAGACCAAAGATCTTGTTGGCAATGCCATGCGTTCTGCCGTCTACGAGCATATGCGAGAGGTCACAAAAATTGGCACGCCTGTTAATCGCAAAGAATGGTTTATGCCCCCACAAATGGTAAACGCCTATTACAACCCTGGCATGAACGAAATCGTCTTTCCGGCCGCGATATTGCAACCTCCATTTTTCGATTGGACTGCTGACGATGCTGTGAACTATGGCGCAATTGGCGGCGTCATCGGGCATGAACTCAGTCACGGCTTTGACGACCAGGGTCGTAAGACCAATGGTTTAGGACAACTCAAAGATTGGTGGACGGAAGAAGATGCCGAACAATTCAAAGCTGCCGCGTCACGACTTGTCGAACAGTTTAATGGATATAGTCCGCTTAAAGATCAACATGTCAACGGACAGCTCACTTTGGGGGAAAACATAGCCGATCTCGGCGGGATCACGGTTGCACATCTTGCGTATAAAATGTCGCTTAAAGATAGGCCGGCGCCCGTGCTCTATGGACTGACCGGTGAACAACGTTTCTTCTTGGGTTGGAGCCAAGTATGGGCGCGAAAATATCGCGAGCCTGAGCTTTTGAAACGCTTGAAAACAGATCCGCATTCGCCATCTGAGTACCGCGTCAATGGCGTTGTCTTTAATGTTGATGCCTTTTATGATGCGTTCAATATCGCAGAAAGTGACCCGCTTTACGTTCAACCTGAGAACCGCGTACGTATTTGGTAAATTATGGAACAGCTGAACTTTGACCTCGCTGCATTTTTAGAACGCGCCGTCGACTATTCATTGCGATTTGGCGTTGTCCTTGTCTTCATTGCACTTGCGTGGCTCATCGGAGCATTTGTTCGTCGCATGACTCGCAATGCACTCACCAAAGCACGTGTTGATCAGACCCTCACGCGCTTTCTATCCAATATTGCACGATGGGCAGTCATTATCACATGCTTTGTCATTTGCTTGAGTATCCTGAACGTCCAAACAGGTTCTTTTGCAGCGGCAATTGGTGCAGCTGGTTTGGCGATTGGCCTTGCATTTCAAAACTCTTTATCCAACCTTGCTGCCGGTATCATGATTCTCCTGTTTCGTCCTTTTCGTGTCGGAGATGCCCTGGTTGTCGGCGGCTATACCGGAGAAGTCGATGAAACAGATATTATGATGACCACCCTCGACACCTTTGATGGACGTCGACTCGTGATTCCGAATAATATTTTGTTTACTGGCACAATTGAGAATCTGACATACCATGAAGAGCGCCGTGTTGAAGTGGTCACACACACACTTCCATCGATTGACATCGAACAGGTGAAACATCATCTACATGAAGCAATTAAATTGACAGATCATGTTCTGCAAGAACCCGCAATACCAGTGATACACTTGACGCGGATGGATATGGGTGTTCTTGAGTGGCGTATTCGCTTATGGACGCCGCGTTCAGAACTCACGAATACGCGCGACCAACTCCAACAACATATCGTTTCTATCTTCAGAGAACATGACATCGAAATTCCGTTTAGAAACCTGGTACAACAATCTATTTAATACCAAAACCGTGGCGATGCCGAACTTCTTGCTTCAAGAAAGCCTGCGCCGCTTCTCTGTTTGAAATACGATGATGTCGCCATCGCCAAGCAATCCGACGGCGGCGAAAAGCGTCATCCACTTGTGCCAAGGGCGCTATGATCTTAGAAACCAACAGACGCAGCCCGACAAT
>JAHDGS010000028.1:4391-20237 GCA_020627505.1 Myxococcota bacterium
CATCCTATGCCGTGGCATGCTGGGTGGCGATTGCTTACCTCGTTTCTCGATCGCATTCAAACGTTGTGAAAGGAACCCGACCAGCGCCGTGAGATCCTTATCATCTTGTCTCGAGAGTCTTTTGAGTGCTCGACGCAGTAATCGTCTCGCCATCGGTGTTTCATAGGACGCTGTTCTTAGTCGCACAAGTCCACGATGCTTTTCGAGTGTGTTTCGGCCACCAACCAATCGAAGCGCATCTCTGAGTTCAGATACTTCATGTGCAATCAACCGTAATTGGATTGCTAACGTTACACCAGGATCTGTCAATATGAAGTTCAGTTCCTTGGACGCAGTGCTCCCTGTCGTCACCCAATCCATCAATGCCGTTACATCATAAACATGGTCGCCCCATATCCGTAGTCGCTTCAGACGCATCGCTTTCCAGTATTCGGAAAACGAAGCACGCTCATCTTCGCGGAGCCCACCTGCATTCATTTTCCGCATCAGCGCCCGGTGATAAATGTGCGAAAGACAATCCTCTACAATCTGCTCGATGGTTTCATATCGCAGTTCAGAAGATGTCTGCACAGCCTCCGTCATGATATTCACGAGCGTTGTTCGGACGCCCGACTCGGAGATGACGACCCACGTAATACCTTCTTTGGAAAAGTACATATCTGTTTGCTCAATCAATGTGACAATCCGTTCAGATAATATGGTTCTTTGATCATCTTCAAGAAATGTGCTCAGCGCATAACGATCCGCAAGCGCTTTAGAATCCAAGATAACACCACCAATTTCATTCAGACGATGCGAAAGCCATTTGGCTGACGCATCATGCGCATCAAAGCGCTCCAATATATCAACATCGAAACGATCGATGTCTCGCTTGATATATGAATGCTTTATGCTGTGAGCCATCGGGCCAACAAAAACAAGCTCATCAATTGGCGTATTTCCCTCGCCGACAGACACATCATCAACATATTCATCACAGACGATAAATTGGATATGACGGCATCCAAAGATACCGACCTGGCTTGGGCCATCACCGTTGAAATATAACCGAATAAGATGTTTAGACCGTGGAATAACATGCGTTGTTTTCATCGATGAGACTGACGGATTCAAAGCAAGCTGCAAACCGCGAAGTCGTTCTGGGCATCCGCCCGCGTCGGTCAGCTCTGCCGCTAAAGATGTTTGCAGGCTATCTCCACACCACAAATCATATGAAGCCAATCGATAGAAGATATCCGCTTTCGTAATTGACCTGAAGGCTTCTGGGCATGTCGGACACTGCCCAACAGCATAACCGGCGTCGGTCAACGACCTGTATGTGTTCGAATCAATATGCGCGAGATGACTGAGTTGTTTTAATTGACCGAGCCGTGGTAACTGTTCGACGCGCGTATAGCGATGACGGAATTGCCATCCCAGTGTCGTGAGAACAGCCCCCGCCGCGCCCAGCACCGCAACCTCTTCCAGCATATTCATCTGCAATATTGTCATCGCTGGAAAAGCAAACAATCCGCCTCCCATATACTTCATGTCCTGATTTCGTTGACGTGTATTCCGAAGAGAATTATTCTTCGGAGATATGTCAATATGTATGTGCCCGTCGGTCTCTTCTCGTTTTTCAGGAAAACCAACCTTGAGATCCGTGTGTGGCATGTGAATATATAGATATCCGCCCCGCTTTGCCTGCGCCAAAATATTGCCAGGCACATTTTCTGGACTTGAAAACCAAGCAGGAACAACCGCGAGAGATGGCCAATAGTGTTCATCTGCCCTGAGTTGCGAAACGAGTTCGACTTCAACAATTTCCCGATGTCGGTTTGGGCGCGGCCGTGCTTTTATATTGAATAGCGTTCTTAACTGTATGTCTTCTGACGAATATCTAAAAACAATTTGTCGTTTCTTCGACGACACCTTCACCACTGCCCCACCATCAAGCCATGCGATGATCGCGATGACGTTTTCAGGGATTTCGTTGTGTTCATACGTCATGGTCTCATTAGATTCTTTGGCATGCTGTAAATCCTTCCAGATTTGTTGTAGCGCCTGCGCCGTTTCGGCAGTACATATCGTATGCAACCATTCTTGCAGCAAAGCACAGGAAAGCGCCATTGACATCGAGATGGTCGGAGAATCAAGTGACTGTTTTAATGAAAGAAGCACGTGACTGACAGCTTTTTGAACCAACGGATGCCCCCAGTCACGCATCTCTCCATTCGAAAGCACAAAGCGCATGACTTCGCCAAGAAGGTTGCTCGACAGGCGCCCCTGTTCAATCAACCGTGCCCACAAAGTACATAATCTCAGTATTTGAGCCACAGAGAAAGAACCTGCTCGCAACCAATGGGGTAAATGCGTCTGCATCATCGGTTCGAGCCTATCCGCTAGACGCTGGCATAAGTCCACCCATGCTGGGTTTTCATAAGTATTATCAAGAAAAGTCTGCCCAAGTGCAGCCGCCCACACATCTGCATGCGTCTTATTATCTAGCTTTAGTTCTTCGACACCAACAAGACGACGCTCAACAGCTGATACAAGTAAAGTTCTTTCCGGCGCATAGATTGCTGAATGAATGAGTGCATGTTTAAGGACATCAAATGTCGATATCGAAATATGCTTTAAGCAGTCGAACGCAGCTGTCCTGAGACGAATGTCAAGCTCCCCCGAAGACGCGTGCTCTTGTAAACGCAAACTCAACAGTTGGTCGACCTCAAGCCCTCTTCGAACAGCATCTCCGAGTGTTTGATACGCTGATTCTCGCAACGACACCATCGGCGCCTCTTCAGCAATTGTCATCAGGAGATTTTGAAATTGTCGCTCAGCATGAATATCTCCTCGATTCGGTGGAAATGCTGGCGAATCAGCCAGGAGCCATAGACATAATAAACAGTCCTGTTCTAATTGAGTGTGCCGTTGTTCTTCTCGTTCACGCCAAGCATCAGGTGTCCTATCAATCAGATCGTCATCAGCCGACGCTATTGATTGGTTTCTTTTCTCCCAACATTTTTTCAGTCTCGCGACAAGGAACAACAGAACACCTGATTCATCTGGCGTTGGTGCTTCACGACGAGCCGCTTCCAGTAAGCGCTCTTTTGCTTTTGATAAGTAAAGACGATCAGCACCTTGCAGCACATCATTGAGTCGTTGACGCAACACACCTTTCATAAGGCATCCTCTGCATGAACAGCCATTGGCAGCCTATGGGCAACCAACCACAGGCTTTCTGAACTGTTATTCTGAACGCGTATACCCTTTGTCGCTTCATCGTCGTCTAACAGCATATAGAACCGGGTTCGATCATATTGGCTTTCGACTTGTTCAAATGTTTTATAGGCGTGAACACGCTGACGCCCATTCTGAGAGACGTATAGGTCAGATGCTTGCCAACGCCATACACGCGGCATTTTCCCATGCGTGTGTTTAACCACATCAATATCAAGTGATGGTGTGGCATGATGATGATAGGCATCAACCACAACAAAAGCACCAGACTGCCCTTTCGCATTGAATAGAAACTCACGTGTTGCACCTGGTGCAAGTCCATGCCATCGTTCTTCAATACGGCATTTTGCGCTTGGGTGCGGACGAACATCTTGTTTCACCCAGTGTCGAGCGCCATCTGGTGAGCGACTGTACAAGCGTTGTCCTGTATCAGATGTTTGTGGAATTCGTGTTTCTCGCCACGTTTTTTTCCAACGCCATGTCGTGACGACGTCTTCACCTGCCATAATCACGGTGTCTCCGTTCAGTTTGCTCATCGGCATATCACTTTTAAGTATAAAATATGGTTTCTCTGACTCAATCACAGGCACGAAGAGATATTTAGGTTGTTCACCTAATGGGCACCATAGCGTTGTGGGCTCAACATGATCAACGACCTGTACCAGAACCCGCTGCCCTTGTTCTTTAGAGGACAACGCTCTCCCTGACGACATGTCGAGCGTGATATGCCCTTGAGGCAAGGTATGAAAGTGCCCCGAAGTCGGCAACTGCTGTAACCCAAGGACATCATATCTGACTTGTTCAGTCTGTTTGTCGTCACGTGCCGAAATGCTAAGGTATGCCTTTCGATCACATGTCAGCATCAGAGATGTTGCATCTACAGAGAGACCGACATGTCCTTGAGCGAATTGAGAAAGTAGCATTTTGTTTTTGTTATATTGTCCTTGAAAGACATGCGTCCCGAAGTTCAGTTGGTGTTCCATATGAAGCAACTGAGAGCGACGATGCCATAGCTGACCGATCGTTTTAGTATGTCCATTCTCAAAACGCAGACTGACTGAGCATTTCGGATACGCCCCATCGACATCATGTTCAAGACGAGAACCAGAATCTTCAATCGAAAACGTATCAAATAATTCGAGATACAATTCAAGCTGCTTTCTTGTCACAAAAGTGGCCACATCCAACTCGATCGAGAATTCTTCTCCACCATGCTCTAAAAGAGGAAACACATAGCCCGACTTTATATTTTTCACCTGACCTGCCATCGTGGGTTCATGTAAGATACGCACATCTGCATCCGCTTGAGATGTTGGTAAATGAAATAGGCCTATTGTATCAGCCTCAACAACACGCTCACTATTTAACAACAGGCTCGACTTTCTGATGGGCACTTCGTTGTCGCGAAACAATTGTACATCAATTTGGGTGCCTGCTTTCGAGCTCTTCATTGAAATATTTTGTTCTTTCGCAAAATAGATGAGGCGTGTTGGTGCATCTGCATGAAGACGTGTCAATCCTGGTGGTTCTATCTTCATTTCATGCGTATGTTGCTCAAAATTGGTAGCATATCGCACTCGAAATGAAAGCCCCGGCACCTCCGAATCCAATCGCCGAATCCGTGTCGCCCAGCTTCCTACAGTGCTTTCAGGTTTCGAAAACCAAAGGGTGTTTGATGAACAGCGCTGTTGTCCTCGTTCTTTGTCATCAGAGAAACAAGAAAATTGCAGCTGAATCGGCACACGCTTAACGATCTGAGAAGCCCTGTTGAGCAGCATCATTTCGAACGCCCCATAGAGCTGTGGCCGAGGGGAGTCGATAAACGGCATAATCTCTACTCGAACTCGAATCTGCTCAGCTGGCCATTCTGCCAACACACCTTGACTCGAAACATCCTGCCAGGAAGGCACAGACTCGACCGAAGCTTTTCTTGTCGATGTCAACATCAAGCCAAGTGCGCAGCCTATAATGCTGCATAGTACGATGATATCCACGGGCCGTTTCATCATTAAATTCATTCCCTCGCTCCCGAATCATGTATGTGTTGTTTATGACTCAGATCGATAAGAGAGAATGCGCCAGAGATATTTGATAAAGAACGCAGCGTGTGCGATAGATGGTCATGAAGGGTGTGCTGTATTTCTGGACACATGTGCTGTCCAAAATCAATTGTGGAGTCAAATAGTGACCACGTATGCCTTGGCGGCATTCTGCAGCCAAGCGGCAACTTAAGCAATCGTATATAAGGACCGACATATTCTTCAGAAGACATAAATCCCCTTAAAAAAGCTGTCGCATATAAAAGTCCTTTTGGACTTTTATCATATACTAAGACATATTGAGACTGTGGGCGTTCTTTCTGTATTGCAGTCGAAGATATTTGAAATGAACGATCAACTGATGCCTGCTGAAAATCCACAGAGAAGTTCAGCCACTCAGACAACTTAACTTGAGCGCCACGCGGCGTACCAAACTGGTCCTCAGTCGCTCCTGCGTGTTGTTCAATATCAACACCATTCGCCGTCAATAACTTGTCGAGTATATTGAGCGTCAACCGACAGTCTTTTTTTAACCGACACTGATGTGTCCAGTCAGCAATCAGTTGCGCCGCATCTCCTATAATATGCTCCGATATTTCTTTGTCATTATGCCCATCGTTTTGCAAAACATGCTGCTCAAACCAGCTCCAATATGCCGCCCGATCTTTTGAAGACATATATATCCTCAATGAAACAGGTAAATGTGCATCGATTTGGCTCTGAGGTGGCAACTGCATCAACGAAAACATGCGATGATTAAAAGAGGTCGGCAGAACCGACTTGGACATCATATATGTCGAGCCTGTCGTCGCTCTCACTTCGAAGACCGTCGTCTGAAGAAAACTCAAGTCTCCTGTTCCCCAGCGAATAAACTGGGCATCAGCATCCTCAGCGAGCGCAAATGCAGTCATGATATCAACCAGTGGCGCATCTGCCGGCACTGAAATTCCAAAACGACTCTGCGAAAAAGGCCTGACAAATAAAATGTTATTTTCTGCAAAAGTATACGCAAAGAGCGAACGTGCTTGATGTTTTTCATTTGTAAATGAGACCTCAGTGCACTGCTCGCGCCGCCCACAATCTATCGCGTTTAAAATATCTGGTGTGATAAACGTCTGCGCTTCCGATGATGTTTTTTGTGTATTGTCATACTGTTGTCCCAACATCTCTGCTTTGGTTTTCACAACGAACCGATGAAAGTTGGTTGCACTCGCCGTTGAACGATACCCCACATCTTTCGCCGAAGAAAAAACAGTCAGCGTGTAGCCACAGATAAAAGAAAGAAGCAAATGACTCAATGCACGCATGTAATTACCGTGTCTGTGCCTGGTTAGAAACCACGTCGAACACCATGCCGCCATCAACGCTTCTAACCAATCAATCCCAAAATCTCCGAGGATCTTATTGAATAAAACGAAACTAAACACGATCGATAACAGCATGACAAAACGACGCCCATGCCACAGGCGAATCTGTGGAAAACGACGACCAACGAGTGCGCCGGACAATATGCACAGCAGTGTTAATACTGCCCACGTCCCCCATGAGAAAGGCAGCCATAACATCACTGCCAATGCGGCAAAGGCAGCATCCCCCCCTTTGGGTCTATGTTCAAAGTTAAGCAGTCTCTGAATCAAGATGATGCCATGGAGCGTTGACAAGAATATGACGCCTAGAACGACAGGCTCAACAGCCTGAAAACGATGACTTAGCACTCCATAGATCTCACTTGACTCAATCATCATACTCGCATCGATCCCACCGAACCGTTGCAACACCGAATTCAAAACAAACATCACCATCAACAAGAGACTAATGGATAACCCCGTTGTGATGGTGAGACTTGTCAGTCCGTCGCGTTCCGATCGCCAAATGATAATATAAATGATGAACATATCGATGATACTCAACCCATCAAATGCGTTGGCACTGCCCACTTCAAATTGGCTCAAGATAAAAGTTGATGCGCATAAAACCATGAATGTCCAAAAATCATATAACCATGATGGACGCATTGAAGTTGAATATGTATTCATCAAAAAACGCTGACTGAGCAACCAACGTGACAACAAACAGAAAAATAAAATGATGAGTTTAATATGCAGGTCACCTGAGTGCCCAAACCAAGATAGTAAAAAAGGCGGTAAGCAGATATCGATAAGGCTGTGTCCATTTCGCTCAGATAATAGCAGCGAACCTATACTTGCGAACAAAATAAGCCCAAGGAATATTGGTGAGAAGTATGTTGTCTCAACAGCAGGTGCCATAATGTGTTTTAGAGCACATCTGTTCGCGGGACAATGGGAGAAGCTGTATTTACGCCTTGCACGCATCATGCTATGACACCTCATGTCAGAAAATGCGTCAATCGCCGTCATTGGCGGAGGTCTCACCGGCTGCGTTCTTTTTTGGTCTCTTCAGGGCCGCGGGCATGACGTTTATTTATGCCATCGACCAACTCAATATGCCGCCTCATCAGCATCGATGGGATTACTTTCTCCATTATCTGGCCCTCGGCTTGCGCCGATATGGCAAATGACATCAACCATTCCCTTTTCGCATCAATTTTATACCGCGCTCCAAAAGAAAATCGGAGAACCTATTTATCAGCCGATATCTCTCAAACGATATATATCGGACCAGAATCGAAAACAGGTCGAAAAACGTTTGTCTATGCGGGAAACCGCACCGTATATCTCTCAGTTGAGTTCAGATTGCTATCTTATTCATGAGGCGGCGATGATCGATATCACATCACTATGCCAATATACGCATCAATATGCTGATGATATAGGTGCTATGATTGATATTGATTCATTGAACAGTTCCGATGAATTTCACAGCATAGACTGTCGTGGCGCCTATATGATGCATTCTGAAATATGGTCCGGTCTCGGTTTTCGTGCGGCATTTGGTGAAAATGCGATCATCGAAGTGACACACACGCTGAACGCTCCGCTGCAAAGTCATGGTTGGACATTGATTCCGATCGATCAGCATCAGCTTTGGGTTGGTTCAACATATCGATGGGATATCGATGATTGTGAGCAGCGTTATGACACGAGCTCAGAACTGGAAGAGGCAATCTCACAGCTGGCTAAAAAGCAGCTATTCGACTCGAATTGGACAATTAAACATATAAAATCCGGTATTCGGCCTATTATTGAAGGTCGGCTTCCAGTCTTTGGTCCACATCCATATCTTAAACGGCAGTGGACGATTAACGGCCTCGGTTCTAAAGGGACAGCCTGGGCACCATATGTCGTCGACCAATTCATGACGCTTTTCGAGACAAATGTGTGCGCTCATCCGAAAAGGCTCCCTAAAGCCAATTGGCGGAACGAGCATAAAAAGGTTTAATAAAACCTTGAAAAACAAAATAGATCGTTTAACATTATCTGCACGGATGGCTGCCCGAGTGGCTAAAGGGGACGGGCTGTAAACCCGTTGGCGTTTGCCTACGTTGGTTCGAATCCAACGCCATCCACCACCGCTCTTTTGAGCGGTTTTTTTGTGCTTTCTGTCCCTTGATTCTTGATGCGGGTGTTGTCACGAAGAAATGATCTGTTAAATTTTGGGAGTCATTGTGATGAGGCATGGGGTCTCATCTGGGAAATTGGTGCAAATCCAATACGGTTCCCGCCACTGTAAGTAACTGTCGCATGGTGTCATCACCAGCCACGGCTCATCTGCTGGAAGGTATATGCGACCTGACATCACAACGGTGTCAGTTGCAAGTCAGGAGACCTGCAATGACAAGAGTTCGATGTGGTACGGGATATACCGCACGCGATAAATGTGGTGTGCTTTGCGCAGTGCATGGAGATTGTTATGCAAAAGATGGCAACAAAAAATTTAATATCTATCACGCTTCTCAGCATGCTCATGGCAGCGTGTTCATTCATGGTCGATGAGAATGTTAATATTGATGAAGAAATGGATGCTGGTTTCGACTTAATGGATCGTGATGGCGGAACAGATGAAGAAGCAGATCTCGATGCAGGCATGGGAGAAGAAGAAATTGTATTGATTGAAGTCGATGACTTTGAAACATCCCTCCAAGATGGATTTGCCGTCAATCAATCTGCCATTCTACCTGGTTCGTTTCAAGCGTACGCCTCTTATCAAGACGATGATGGTGATACACATATTCTCGCACTAGATGGATTTGAACTTGTTGACCTTGGTGTTTGGCCAAATTTAGGAGGCAAAACCCTCTTAAGAGATTTGACAGATGATATTGAACTTGGCCCATATGCTGAACTTGGAGATTGTCGCACCGCTGGTCTCTGCTTTATGAGTGCTTTTTTGAGAGTCACCGAGTCGCAACTTATTGTCGGCTATACCGTTGCTGATGCAAACTTCAATGGCGAGATTCTCAACTTTGACTTTGACAATGGGTCCATCGGCGAGCTGAATCGTTATCGCTCACCCGGTAATTATGCAGCTGACATTCAGCTTGGCCAGGAAGGCGAAGCAGACGTGTTATTTATCAACAGCAATGGTTTTAGAGGCTCCTCTGAAAATATCGCCCTCTATGCATTGAACCTTGATAACGACGCCGCTGTTTATATTGTCGACTATCCAGTTGTCGCGATCGGTACGGGTTTATTGAGTGCTGGTCAGCACGTTGCTTATGCAGGATACTACGGTGCAGGCAATCGACTCTCTTCTTTCGCGCCGAGCGATTTAAGAAGTTATATGCTCGCCGAACATGATGTGGATACTGTCGATTTCCCGACGAATCTCATATCGGATGTCATCGCAGTTGAAACAGCGTCTCTCGATGGTCGCGATGAAACGATTCTCAAAACGTCGACTGATTTTATCTCAGCAGATGCCCTATTTGTCGCCAGTGTCAACAACGAAAATGACACACCGACCATTGAACAAATCTGGCCGGAAGAAAACCTGCGTTGTGGCTCAATTGGTCAAGCGTTTCGTGTCGACGGTGTTGGTATCGGTGTTGAAGTCAATGATTGTGGTGATGTGCCTCACCAAATGATATTGCTACAATCGAACTAAAGCATGTCGGCATATTGCAACAGGAAGCTGCCATATGCGCAGCTTTCAATGTTGTTGTGTGTTTCATTGATTTCAACGCGCGAGCTTGATGCCCAGCCTAAAGCAGAAACTGTTGTTGAAGCGTCCCCCCCGACACAGACGGTCATTCAATCGAATTCGATCGCGCATGAAGAAACACTCAACCTCCGCTTAAGTGGTGGACCACTCAGCACACCCAGTTGGGAAAAAGATGGACTTGAGGCGAAATGGTATTCGCCACGGGTCGGTATCTTTGAAATTCAGAATGCATACTCTGGTGGCATTGATTTATTGTCCGTTCCAAATCCAGAGGGTATATTCTCCCCCGAATCTCATATGCCACATCATAAGGTGTCGAGGCTCAGGCTATCAGCCGGATCACTGGGTTTTCGTGAAGCAACAATTGATATCGCGACACCGGAGCAGCGAGATATGACCTCACGAATAGCACGAAAAAGAATCACTTACGCGCTTGCAGTCGTGTCTGGGACAAGTGGGAATGAATTTGTATCAACCGATAATCAAAATCGACAGTTTGTCTTGTATGGCAATCAACAAACGCGACATGCTGCGATGGCATCAGCTGGATATCGAAATTCGTATGGTCATATCCAGGGACATCTGCGATTGCATCTACATAATGGTGGATTGGTGAGTACGTTGACATTGCCTCAGTCACCGTGGTCCCAAGAAACAAAAGAAGGCGGACTCGGTTTTTCCTGGACTGACAAACGTCGTTTAAGTGCCGACATTCAAGTCGGCAAAACGCAAGAAGTGATTCACTTCACCGGCAGTCCGTTATTTCGTCTCTCTACGACACGACACGCGCTCACATTTAAATGGTTTGATAGCGAGCACACGTATCTCACAATCACCGCACGGAATGTACATGTCGATATCCCAAATGTCTCTCGTCATAGCTTAGACATCAAATATGCGCTCCCCATTCAAGAGCCGTACTTCAGGATCACTCCAGAACTTAACACTCATCTTTTTACTGATGCGGCACCGACCTATCACTTTCAGCTTCCGTTTTGTTATCACCTGGCCGGGTTCAAATCCAACCAACTATGTGGTGGGGTAGAGAGTCAACTACGACGCCCAACCCTTATGGAGCTTTTTCATCCAACTCCTTCGGCTCAGGGCAATGCACAACTCAAGAATGAGAATCGTCTGACACTGCACGGACAATTTCAGTTTACCTCAAAGGGATTTAACACACGAACCCGTTTGGGTGTCCACCGTATCGATGACATGATCGTTTATATTCCTGTGAATGGTTTTGGCTTCCGCGCCATGAATACCGCTCATGCTCGACTCTTATTTGCGTCACACAGGCTGCAATTCTCATTTGCGAAACAACATTCCATACAGCTTATCCTGCGTCTGCGGCATGACCTCGCAACAACAACCTTATCTCGTGTGCCAAATCTCATTCCACTCACAGCATCGAGTTTCTATACGTGGCACCCGGTTCAATCATTATGGATTCACCTCTCCGCACAGGCAAAATCGCCGCATCATGCTGACGGCAATGGTCGATTATTTGTTCCCGGGTATTTCACCGCTTCGCTTGATATTGATTTGGCGGTGTCAAAGACCTGGCACCTGCTCTTCAAAGGGCACAACCTCTTCAACCGAAGACAGATATTTGATACCTTCTTGGCGCCACAACCCGGCACGACTTTTTTCGTACAACTCCAATACCAGCCCCTTGCCTCATGAAAAGACGATTCTCCCATTCAATTTCTGCTCTGATGTTCATACTCGTATGCGCTTGCAACAACCATGATCGAACGATGCCCCAGACAACACCGCCTCTTCAGACGAATGCAACGCCCAACCAAATGGCAATGGCAACATGTGATACCAAACCCATGCTTGTCGTGGTCTCATCCGGCGAACATTTGTTACAGCGTTTTACATTCGCAGACAGTGCCTGGACAGAACGTGAGCCAATACGCTTTGAGCAACGCGAACAACGATCTGCACAACCATTCGGGATCCATATTGAGAACCGATCGCCAATCGCCCTGGTGACCTTATTCGGACAACATGCGATTAGCCTCGTGGATGTTTGTGAAGGTACTATTCTTGATGATGCATCGTTCCGAACGGCTGACCATCGACTCGAAGTACCAGATGGAATAACCTCAATTTCGATTCCTTTTGACCTCGATGCCGATGGGCAAAAAGAACTATCCAATACGGTCTTCACACCATTATCCCCTCAGCATTTGACGAAACTCGGAGATCATTATTATGTCGTTTTCAGTGGTTTCGTCCACCCGAGTGGCCCAAACATTCAGGCCGGCTACGCGCCATCTGTTCTTTCAAAGATACATATTTCCGATGACCTTCGCATCGACATCTCCGACAGTATCATCCTCGATGGTTTTAACGCTCAATATGTCCAAGCCCTCCCCGAACGTTCACAGCTCGCAGTATCACATTCTGGTCGTTTACATTTCGAGAACAACAGCTGGCGTAATCTCGATGCATCGGGCATCACCATTTATGATTTGGACCTGAATATGGTTTCATCAACACCATTTGATGAGACCATGACCCTCGGTCCTATCGCGGTGACCGCATCGACATTATTTGTCGGCGACCTACTTGGGCGTCGGATTTTTTCTTTAGATTTGAGAACGCCACATCTGCCACCTCAACTATTTTATGAGGTGGCGAGCAGTCAATCCCTCGATTCAATATTTGCACTCACCCAATTCGCTAAACGGATATATTGGGGCTCTTTCGCAGATGGCCGTGTCTCCTCTCTCGACACTGAGGTCAAATCTGATCTGCCCGATACCCATGAATGGCAGCCAACGCCAACAAGCGCACCTATTGGTCTGCAGCAACTCCAAATCTACGACATCGATGGGTCACCGACCTTATTTGGACTCTATCCCATCAGTCATGAAATCTGGTTTTCACCGCTGGCGGATTTATGAGTCAGTGTATTTATGTTCGACACCATGTGTACCTATGGTTAATACTCTTCGTGTTTTCGCTGCCATTGTCAGCACAACGCATCATTTCGATGTCGCCTGCTTTAACAGATATGATTGTCGATCTTGGGCAGCAAGACAAACTGGTTGGGGTGACAACATATTGCGATCCCGATTTAGATGTCCCACATTTTGGTGATGGCTTTCAAGTGTCGCTGGAAATGGTACATCAACAGCAACCAACAGATATCGTCGTTCAGAATGCGCCACTCGCCGAACGTATTCGAGCCCATAACAAACATCCACATGTTCATCAGTTTATACTGCGCTCATACGACGATATGTGCCGCGCTTATCAACGGCTCGGCGCCCTCTTACACAAAGACGCCCTCGTTCAATCTCAGCTACTCGACATCGAAGAAGAGTTACGCCACTGGCGGCATCAACTCAAAGGGTTTCCATACAGTCTCGTTCTGGTCGTCCAAACATCACCTCTGATGATTGCCTCAAGTCGTTCTTTTGCTGGAGAAGTCCTCTCAAACTTAGGACTGAACATTCTTCAAACTTCAGATAAGCCTTATCAAACGGTCTCCAGAGAATGGCTACTCGGACGACAAAAACCTATCATCATGATATATCAAACAGCGATCGGAAGACGACTGCAAACACAGCATCACCAAGCCGAAGGCACCTATTTTGAACGACCGAATCTACGCTTCATGGAAGACATTCGACGTCTTATCCTAGAACTAAAAAGATTTACTCCTGCTCCGAACGCAAATCCCGTGCCATAAGTTGACTGACACCTTCGCGTGGTGACAACCCTTCATAAAGCACATCATAGATGGTCGACATAATCGGACATTCAAGATCTTCACGATCGATCAGCGACTTGATCGTCTTGGTCGTATACACACCTTCTGCGACTTCGTCCATTCTGGCTATAATCTCATTCAACGTTTCGCCCCGCCCAAGGTACATACCCACCCGACGATTTCGAGAAAGTCCACCACCCGCTGTGAGAACCAGATCACCAAGACCAGATAAGCCGTAAAGGGTTTCTTTTTGCGCACCGAGCGCCGTTGATAGCATCATAATTTCGCGAAGCCCACGTGTGATCAGTGCAGCCTGTGTATTGAGTCCATATCCAAGCCCTTCGGCCATCCCTGTCGCGATGGCGATGACATTCTTCAGTGCACCGCCGAGCTCAACCCCCAACACATCTGTCGATGTATAAACACGGAAATAATCTGTCGAAATGAGGGCTTGAATATGTTTAGCGACGCTTTCATTGTGACTGGCAACCGTTACAGCTGTGGGTTGACGGGCAATCATCTCTTTTGCAAAAGAAGGCCCCGATAGAAAGCTCAGCTTTTGACACTGCGCTTCGGACAGTAGCTCTTCCATGATTTCGTTCACAGATTTTAGGGTTTCATTTTCGATACCCTTTGAAGCACATATCCAATAAGCCCCTTCAGGAACATCCTGGGCATTCGTCGACCAAAAATCTCGAAGTGAAATGGTTGGAATCGCAGAGACAACGACATCAGCCTGACTTAGAATGCTCGGATCGAGTGTCGCTGTGAGTCCAGGCGGAAAACGAACATCCGGAAATCTATCTGGATGTCGATTATTATTATTGAGTCCGGTGACAACCGCTTCGCGACGGGCAATCATCACTGTCCGATGTCCAGCCTCTGTCGTCAACTTGCCAAGCGCAAGACCAAAAGACCCCGTTCCAACGACAACAATATTCAGACTCATGCCGGCTCCCGACACACACCCAATACGCTCCCAACGCGCTCTATGGCATCATCCGTTCCCGCGCCTTGTTCTACCAGCAGAATTTTCATGGTTGTGCGATCCACAACAACCGTTTGCGGCGCAGAGACACGGCCAAAGAAATCATTGACGAAACAGCCTGCTGGTTGCGAGAATGCTGTCGTCGTTGATAGACCTTCATCTTCTCGATATGCGGTTGCATCAGCTTCGTCGACAGCTTCACGATCATAATCTTGCAGCAAATCGACGATGACCTCTACACCTGAAGCTTGGTATTCTAACAACCATTGATTTAAATATGGTTGATATGCACGACAATGCGGGCACCACATAAAGGCGACAGAAAGAACGAGCAAGCCTGATTGTTCAGGCGTATAATAATCGCTTAAGTCAATTGTCTCTCCCGCGTATGTCATAAATCGATATGGTGCGATGACATGCCCAACTTCATATCCAAATCCATCTTGAGGATAGGCCACTGGCAATTCGCCGACACACGATGCGATGGTTGATGCACCAGGTGTTTCAGCTTCAGGGTCACATGATGCAAGTTGATCGACATCAGGTGGCGGAAAAGCGATTGTTTCGTCTGTATCAGTGTCGATATTGTCGGCACCTTGACCAGCATCAAACTGTTCTCTTGCTTCGTCAGCCGAGACACCACCATCATCGATCTGCTGACGATCGCTTGAACAATCGATGGCAAATGCCATCACCGACAACATACAAATAGATAGTGCAAAACGTTTAAAACTGTTCATATAAACTCCTATATAGAGCTTAGAAAGGTCTGAACGGAAGTGCAAGTC
>JAHDGS010000028.1:20247-27918 GCA_020627505.1 Myxococcota bacterium
AGAAAAAGACTGATCAGGATTCAGCCCCTAAGATTTCAGAGCATGAGCGATCACTCGATGGCGTGCAATTCTGTCCGACGCGACACCCGCCATTAACGCATTGAATGTCTCCACAGTCAATATCACCGCTACAAGGTTGACCCGTAATCACACAGGTGCCCAAAACCGGTGATTCTGGGTCCGAGAAGTCAGCCCCTTCACACGTATCTGTCGAACAATCGCTATCTTCGGTACAGGTGCATACACCAAACTCATCACCTTCATCACTCTGACAGAGTTGGAGAACGCAACTTCCAAGCGGACAATCGTCACCTTCACAACAATCACGATCTTGTTCGCACGCTTCACCACCTTGAAGACAGTTACCATATGGCGGACATTTCCCATTGTCAGGACATACCGAACCACCGGGACATTGACTTCCGGCATCACATGAAGTCGCCGCTTTTGGACAGTCGCTGCCGAGCGCCCCCTCAGGACAATCAGTTGATTCTTCGCACGCAATCTCTGGGTGGTGCTCGCATCGTCGCGCACCATTATTGTCTGCGATGCAATTTTCGGGTGGCACGCAAACAGGTAACACCGCCCGATCGAGTAAGATCACATCGCTGCATGAAAAACCAAGGGGACAAGACTGGCCTTGACTACAATCGACACCACAATATTGATTCCGCGCGAATGGATCCCTTGGATTGAGTAGACAGAAATTTGGTTCCGCACCACAATCTCCCGCAAGCCCCCCCGAACATGAGCCGCAGAACGGTCCTCGGGTGTCTTCAACACATTGCCCACGTTCAAGATCACAGAACTCTCCATACTGACACTGAAAGTTCTCGAAGCAGGTCTCAACACAACCACCGATGGTCTCACCTTCTTCTATTTGACAGCCCAATGAAATCGGACAATCTCCCGCTGTTCGACAACCTGGTCGACACTTTTGTTCAACAGGCACACACACTTCTCCAAAATTACAGTGACTATCGAGTGTGCAGCACTGCTCATCTTCTTCAGGTTCACATAAACAGACACTGACGCATTTAGCAGTCACCACATCACAAAATTGATTTTCGCATCCATCACGATCTGTCACACAGTCTTCGTTCGAGCGACAATCCGAAATAGCCTGACAGTACCCTGCCGGATTACAGAACTCTAAATCGGCACAAGCACTATTCACTTGGCATAAACATACACCCGTCTCGACTTCACAGAAGCGTCCATCACCACAATCGCTATCAGCTTCACACGGCCCTGAAGATGACGGACAACCGATGACATAAAGTAGCCCAAAACAAAAACAAGCATGCAATACATGACGTCTATAAGCGGATCGATAATTCTTTCTTAACAACATTACTCCTCCCGCTTCGCTGCACAGCTTTCAACAGCCCCGACCCGATAAGCGACCTCAAGGCTTGTTCCTGGTGCCGCTAAGAAAGCGCCATCCATGACAATGGAACCGGTCGCAGGTTCAAAACGATAGCCATCTTCACTTCTCGGTACAAGAACAGTATCTTCAGCGCCATATGGAACCCCTTTCACACAAATCACTTCATCGACGGCATCATCAAAGCGTCCATTTTCATTACAATCTAGCACGCAATCATCTTCAGTGAATGGAAGCCCGTCATCTCCGAAGTTCATGTCAGCCAATCGCGAGACCACAAACTTTCGCCGCAAACTTGACGCAGTCGCGCCAACACGTTCAAGCCCAGTACTATAATCAGCATCACATATATTGACCAATGTCCCCGAGAAGCGGCACGTCAAATCGATATAACGTCGCCCGACTTCGGCCGCAGCCGTTCGACTTTGTGGGTTTCTAGACAACTCTTCATTATCGACACAACCAGGCGCAGATAACAGATTTTCGTAAGCCGCCTGTGCTGATACGTCATCATTCAAATCGTCACACAGGTCTTGTAGTTCTATTGAAGCCGCCGGATCCCAGCCAATCACCGACGCAAATAGTAACCGACGTTCATCACCTTGGCCTTTCGCTTGGTTAAATAGGCGTTCGAAATAGGCAACTGGCAGGCCATCTCTTTTATCAGCTTCATCTTCATCACTCACGAAGACAACAAGTAGATCAGCATCGGGACGAAGAAAGCCTGTATTTGATTCAGGTAAACGTGGCTCGACCAAAGGCTCGAGGCTATCTTCAATAATTCCAAGCGCCCATGCCGCCTGACGAAAACCTTCTTCGAAGCCGAAACCTGTCACGCCGGGCTGAATCAACCGTTTAAATACAAGTTGTGCCGCACAAAGCGCTGCCAGTTCGTCTTCTTCAATCTCATCGAGGTCTCCCGTCTGCGCGGATGCACATGGCACTTCTGTCGACAAAAACCGACATGCATCACAACCAGGTACAGTCGGTCCGTTATAAGCTCTGAGCACGCCCATTTCATGGGCATCAGTCGTGACAACGCCAATTTGATAATCGACATCAGCTTCAATCAATGTGTTCAAAAACCCTGTAAATGCATTCGAAAGCTTGCGTTGCTCATTTCGCATCGACTCAGAATTATCAACAACCCACAAGATATCGATTTGTGCCGCCTTTTTCTGAGCCAGCACATCACGTTGAATCGAGGGATCCGGCAAATTCACGAGATCATCATCGGGGCAACCAGAACATCCCGCGAACAAAGCAAGTGTACAGGTTAAGACATATATATCAATTCGCATATCGACACTGTGCCGAAAACGGATAACAAAGGCAAGCGAGATACAGCGTTCGTTTGAGAAGTTCTATGTGTGGGAAACGGCTTCGACGATATGTGTTGACAGCTCTTTCGCTTTAAACGGTTTGCGAATATAATTTTTCACATTTCTGAACTGTTCTCGCTGCTCGAAACTATGATCTTCGACCCCTGAAATCCATATCACTGGGACTTCTGCCAATTTGGGATTCCCCAACAACTGTTTAGTCAACATAATGCCGTCACCTGAGGGCATTGATAAATCTGTCAGAATAACGTCAGGCCTATCTTGCTCGGCAAACGCATATGCCTGAGCAATATCAGCGGCGACCCGGATAGATGAGTCCGCCAACTGGCTTTCTATTATCATCTTCATGAGACTCCGCAATGCAGCATCATCATCGACTATTAAAATCTTCATCACGTTAAAGTTAATGCTGTTATCAGAAGAATGCAACTATCGTCACACACATGTCTCTTTCTGAAGATTTATAAACCATCAATCCACTGCTGCAAGCGACCTGATTTTTGTCGTGCATACACCTGATTTAAAATTTCGGATGCTTTGGCGTGACTCATCACGCCAGACGCTAAGCGATCCATTGTGTCATCTGCAATCCGCCTTCGATGCATACTGTCTCGAAAATCGAATATAGAGTCTATTTTAACCGCCTTTTTGCGATGCTTCCTCGCCCATACAGCTAGCTTGGAGACTTCTTCTTTCTGACCTGATTGTGCCTCTGTCACTTTTTGCACAAGACTCTTGAGTTCCATTTCAACAGCAGGATCGTCATGCCGTGTGCAGAAGTCTTTCACAACCTTCTTCTCAATTTCACCTTGATATTGTCTTGCCAACAACCACTCCCATGCTGACTTCCGTGTTTGTGCAAGTTTTGATGACGTTTGGTCAATTCGTTCAAGCAATTGACTCATACGAATTGCAAACTCGACAATTTTCAACCCTGGACCTTTAATATTTTGCATGCCAACAGAATGGATTTGACTACCAGCTGGCATCTTATCCGCCATTGTTTTGGCGACAGTCTCGGCTTTCACCCCGGGATCGGTGACTAGATGCAATCGAGACATCACCGTATTTTTAAAAAACTCAACCAAAGCTGACGCCTCTGAATCAGACAGTCCTCCCCTCGCTGTTCGTTCTTTTAGAGCAACACAGTATAATGCCGTTTTAAAGTCTTCTGTCGCTTGCTCGATCGTCTTCGTTTTATCCTCCGCGGGCCATGCCTTCGCTTCAGGGCGTTCAAAGAGTTGAGTAAAAGATTTTTGTAATGCATCGTCAACCGTGGAAAGGCGTGTTCTTTTGAGCTCTCCCGAAGAGAGCTCTTGAGTCGCCTGTTCTGCAATGGGTTTGAGGACCGACTCAATATCCGTTCGCGTCAAGCCAAGATAGCCCTCGTAGCGATTAAAGATTTCGCCCAACGCCGACTGCTTTCGACGAAGTGTATACAAAATACCATCGACCCATTTTGTCCAAGCTTCGACATCTTGGCTCTCAGGCTTAGGCGCTTGAGATAACATTTCATCGAGTGCTTCATTCAGTAAAACACCAAATTCATTCACAGCACTGCCAACAATAAAAACATTATCCGCTGGAACATCAAATGCGAGCACCCGGGCAAAAACACGTGAGCGAGCGGGTCGGTCCGCCCGGTTATTCACGATCAATGCATTTCGATGCCAAAAGCATCTGTCTTCATGAATATCGAGGAAACCAAGGCGCTCAACACTCGCCAAGCAACCTGCCCGTTCATTTGCTGCCATCACATTTGTGAATTCAAGAAAGCTGTGATTGACTCGAAAAGCCGGGTAGACTTTCAGCGCCCCGATATCCGCAACGAGATGATCTGCCATCGTCATCATCGCATCATCACGACCAATATCCAACATACGCGCGCCTTGAATCATGAGCGCGAGGTTCAACGGGTGTTCAAGATATGGTAAACGGTTGAGCTCATCTTCTGTAATCAATCGAGAGAAAAAAGGCGTTGCATGTTGATAGTGGCTCTTAAACTGACGCGCGCGATCGACCAACATCGGAACCATTTGCTGTTCAGACGACACAACGCGACTTTTTCGTGGCATAAAGTTAGATATTGTCAATGCGACGTCATATCCCGTTGGTCCTTGCACGTCTTCGTGATCGGGATAGGTATTCGTAATACTTGCAATGTCATCACGCATCCAATCATGTTGCAGAATCTGGACATAACGTGGGTTCAATGCCATCGCTTCCCACAAAAAGACTTGCGCATCCATCCGAGAAGCTTGACGCAAGACATCGATTTGCTCCCAGATACTTGCTTTATCGTAAACACGAAAGAGGGGCACTTCGCCTGGATCTAACCCAGGAATACTTGAAATAAATGTGGGCAGTGTCCCCGTCGTTTTTGAGAATACTTGGTATCCATGACCGTAAAAGAACGCCGCTTTTAAACGCTCCGTACCTGACTTGCCCCGAGAGCCCCACCCGCCCATCGATAAAGGTATCGATGCACGCCAAAAACGAATTTTGCGATACATCACGAACGCACGAATCAAGATAAAACTTAGGATAAACGACGCGAATGCGAGCAAGTCTTTTGTCGAAGCCGTATAAGGATTCATCCAGTAGTTGCTTTGGCGAAGCTCATCACGAATCTGATAAAATAAATGACTCACTTCAAGTGGAATGATACTGGACAAGTGCCACCCTTTGAAAAGGGGTGAAACATGGTTCAACTCAATCGAACGGCCATTTTCTTGCTTGAGTCGTTTCAAATAACCTTTCACGACTTCATCAGCCCCGTTACGAACGGCGGCTTGACGCTCGTTATCAATATGTTCAAACCGCCACGAGGTTTTCACGTGTGACTGCAGTCGCTTCACATAATTGCCTGCGGTGAATGTCAGAGACAGATTCGGCATTTCGATTGTCACATTCTTTTTCAGGCCCATGTTCACCAAATCTGTTGGAGATGGGATATGCGGAACCCAGTGTCCGAGCTTGTCGTGGTAAACATATTCACCAGGCACACGTGTTCGAGTGACTTCCCCCATCATATATGGCGGAAACCACAAATCACCGTAATATGTCATGCCTGTGAGATGAGAATGCCCTGTTCGTTTATCATATGCAGGGTATCGTATCTCTCTCAAGAATCGCCATAGCCATCGCCGTCGTGGAGAGCCACGCTGTATACGCCATGTCTTTTTCCCACGCTTGACATATAGACCATGATCCATCGAGCCGATGACACGACACATTTTTCTCAACAGCCTCTCATCACCAACAACGGGTACTTTGATTTTTCGACCAATCTCACAAACACCTAACAGCGCTTTCAAAGCCAGAAAATCTTCTCGACTCGATTCATTTTGAATAAGCTCGAGACAATCTAACAAAACCCACAGCCAGCTATCGACAGCCAATTCAATTTGAGGGTCATCGAGCCGTTTTTGTATTGATGTGATAAGACGTCCGAGGGCTTCATCGCAACCATCTCCAATTTCTAAACGGCCGGTAAATGCCGGGTCAAAAAACAATTCAAGTAAGGTACGCGCGCCATCTCTCACAAAGATAGGGTCTGTTTCATACTCGATAAAGTAAGATGCGCTTAAGAGCAGACGTTTCAGTCCAATATCATCAAGCCGTTCGATACCACTTTCGATCACACGTCCAAAAGCGCCACGTACAACAGATGCGTCATCCGCACCTATCCGTTCAAGCCACTTCGATGGATCGCCGATGTTCTGATCATCGATGTCATTCAGTAGACTCGATGTTTCAATAAAACGAATCGCTGCACTTTGACGTACGACCTCAAATTCACTGTGATGTAGCTTATCCCAAACCAACTCAATTGGGCTATCCCAAATAACAAACTGCTGCCGCAAAGACAACGCTGCGCCTTCTGTCTCTGTCATCACATGCCGGATTTCAATATCACCCACATCACACGCCATTGCTCGAAGTGCTCTCAATGCAGCCACCCGGGTTCGTGCATGCTCTTCATCAAGCCGAATCAAGCTCCGAAGTCGACTCATATGCATCAAGTCTGGTATCAACCCGTTTTCCCATCCATGTTGAAAGGTTTCGAGGGCTTGGACTCGGACTGGCCATCTCAAACCATTATCGATGATCCACCATAAACCTGTTTTCAGGCGTTGTTTCGCGCTTGCATCTGCGCCACTGAGCTGAGGGTAATCATCTGCCGCTTTTAAGTTTCTTAATAAATATTCAATGCGTTGCTCGAGTCGATGTCGTTGATAAATATAACGTTCAGCGCATGCTTCATAACTTGGCGCCTCTCCACGCAGTTTCCGATGAACATAAGTGCTATATTTTGGCCACGCTTTGGCCCACGTCATTCGAATATCTGCCGCTTCTTTGTCAGTCACAGACTTTAAGTTGACCTTTAGAGTCGACCAACTCTGTTCAAGTGCTTGATATCGCTGCACAGACTTAATGAACAGTGTCATCAAAACCTGAGACCATAATGTGGGCTCTATAGGCTTATCTTGGAGGTAAGCAGACATCTCTTCAAATATGGAAGCACATATTTTGCCGCCGGCACGCCAACACAGTTCTGGCATCACCTCACAAAATTGCGTCACCATATCTTGACGATATTTTTTGAAGAACCGGAAGCCCGTCGGCGTTTGATCATGTGTCACGGTACTCGTCCTAGCACAGTCTGGCGTCGCACATCATCCCGAAACGACCGCGAAAATGCACATCGATCGTGTGAGCCAAAGTGACTAATGAGCCCGACATAAGGTGCGAACTGCGTTGAGTCTGAATAGAAGTTGATCCCCCCAATAATCTGGAGTGGCAATCGAGAGCATGTCCGCATTGACCACATGACATTCACACCACCGTAAAAACGACGTGTCATTTCATCACGGAACCGGGTCCGCCAAAACTGTCTCAGTCCACCTCTTAGTTGAGCAGAGAGTTGATTGATCCCAC
>JAHDGS010000029.1 GCA_020627505.1 Myxococcota bacterium
CATGCACTATGCACATCCTAGACTTATCAATGCGTTCCTTTCGGAACTTTGCTGACGCCACATATGAGTTTGATAACGAGCTGAATGTCATTGCGGGTGCAAATGGCGCGGGTAAAACATCTATCTTAGAGGCGATATCGGTCGCACTCTCAGGTCGTAGCCTGCGTAAGGTTGAGCGTTACGCAAGTATGGTCCAATTTGGCTCAGACCCTGTCGAGGCACGCATTGAAACACAAGTGATGGCGGCTGTTCGAGACACGGTCACAGTAGCGATTGATGCACGTGGCCGAAAGACGATGATTGATGGTAAACGTGTCGCTGATCTGAAAACATTGGCTGAACATTTCGCAATTGTCTCATTTGTTCCTGAAGACCGTGATTTGGTCAAAGGGGCACCGGGTTTTCGTCGCGATACGCTTGACCGAATTTGCTATAAGTGCTCACCAGCTTACTTGACACTTGTCAAACGGTATCAGCGATTGGTTGAGCAGAAGAAATCGATCTTGCAGATCGCGTCGAGTGATTGGCGGCAGCAGCTTGTGCATTACCAACAGCTTTTTATCGAGGCGGCTTCAACCGTCGTTGAGATGCGTTCACGCGTGATGAACGACTGGCTAAAAAATGCGAACCAGCATTTAAAGAATATTTCTGGCGGTGCACTTGAACTGACAGGCGTATATGTTTGCCACACCGCTGACAAAAAAGATGCCAATGACTGGCGTTACGCTGATGCCATTTCATTTGACAAAGAGGCCTACATCAAACGTTTGTCAGAGACATCAGATAATATCTTATTTCGTGAGCGCGCCGCTGGACGTGTATTGGTGGGTCCGCATCGAGACGACATCGCACTGTCGTTGAATGGGCATCCTGCGCGCTTTGCCTCGAGCCAGGGAGAGACAAGAGCGATTGTGCTCGCATTGAAAATGGCTGAACTCTCGTTGCTGAATGATGCACATCAAACGACACCCGTGCTTTTGCTTGATGATGTGACGGGAGAACTTGACCCAGAACGCCGTGCTTATTTATTTCAATCCGTCCAAAAGATGGCATCTCAGGTATTTGTGACGACGCCAGAAGTCGAAGAGCTGCTTGATTATCGACCCGGGCAATTGATTAAGCTATAACACAATTAGGTCCCTGAGCTTGTCGAAGGGCTGAGCTTGTCGAAGGGCTGAGCTTGTCGAAGGGCTGAGCTTGTCGAAGGGCTGCGCCTGCGCCGCCTCGAGCCTTTCGAGAGGTTGTAGGATATTATCTTTGAGGCTATTTCTAATAAAGCGTCTCAAATGTCGCGTGTGTATATATGTTTTCAAACACTTCAAGTCGCGGCGTCTGACTGGAGATATTGAGTGTGTTCATATCTTCTGCATGAATGGTCATCGAGCCTGTCTTGAAAGAAAGTCTTATCTCTTTGCCTTTGAGTTGCCAGCGGCCCTTTAAAGTACGCTCTTTGCCTGTGTCTCTGTCGAGATGTCGAATAACGGCCTTATGATTTGGATAAACAATTAAGGTGCGATCTGGACTGTCGGTTCTATCAACCCAGACCCCAAGCAGTTGTTGTTCATATTGCTTAAGGCGCTTTTGCTTCATATTGAAGCTTTTTGTGAGTCGATACTTATTTGCGCCAACAAGATGCAGCTCCGAAAGGCACAAATTTTTAGCTGATGCAAAAGAGCTGCCATCTAGATAAAACAATACACTAGTTGCAGGCCGCGTCTTCGGTAAATCATAACTTAAAACCGAATTTCGCTCTGTAATGGGAAGGTCTATTTCATTCATCTTCCAGTCAGCTCTTAGTTGTAACCCAGGTAAGGTGTGAGGTGTTGTTTCAAATTTAACTGAACGTAAGGGCGTGGGTTTGTCAAAGTAAATAACCACACCATGCTCAGCACCTGTGCCTGAGAAACAAAAGGGCGTGTCTTCGCCATCAAAAAGGGAGAGCGCTTTTGTTGAGGCGCCACCCAAATTCTCGACAGACACGATACTACCGGCAAATGCAGGCATGGTCAGGCATAGAATACTCAACATACATCCTGTTGATGCGATGCGGTCCTTGATTGATCTTTCCCCTTGTCCCCAATACAACATACTTCCCTCATACTTAGAATATGATGTTCGTCAAGAGATGCAATCAGGAGGCATCGGTCAATCTTCGTATGTCAAATGGTCTGCAGCAGAGGCTGGAAACAGTTTTCTTCTTTGTTATTAGGGGTAAATACGCTACACAAAGGCGAAGGAGCAACAAATGAGCAAGCAAAAAAATATCTGTTTAGGCCTAATTGGACTTACACTATTTGGGGGCATGGCCTGCGATTCGGGACATAAAGAAGGTCAAGACGTGGCCTATTACTCAGCATGTCTTGCTGATACGACATCGAAACATCACGTTGCCTGTGTTTCGGAGCTCCTCAAAATCAAAGACGGTGCATCTGCAACAGTCTTAGCGACGCAACTTTCTGCGCCTGATCTTGTCGAAACCCGAAAGGATATTGTCAAACATCTTCGTGACCACGCAGATGCTTCAGTTGTGCCGGCACTGATTAAAGCGATCGACAATAAAACGTATCCATCAACGGATAAAAAAGGTGTGGCCATCAATATTGCCAATGAGCGTATTGCAAAGGCACTTGGTCAGCTTGCGAAAGAAAAAGACGCTGCCGTGGTCGATGCGCTTCTCGGACTCGCAGATAGTAATCATTTACCAACGCAGCTTGCCGCCATAGAGTCTCTTGGCAAACTGAAAAGCGAAAAAGCGGTTGATATGCTTGTTGAACTTGCAGATGGACATACAAATAATTTCATTGTGAAAAATGCGGTCATCTCGCTTGGTCAAATCGGCTCTGATAAAGCGATCCCTGTGCTGATCAAAATGATGTTCTTCGAACGTAAAGGTGCATCATTTTATATTGATGCCAGTTACGCATTGTTCCAAATTGGGCCGAAGGCTATCGACCCGCTTATTAAGCTCTATAATGGTCAGTGGAAACCAATTGAGTCGATGCATGTTGAGGCGGGGGTTCAGAAGGCAAAATCGATACAGGTGCTGCAAGATCTTGGACGTCATGACGACACGATCTCAGCCTGCATGAAGAGCGCCAAAAACGAAGGTGAGCTGACCTCACAGGCGTTGGCGATTACGTTCGCCCAACGTTGCCTGGGCTGGTATGGTGTGAAAGAAGCAGCGCCTGTCCTGAAAAAGTACTGGGACGACACAGACCAAAGTCGTGCAGAGCATGCCTTGGAGGCGATTGCGCGTATTGGCGCCACAGAACTTTCTAATGACTTGATGCGTATTTCAACACATGATGGCTTCGTCAAACAATGTGTGGCTGTCGAAGGCAAAGGTAAAGAAAAAGTATGTGGTAAATATGCGCCTAAAGTTCGTCAGCCCCGGGTCAAAGCCCTGAGTCAAATTGCACCAGGCTCGATGCTTGAGTCGTATCGAAAAATGTTAGAAGGCGTTGAGAATAAGAAACTCAAAGAAGAACTTGAGCATGGTGTTAGTCGTCTTGAGGCTGCAGGGCAATGCAAAGCGGATGATATTGCTTGCTGGTCGAAACTACTTGATGGCAAAAATGCACAGAAGCGTGAACGTGCAGCCCTCCAATTGGCCTGGTTGCAAAATGCGGATGCCGATAAGGCGTTGATTAAAGCCGTCGGAGACGAAGATAACGAGGTTCGCACGGTGGCAGCATTGGCGCTCTACCGAAGTCTACCAAAAGAAGCCCTCGCAGAAGTCGAGAAGACATACAAGCGTGACAAAGGTAAAACCCAATACGTTCGAACCAACGAAGACCTGAAGCGGTTATTGCTTCGTCTGAGAAGGGGCGCTTAAATGAGCGAGGCATGGAACAGCGATGCACAGCTGCCAGATTTTTCGGCGCTTGATATAAATGCGTTTGACGAAGTCCTCGCGACTGCGCTTGAAAAAGGGGTGGTGAAGCTTGAGGATATCTATGCTGACGAAGGCGTGTCCGCCTTAGATTTATTAGGTGCAGATGTTGTCAGGGCAGAACACAGCGCTTTTGAGCCATGGTCTTTATTGTCTCATCTCGAAAGTGTTGTGAGCACAGATGCGCTTCGTGCTGCATATGAAAAGAATCAGCCGAAAATCATCGAGGCGTCGCAACGCTTGTCCCAAAACCAAGACTTGTACCGTAAGTTGGATGATTATGTTTCGACGCAAGACGATGGGGATGATACATCACGTCGCGCATTGACATTGTCTCATAAAAGCATGCAAAGGGCAGGTGTTGGTTTAGACGACGCCACGCGTGAGACATTTAATCGGCTGCAAATGGAGCTTGCACAGCTGGGTCAGCAATACTCAAATAATGTCGTTGATGCGATAGGGGCATATGAGCGTCTACTTAACGAGGCCGATATGGTCGGCTGCCCCGCGACACTTCGCGAACAAATGTGGGATGCCGATCGGGATGCGTATGTGCTGAAGCTCGATTACCCGATTGCGATCCCGTTCTTAAAGCACTCTAGACGTCCAGACCTCAGGCAGGCCCTCTATCAGGCTTATGTTACGAAAGCTGCCCAGTCCCCACATGATAATACGACCTTGATTGCGGAGATTTTATCTAAGCGCCAAGCGTTTGTGTCGATACTCGGCTATGATAATTACGCTTCATATAGTATTGAGCCTAAAATGGCCGACGCGCCAGCCGATGCGCTGCGCCTGCTGGATAATGTTTATGCGAAAGCCCGGCCGAAGGCTGAAGAAGAGATCAAAGAGCTTCGTGTGTTTGCCAAGCGGTTTTCGCAGAAAGAAAATTTAGACTTTTCAGGTGACCTTGAGCCATGGGACATTGCGTTCTTTTCTGAACGCCTCAGAGAGGCTGAGTATAATTATACCGAAGAAGAGACCAAGCCTTACTTTCCATTGGCGTCAACAGTTGAAGGACTTTTCGGTATTGTTAAAACGATTTTTGATGTGACGGCAGAGCATGACCCAAGTGTCAAAGGCTGGCATGATGACGTCTCTTTTTATTGGTTGGTTGATATGGCTGGCGCTCGGGTGGCAGGGTTTTACCTTGATCCGTATGTCCGTTCAGGTGAGAAGCGCCCTGGCGCCTGGATGAATGATTGTCGCGATAAATGTGAGACGTTTGGACACGTGCCGATTGCGTATATCGTGATGAATGCGTCTCGGCCAACAGATGACACACCATCACTGCTCACGTTTTCAAGTGTAGAGACCCTCTTTCATGAGTTCGGTCATGCGCTTCAACACATGATGACGACGATTTCGGTGCCTGGTGTCAGTGGTATCTCAGGCGTCGAATGGGATGCTGTCGAGTTGCCAAGTCAATTTATGGAAAATTGGTGCACACAATGGTCGATGATGGCGACACTCGGCCGTCATTACAAAACCGGTGCATCGATGCCGAAGACGCTATTTGATAAGATATGTGCGGCGAAGAACTTTCAAACAGGGCTGGCATTATGTCGCCAGATCTATTTTGCGAAGATGGATCTCATGCTCCATGATGGCCGTTCTTTTGAAGATGGCCAGGCTGCACTTGCCTTCCAGCGACAGCTCGCCGATGAAATGGTTGTCACGCCACGTCATGAAAACGATAGTTTCTTATGTGCATTTGGGCATATTTTCGCAGGCGGATATGCGGCTGGCTATTATAGTTATCTATGGGCGGAAGTGCTTTCTGCTGACGCATTCTCTGCGTTTGAAGAAGCTGGGCTCGACGATGATGATGCGATGCGCGCGTGTGGTCAGCGTTTCCGTGAGACTGTTTTAAGTCTTGGTGGTAGTCAGCCCGCACGAGATATCTTTGTCGCTTTTCGTGGTCGGCCACCGTCGGTTGATGCGTTGCTACGTCATCGAGGCGTCATATGATATTGCCGGTCGGCATTCGATCTGAGGCATCGTCTCAGCTCGTTGATGTCGGCCACTTTATTCGACATGGGGCCCAGGCAGAGCTGAGTGATCGTTGTACTTTTGCCTCGACCGGAGACACATTTATCTTCGATCATGCAGGCGGCCCGTTTAAAGTCTGGTGGCCGCGTCATTGTTCTCGAGATGCACTCGTCAGTGCATATGGTGCTGATGCGATTCAAGCTGACAACGCGCCGGACGATGAACGTTATGTTGTGAAAGTTGACAGTGCCCCTGCAACGCTTTTTAAAGATATCCGTCTCAAAGGAGAGCTGTACAACCTTTCACTGTCGCCACGGAATGACCATATTATTGTTGCAGGCCCACATTTTTATGGTCATATAAGCTCGCATGAACGTGTGGCACATTTGCTGATCTCTGAGAAAGCAGATTCATACATGATATCTGCTTTTGCGAATATGCTGAGAGTCGTGATGGCATTTGAGGTACTGCACGCCGATGGCATCGTTTTACATGCTTGCGCATATGTTGGCGCTCGTGAACAGGCACATCTCTTTTTTGGCCGCTCGACAGATGGTAAATCAACGCTGGGGCATCGGGTCCATGGGGCAGGTGGCGATGTTCTGAGTGATGATTATTGTTGTGTGACCTATGAAAATGGCCTCTATTGGGTTGAGGGCGTTCCATTATCAGGAGAGCTGGGCCACACTATTCGCCCACGTCATCGATTCCGACTGTCGACCATCGGCACGTTGACGAAAAATGCGACTCTGGACCTTTCGCCACTTAATTCTCTAGGAGCGCAGTTGAAAATGTTTGCGGCAACCCCATTTGTTGTCGCTGATCCGACGCATCACGACTTATTGATGAAACGGTGTGGTGAAATGACAAGCCGGCTGAAACCTGTTAATCTTTCATTTGGTCTTACCGATTCAGGAGAAGCGATACGTCATGTTATCGAAGAAGTATAAGTTGCACGAGAATGCACGCCATCGTCGACTGGATGGAAAGTCTGTGATCATCCATCAATCAAATAATGAAGTACTGGGCTTGAATGAAACGGGGTCAGCTGTCATGGAAGCGATATTAAATGGACAGCCGCTTTTAGATGTGGTCGACAACCTCGTCAAGACATATCAATGTACGAAAGAACAAGCGACTTCAGATGTAGAAGCGCTTATCGGCAATTTGCTTTCGTCACAAATCATCTTAGAAGAGGCTGCTTAATATGTCTTATCGTGACGTGATTTTCAATGCGCGTGAATCAAAGCAATTGCTGAGCGTGACACTTGAGCTCACGTATCGGTGCAATTGGGATTGCTTCTTTTGCTATAATGACCTGTCACTGCAGGGAACACCGCTCTCGACAGTGCAATATGAAACAATGCTCGCTGACTTGGCTGATATGCAAGTGTTGCATATAACCCTCACCGGTGGCGAACCGTTAATGCATCCGGACTTCTTCAAAATAGGGGCCCTCTGTCGAGAGTATGGTTTTGTAACGCGCCTCAAAACAAATGGGCATGCGATGCGAGGTTCAACCCTCAAGCGTATCAAAAACGATATCGATCCGCAGATGATTGAAGTGAGTCTACATGGCGCATGTGCTGAAACACATGAACGACAGACACGCATAGAAGGCAGCTTCCAACGGTTGGTCGAGAATATCCGTTTCATGAAAGAAGCAGGGCTATTGGTCAAAGTGAATAGTACCTTAACCAAATGGAACGAGGATGAAGTGCCAGAGATGTTCGATTTGGCCGAATCATTGAATGTGCCGCTTCAATTTGACCCTGAAGTCACGATTCGAGATGATGGCGACGAGGAACCATTATCAATTGCCGCCAGTCGCGAAGGGCTTAAACGACTCAATGATGAGCGAACACGTCGCGCACAAAAGTATGCAGAGTTGGGCGTTTTGCCGACGCATGCGAAGATGTCTGATAAAGAAATTAAAGAACGCTCTGCATATGAAGAAAAGACATTCTCAGACTATTGTGGCGCAGGTGTGTCCGCGTTAACAGTCGACCCGTTCGGTACGGTCTACCCATGTGTACAGTGGCGTGTTGCCTCCGGCTCTCTACATGAATCATCGATCAAGTCGATATGGGGAGGGAGTGACACGTTGGATGAGGTTAGAACGATTCAGCCCCAAATACGACAATGGGTTCGTGATAATAACGAGCTCCCCAGGAAACATGCTTTTTGCCCAGGAGAAGCCTATTCGGAGATGGGCTCACCGCTCAAAGCGCATAATACATTTGTGAAGAGAATGGAGTCTCTATCTGGACAAAAGCTAAAAGTCCTCGACTGACTCAATCATGCCAGTGCAAGGACTTTACAACTATTCAGAATCTTAAGTCTAAGAGTTGATAGGGCCGTCGTTGCAATCAAGTGCTGTTTGTTTTGCGATACCAACAGGGAGACAGGTTGACGCAATCACTTCAAATGGCTCACGAAACTCAATTGATGGCGCTTCATATTCTTTGATTTCTTGATCGTTATTTTTCTCGTTCATATAAACCTCAATAGAGTTAGCGTAGCATTCTTATTTCTTGAGCGCAATTTTCAAAATAGATTTTGGGAATTAACGCGTGTCGGGTGTAAAAGAGAACATGGATAAGCTTATCTTCATCGCTTCTGCGATAGCTGTTGGCACGGTGATCCCGCTGCAAACAGCATTTAACAGTCGTGTTGGGCAGCTCACATCGCCTTTATGGGCTGCATGTGTGTCTTTTTGGGGTGGTACACTGGCCATTACGGCGATTGTGATAGCCCGAGGCGGCATTAAGCAACATATTGAAAATATGTCGATTTTGCCAATATATTACTTTTCAGGCGGCTTGCTCGGTGTTTTATTTGTCACAACAGCGAGCTTCGTAACCCCTCGAATTGGGGTCGCAACGATGTTGATGAGTGGGCTTGTCGGCCAGCTGATGATGTCAACGTTTTTGGACCATGTTGGGGCCTTCTCAGGGCGTGTGATTCCGATATCGCCATGGCGTGTCGTTGGCATTATTTTTGTTTTCATTGGTGTATTATTGATCGAGCAGGGGAGGCGGGTATGAAGGTGGTTGGAATATCGGGCAGTCTCCGGGAAAAGTCTTATAATACAATAGTTTTACGGCTTATCTTAAAAAGATTTGAAGGTTTAGGCGTTGAGGCAAACATGCTACCAATCTCGACTTTTCCTCTTTATAACCCTGACGAACGTATTGTAGCTAAAGCGATTGTTGATGACGCGAACCGGCAAATTGCTAACGCCCATCTCGTTATTTTTACTTTACCGGAATATAATCATTCGATCAGCGGGCCTTTGAAAAACGCAATCGATTGGCTGTCCGAGCCATATATGAGTTCTGTTTTTAAAGATAAGCCAATTGCACTGATTGGTGTCGCGCCAAGCCCTGTTGGTTCGGCCAGGGCGATTGCACATATGAAAACAATTATGGGGTCGCTACTAGCGCGCTTATACAATAGACGTGACCTGGTTGTGGGTGAGATTCACAATAAAGTTGATGAAGAAGGCCAAGTTAAAGACGCAGCCTTTCAAGAGATGCTCGAAGTATATGTTCGCGAGCTAAAAGATTGGCTTCGTATCAATTCTTAGCGCAGGCACCAGGCATTTGCTGCGTCACAAGACCGGGAAAGTCTTTTGTCGAGAAGATATGTCCGTTATCGTTGAGCGGTTTTCCTGATGAAAACTTAAACTGATTCAAACCACCTGCATGATCCACGACAATCGATTGTTTGATGGCACCTGTATCAGCTGAAGCAACAAGTATGAGACGAAGGTAATCTGGAGAAGGATTTTTCGGTGTCAATGTCAGATGGATATCAGTGGCCTCACCGAAGACGCCTTCGAAGGGGGAGACTTCAAAGCGATCTTGAAGGGTTCCATCTCCCCACAAGAATGATAGTGATGCACTTAATCGATCGGATGAAAAACAGGCGTTCTCAAGGATTGAGCCTTCGGTCGGACTGACAACCCACAAGTTTTGCTTGGAGATAATATACGATTTCGGTGAGTCTCCCTGATAATCCCATCGAATATGGCCACCTCTTTTATATCGAAGCACGCCCTTTGATGTCATTTTTTTTCCAATCGCACTATGATAAACTTGTTCAAAATCAGCATATAAGCTCGGTTGTTTGAGGATATGTCGTTGGACCAAATCAAGTTGTTTGCCCTGTTCTCCAGTCAAGACGACTTTGTGAGGCTTCGCGTGCTCAGTCGGTGTCACATTTGATAGAATTTCTTTTTGTTGGCTTTGTGTCCAGGCGGAAAGCGAAAGTCCGAGTAAGCACGCCAAGACGAGTCCATTTGTTGTCATCCTATTCATCGTTTTCTCCATTGGTTCTTTTATTTCGACGCTGCCGTGATATGGGTTATTCAATTGTCTGAACGCCGTAAAGCGGCTCTGGAGAAATATTGTGAAAAGAAGTACAAGACGAACATCTTCATATACGTCTTCGGAAGGCACAAAGTCGAAACGCAGGTCGTCAGGGGGAGCAAAACGGCGTGCTAAGGGACAAGATAGCAATAGCTCGCGTCGAGGGAAGGCACAGCGAGATGACAAACAGTCCTCAACATCTCGCCGCAGTCGAGCCAAGCAAAAAGAAGCCACGCGTCCATCTCAAAAGAGTGGCAAACATTCACACAAAAGTACACGAGAAGATGGGGCCAAAGCGGACAGCACATTATGGATTTATGGTGTCCACGCCGTGCTTGCTGCCCTAGAAGCAAAACCGCACGAGGTTTTAAGGGTGCGGATTGTACAAGATGCGCTCTCCGACTTTGAGAAAAAGTACGGCTACACCAACGTGGCTGTCGAGCGTGTTGGGCGAAAAGATATTCTAGAGGTCGTCGGAACATATGCGCGGCACCAGGGGATTGCCGCAGAGATTCGCGTGCCTGAACCGGTCTGGCTAGATGATGTGATCTTAGACATTGGTGACGAACCTGCGGTTGTCGTGATCTTGGATGGTGTTGAGGACCCAGGTAATTTAGGGGCGATTGTTCGATCCGCTTATGCCCACGGTGCGCTGTGTGTCATTTCGCCGACACGTCATGCTGCGCCAGTGACTGCGTTAACCTATAAAACGGCTTGTGGCGCACTATCACATACGCCAGTGATTACTGTCCCAAACTTGGCACATGCGATCACGAAGCTTAAATCGAAAGGTTTTTGGGTATATGGCTTTGATGCCGAAGGACAGTCATCTGCTGAGCAGACAGCGCTTGATCGCAAATCTGTTTTGATTATTGGAGGCGAGAATCGGGCACTACGACGTTTGACCAAAGAAGGGTGTGATGTGATTGTCTCTATTCCGATGGACGTCCAAGACTTTAGTATGAATGCGGCACAAAGTACGAGTATCGCTTTATATGAATGGGCCCGACAAATGCGAGCTGGGTCAGGGGGTTGACCGAGCCATACAGATCATCTAAACCCGAATACAAGAGGTGAATTATGTCAAAAACAAGCCAGACAAAAACAATTCGTGCGAATAAAGTGAAGAAACAAGGTCGTCAACGAAAGAATGCGCTCGAAAACCATGGTACAACAAAAAGCTGGGACGAGTTATTTTCTAAAAAATAAGCTGTCGAACGCAGTCAGTACAAAGATGCCTCAGTAAACTGCAGCCAGCAGTGAAACCGAGGCATTTTATATTGACTCGAATGTCTTACAAAAATAAACGCGGCCATTTGCTTCTGTCTCTTCGAACGTGTGTTGTTCATGGGCATCGTTTGGGTAAAGCATGCTGCATGTTTTTGGGCCATGATGGTGAACGCAGGACTCACAATTGAACACCAGATTAAAATCTACGATCTGTCTGATAAAGGACTGAGATTTGAGTATATGCATGATATATGTTCTAATTCGCAGAACACGATATGGCAATGAACCAAGATAGACAAAAACAGGCGGACGTGATTCGGCGATACAGACTCAAAGCGCAGCCTGTGTCAGATATTCTCGATAATCAGCGCGTCGAAGAACCCGATGCTGTTCATTATTTAGGGCGTGTTTTAAGATTAAAAGAAGGTGACGATATAGAACTATTCGACGGTCACGGCCGGTTTGTACGCGCAAAAATATCGGCATGCCTTAAAAAAGAACTCCAATTAATGGATTGCGAGCCCGGGTATATTGAAGCACCGTCGTCGAAGTTACATCTCATACAAGCCGTGCCGAAAGGAAAAAAGATAGAGCAAATTGTTCGGCAGTGCACAGAATTTGGTGTTCGCCAAATGACGTTTTTTTATGCGGAGCGCAGTCAAGGGCGGCATGGGCCGAAACTTGAAAAGCTCTCAGGTATTGTTGATGATGCAATTCGGCAGTCTGGACAGTACTGGGCGCCACATCTTGAGATTGTTAATAATCTAGATGATGCACTAAAGCGCGTCGAGCCAGGTGAATCGATTTTCTTTGGGGAATGTACTCAGGCAGATTGGCCATGTGCGAGTCAATCTTCAAACGGCTATGCATTGGTGATTGGCCCCGAAGGTGGGCTTGGAGAAACTGAAAAGACCATACTAATAGAGACCGGAGCTCAAGCATTGCATTTTGCTCCATTCATCCTCAGAACGGAAACGGCCGGACTTGCAGGCTTGAGTGCAATTTATTCTCGATATATGATATCCAGGAGAGATGATGGAACGTTGTGAACGATGTCGAGCCCCGAAGTACCCTGATCGCGCGTGTGATATTTGCGGACATTCTGCAACAAGACGTCCGCCCAAACAACGTCAAATTGTTCGAGCGCAGTCTGAAGAGGCTGTCGAGACCTTTGACACACGCGACACCATCCTTGTTGAGCAAAACCAACATCAAACCGCCTCTTTGCCGGGCGCGCCGACAGAAGAAGCGCAATTTGGGGCGAGTCACCCAGAATCGTCGTTCGAAACCGAACAGCGCCACATAAATGATACGGTTGTGCCAGAACCTGAAACACCTATCTGGCGTCTTGGGTATGTGCTCGAAACGCTTATATTGTTAAGCCTCGTTTTTTTGGCGACTTCTTTTTTTGCAGATCTTGGCATGCTGGCATTCGGTAGCGTATTCTTATGTATAGGGGTTGTTGCCACTTTGTTTTACCAGCTGCGAGGAACAACACCAGGGATGGCGGCGATAATGATGTTGAGCAATCAAAGGGTTAAAGGCGTATCAAAGCCGGCCTGGCAGATATTTGTCGGATACACCTTGCTTGGCGTCATGCCAATCTATTTACTTTGGGTTGGGGCTCGACCTATCATCAGGACATGATAGATAGCGGTGTGATTCCTTCGACGTTGCATGCCTTGTCGAGAGAAGGTATTGCTGCCGCGTCTTTGAGTGACGCAGGGCTATTTCCATATCGTTATGATGGAGAACATATTTATGTGTACGGTTGCGCGAACATCCGAATGGATGAGATCGATAGATTAAGTTTGGAGTTGGGGATGTATATCCACCTGCATGCGCTTTCGGATAAGGACTACGATGCGCTGATGGATGAATTGCATCAGCCAGCAGAAGAACCTTGGTTACCACAGGCGACTATCGTGAATGACAGCCAATACATCACCGACGTCAATATTCAGCACTTATCCGAAGAGATGACTTCTGCACCGTTATCTTTTGAAGAAATGTCGATTGGTTTTGATGGCGAAGTGTTGAGAGAAGTTGACGCGCCTGAAGCGCATGTCGCGGTGACCATCGTGCCACAACCTGTTGATGAAACACCAGGTGTTCGAGAAGAGAACCATGCACATATATCCGACGTCTTTACGATACTCGGGCAAGCGCGGAATATGACGGAAGTCGATCGCGCGTGGCAAAAACTCGGGCAGATGCTTGAGGGGCAATTGAACTGTTTTTGGGTGCGTGGCTATGATGTCACAGGTGAAATACGTGCCGCGTTTGGCGGTGTTGCCGAATCCTTGTCGATGGCGCAACGACAAGATGCGGTCCGTGCTATCACAACGCATACAACGGTCGTGGGCCTGACCAATCAGCGTCAAGATACAGCCGTATACTACATACCCATTGTCATTGCCGGCCGTGCGCGACAGCTATGGGTATGCGAAGCCCCTGGAACAGGACGTTTCTTTTCAACTGTTGAGGCTGTTCGATATCGAACGGAGGCTT
Organism: Myxococcota bacterium; assembly: GCA_020627505.1. Taxonomy (GTDB): domain Bacteria; phylum Myxococcota; class UBA727; order UBA727; family JAHDBA01; genus JAHDGS01. The sequence continues at coordinate 13,999 of JAHDGS010000029.1, forward strand.
GTCTCGGCAATCTGTTGAGACGACGGCATTTATCGGGTCTGAACATTCGCGATGTTGTCGAGCCACAACATGAATCTCATCCAATAGACAACGAAGTATCATTGGTCGATATTCGGGCGTATATCCAAGATGCTTATTTATATCCTAGTGACCCGGAAATGGCACGTCGGGATCTCGATATCAGATTACATCAATTGAATACCGACTTTGATGAGATGTCCTCTTTTTACACATTCCTGACAGCTTTGCCTGAAGAAGAAATACATGTGCCTGTTCTAGGGGCGTGGCATGACGTTGTTTACGAAGAAACGATCTCATCTTTTGAAAAACGATCCAGAGTAGCCCGTTTTTTAGCCAAGCTTGATACAAAAAAGCGATGGATCATGCTTGTATTCATGCTCGATTCAGGGCGTGAAGACTTTGTGACACTTGCTTTGTTGGGTTTCCATGTGTGGAGGTGGGCGGATGGGCCAGAAGTCTGCTTCAATCAAGCCATAGCGGGGCTTGATGTTCATCGTCGCCTTGTCCGTTCTCTGCTATTGTCGACCCACGAAGGTATACCGCTCAAGGTACGTCACAAGCTTGGTGATTCGGCACGCAATCATGTCGATACGGGTCTGCGTGCGCATGCCTGGTTGGCACTTGCTTGTTTAGGTGACGCATCCGTCGAGCGACATATAAGTACGTTAGCGCATTCAACCTCGATACGAGACCGACTTTTGAGTCAGACGCTTGATGCATATCTTCAAGAATGGCGGCGAAGAAGTGCTTGAACGAATGAAACATGACCTCGGCGATGGACTGTACGCATACAAGGCAGCATCAGCTGATGAGGCCATCGAGGCAGCAATCCTTGACTCAGACCAAGATTGCTACGCATATGAGATTTGGCCATGTGCAGAAGTCTTGTGTCGACACCTGCCAAAATTGTTGAGTGAGCTGTCGCTGAACCAGCCTGTTTCGATACATGATGTTGGGGCTGCGACGGGTGCTGTGAGTCTAACTTTCGCCAATCTGGGCTATGATTGTTATGCCTATGACCATGATAAAGTTGCTGAGTCCTGGCTCATCGATGCTGCGTCTGAGCAAAAACTAGTCGTACATACAGGTCAAGACCTGCATGCGAACGTTCAAGCAGCTGGACGCTATGGTTTCATTATTTTATCCGATATGTTTTATGATGCCGACGTGTCGGCATTTGCAAAAGAGATCACCCAGTTCGCTATGAACGTTGGCGGTTATGTATGCTTTGCAGACCCATATCGTGAACATGCCGAACCCTATATAAAATGGTTAACGGCGCAGGCAAACCTCGATTGCAAAATGTATGCATATACGCACTTATATGATACACACGCGGTTCGTGTTCGTTTGGGGGTTGTCAATGAGCAAAACTGAACCGTCCCGTCTAAGAAAGAAGCATCCAGGTGTTGATGTAGGGCTTCACTTATTACGCATTATTTCTTTTTTGAGCTGGTTCTTGATTGCTGGGTTGGTTCTCATGACAATCGATACATGTCGATTTGTCGAAAATGAACAGGAGCATGACGCGTTACGACCGAAGAAGCGACCTGAAGTGACACCGGCAGAAGCGATCATCAGCAATCAAAAGGCTGCTGAGATTGACAATGACATTGAAGGCTTTATAGAATAGCCGAAAAGGAGGCACTATGTCAGCTGTAGAAACGACATTTGAGGAAATGAATAACCGATTGACCGCCGAGGCGGCGGAGAAGATCAATGCAACCTATTTGTTTAAGGTTGGCGGTGAATCAGACGGTTGGTTTGCAGATTTAACAAAATCTGAAGGACCGTGGATCGAAAAGACCGCTGAAGATAAAGAAGCAGAGTGTGTTGTCACTGTTGATAATGCTGATGATTGGGTTCAACTGGCTTCAGGCAAAATGAACGCAACAATGGCATTTATGCAAGGTAAAGTAAAAATCAAAGGCAACATGGGTCTCGCGATGAAATTGCAAGGCTTACTCGGTTAAATTCATGTCAAATAGATAAAAAATAGCGGTCTTTTGACCGCTATTTTTACGACTTCGTTGGTGTCGTTCGTTAAAGCTGTCTCGGGAAGACACGCATTTCAATCGCTTCGAGACCAACATTATCTGAAAAGGTATTGGCATCCCCTTTAAAGACGTGGTCTTTATCTTGTAATAAGCGGCCAGCGGGGCGTATATCAAAAAAGTCAGAAGCGACTTTATCATCTGTTGAAAATGATAGCCCGCCATTCCCAAAATCATCATCCAAAACGTGTACACCAATTCGTTCGAGGTCTTGGTATTCAACGATGATTGAACCAAGATTCGTTATCTCATAGTCATCGTACTGGGTTGCGTCGTATCTACACTCCCAGCCACTTTCTCCTTCTATTTCGAAGCAGACTGCAATGTCAGGAATATCGTTTGCACCGGCGAAGCCCCAATCAATCTCATCTGAAACACGCACGTAGGTGACTTGGACTTGCCAAAGAGATGTGGGCTCTGGCTCAATGACACAAAACCGTTTCGAAGTGGCATTGGATTCTGGCGCATTGATAGTATAGCCTCCTGTCGCAACCGTTTCATATAAGGTAATACAGCGCGAACCCGGATCACAATCCGAGCCATCACCGGCACATTCTTCTTCACGACAGACACCCTGTACTTCGTGGCCAAGGTCAATTTCTTGTACGTATGTGCAGGTATGTTGATCCTGCTCATACGTATCATCACATTGGTCATTCGTACGAGAACAAATGTCGCCCTGCCATAGCTCACCACAAGATGTGCCGCATGTGCCGCCGCAATCGATACCTGCTTCACCACCATTTAGAAAGCCATCGTCACATGTCGCAAGGTCAGGTTGGCAGGGGGAGCACGTCGGCCCGCCACAATCAACAGCTTCTTCATCGCCATTTTGAACACCATCAAAACATGTCGGACAGGGGCCACACGGACCACCACAGTCTCGACCTGTTTCGTCGCCATTTTGCTGGCCGTCATCACAGCTCGGGCACGCCGGACAGTTAAGACCGCCACAATCGATCTTTTCTTCACCTTGGTTTTGGATATTGTCATTGCATGTTGCACATGCTGGGCAATCCCCACCACAATCTCGACCCGTTTCATTACCATTCTGAAGGCCATCGTCGCATGTAATCGTGTCACAAGCAGGGCACAGTGTTCCACCACAGTCGGTGCCTGTTTCGTCCCCATTTTGACGGCCGTCATTACAGGTCACGACATCGCAGTCAACACAGAACTGACCGCCACAATCAACACGTTGCTCATCACGGTTCCGAATGCCATCGAAGCAAGACCCTTCAGAACTACATGGTGCACAAGCACCACCACCGCAATCGACGCCTGTTTCGTCCCCATTTTGTACGCCATCTTCACAAGTTGTACGGGTGTCGTCATCGTCTAGAATTGTTCTGGAACCGCCATCCGTAATGCGATCATCTTCGGGACAACCCGTCATCGCGACGAGCGTAAAAAACACGATACCTATGAAACGTTTATGCGTCATCGGGGCCACCTTATCCGTTGTTATTAATCCAAGTTTGTGTGAAGTCGGCAGCCTTGTCGTATGATGACTCGATTTGCTCGGCGAGGAATTTCTCAACGATCTTTCCGATGCCGAAAATTTTCACAACGATTTCACCTTCAACAACACGTGAAACACCATCGCCGGTTTCTGTGAAAATATACGTGCCTTCTGCTTTCGAGACCTTGTCTGCAATCATCGCGGGCAACTCGATATGCCACTGTGCCGTCCGACTTCCCCATGTATAGGTGACGTGCTCGGTGTACGAAAACTGATCGGCAGGGACGAGCTTTTTCAATGGTCCTGGCAGTTCTCTATCCGGATATATTTTAGCAATACGTTTATATGATTGTTCATCACGGTGTTCTTCGAGAAGCTCTCTTTTTAATTTGACATGATCGCACAAGGCATCATTGAATCCGGTGTCAAAGAACGTCTGTTCATAGGTTACTAGATCCGTGTTTTGACAAACATGTTCACACTTAAATTTCATATTATCCCCTTATAATCCGATATCCAAAATCTGCTCACATTGCGTTATAGCGAATAGAAACCCGATCAGACAAATCGGGCCGACCAAATAACGGCGGATCTGTTTCGAAATGGACACCTCTTGTTCAAGACCTGGCCGAAAGCCGGTATGGATCTCCGCGCGCTCAAGATAATCCAGTTGTTCAACTTGTCCCATGGCGTGAGGATAAAGCATATTGGTATCGAAAATCCAGTTCCACAGACCATTTTGACCTCTCCATCAACATCGCCTAGGCTAAGTCATGCGTATTTTAACATGGAATGTAAATGGAATCCGGGCGGTGGTGAGAAAAGATGCTTTTGATTGGTTATTCCAGAGTGATCTTGATGTCATTGGCCTGCAGGAAACAAAAGCACATGTTGAACAGCTGAGTCCAGAGATCCTTGAACGGGAAGGATACCGAAGTGTGTGGGCGCAAGCAGAACGTAAAGGCTATTCCGGAACGGTTCTCTATTACCGTGAGGACTCCGGTTTTGAGAATGCACCATTTGAATTTACTGACTCTCGATTTAATACAGAAGGCCGGGTCACACGTATACGTCGAGACGACGTATTCTTGTACAATATCTATTTCCCAAATGGTGGGCGCTCCGAAGAGCGTTTACAATATAAGATGGATTTTTACGCAGCATTTGAAGCCGTGCTAGATGATCATATGTCTGCTGGTGAGCATGTGATTTTCATGGGAGATGTGAATACGGCGCATAAAGAAATTGATGTCGCTGAGCCGGAAACATGGTCGACGGTCAGTGGCTTCTTACCTAAAGAACGGGCGTGGGTCGATGGGATCATTGGTAAAGGTTATTTGGACTCTTTTCGAGATATACACCCTGATGTGCCGGATCAGTTTACATGGTGGAATATGCGTACACGGGCGCGTGCTGTGAACCGAGGGTGGCGCATCGACTATATATTTCTGTGCGAGGCAACAGCTGAATATCTTGCTGATGCATGGATCTCTCCAGATATTGAAGGGAGCGATCATTGTCCTGTTGGCGTTGAGCTTGAATTGGATTGAACTTCGATTCATCAAATCGTCTCAATACGTATCATATCCGATGGTCAAAAATATGAATCGTATTATTTTTTTAAAAAAGACTTGAAAAAAAGAATGCATTCCGACAAAAGGATGCTGTATTTGGAAAGGGAGATACTGAGATGAAAAAACTACTAATGATCACAAGCATGACTCTTGTACTCGGCGCTGGCTGTTCAAAAAATAAGGTTGAAGAGAGCCCAGTTCAAGCCGTAGAAAACACAGCAACTGAAGTTGACCCGTTGACACAGTTTGTCGGTAACTTGACTGCGGAAGCTGCAACAACAGGCGGAGAAGGTCTTAAATTGACAGGCTCTGATGTTGGCGGGCTATTTGAAATGTGTGGACTGAAAGACGGCGATATCGTTCTTGAAGCGAATGCAGCCCCTGTCACACTCGATGTTGCTGGCGCAAAAGCGGTTAAACAAGCATGTTTAGATAAAGGTGCTTTTAAAGTTGAACGAAACGGCGTTGTTGTTTCAACAGCAGAAGGTACAACAGCAGCAGCGGAATAACGCCGCGCATGTGTTGAACAATCCGCTCTGATGAGCGGATTTTTTTATGTAAAAAGAATGGTCTCTCAAAAAAAACAAGAAAAGGCGACGCGAATAGAAAACACATTGGCCGAGCTGTATCCTGAAACGCCAATTCCATTGGACCATACGAGCCCATATACTTTACTTGTTGCCGTGGCGCTTTCTGCGCAAACAACTGACAAAAAAGTAAATGAGGTCACGCCGACACTATTTCAAAAGGCAAATACACCCGAAAAAATGTCAAGGCTTGACGTTGAAGAAGTTCGAATGCTTATTCGAGAAATCGGCCTTGCGCCAACGAAGGCAAAGAATCTTGTCAATGCAGCGAAGATGATCATGACAGATTTTAATGGGAAGGTGCCGCAGAATATGGAGATGCTCGAGCGCTTGCCGGGGGTTGGACATAAAACCGCATCTGTCGTGATGTCACAAGCATTTGGCGTGCCAGCTTTTCCGGTTGATACGCATATTCATCGTTTAGCCAAAAGGTGGGGACTATCTAATGGGCATAACGTTGAACAAACAGAAGCGGATTTGAAGGCAATCTTCTCTGAATCATCCTGGAATGCGCTTCACCTGAGAATCATCTTCTTTGGGCGAGCGTATTGCCCTGCACGTTCACATGACCTTGAGGCATGCCCAATTTGTTCATGGGCATCCACTGCGAAGTGGAAGAAACTTGAAAAAAAACATGGCAGTTTTAAAAAAGCACTGAATATGCTTTAAGTTAAGCGGAGTTCGGGGGACGAACACATCCATCATTTTTCCAAATGACGCTCCAAATACTTCTCCAAAACATAGAAGTCTTGAAGACGACGCATAAGGAGAAATACACATAAAATGCTTGAAACGACGACTAGCTTGGTGCCACTCGGCACATTTCGAGAATGTGATTCTGAAGCACTGCCGACTTGTGATGAAGCAGTAATTGTTAAGTTCAATACCGTTTATCATATTGATTTCGCAGCTGAAGCAAATACGCTGAGTAGATGTTCGACAGAGAATGCTTATCATTTTACGTTCTTGCCTGAGCACGATGGATCTCTGTCTTATCGTGTCCTGGCCGGAGATGTTGATGTGTTTTCAATTGGTGCACGATTGACCTACGAAGGACAGAGCCAATGCGAGCAGTTAAGATTGAATGGCACATATCAAGTCACGGCAGGTGAGCCTGTTTTCGTCAGTGACATTGTTCATGGGTATGACTTTTCTGTGATAGCATCGGTGTGTTGTCTTAGCCTCTTATGTTATATCGCTTGACTGTTAAACGAAATGAATTACTTTGAAAGCGAACCACACAGAGGAACACATATGAAATATAGCACCTATGGCTTTCTAGCCCTGAATTTACTGATGGCGGCTTGCGGCAATGACAATGCCGCAAAACCAATTAGTGAGCGTGCGCTTGAAGATGATGAGAATATAGCGTCTGATGATGAAGAAGACACGGCAGACCTTGAGATGCTCAGAGATGCTGCTTACAAAGACGGCTATGCTGATGGGCATGAAGAAGGTTTCGACGAAGGTGTTGCGTCGACATTACCTGAAACGACAGCACGTGATGATGCGCGTATTGAGGCAGGCGTGTACCTCTGGTCGAATAACCCGTTAGATGTCGAGTCTCTCGATGCTGATTTGTTAGGTGAGGTGATTGGTGATGCAAGTTTGGTTGGACTTGGTGAAACCGTACATCTCAATAAAGAGATTTATGATGATAAAATTGCTGTCTTTAAGGCGATGGTCGAAAACCACGGTTTTCGGTATATCTTTCTGGAAGAGTCATGGTCTGTTGTAGCAGAAGTTGGAGATTTTCTGCAAATGTGTGAGCCAACAGAGTTGACGGACTTCGCGCTCGCCGGGTTAAGTCCTTTTTGGGATTCCCAATCATTTTTTACGTTGCTTGAGTATATTTGTTTGTGGAACACGGATCACCCTAATGACCATATTGTTCTTGGTGGCAGTGATGCACGACAGCCTTATATTGATACATGGGGGATCGTGAATATTATCAACGAGAACAATATTGATGAGCAGGCTGCTTTCGAAAATGTCGAGTCTCAGATTTTTTCTTGTGTTTCGAAAAATACGAACGATGTTCCGGGCTGGTTTGAGCTATGGGATGATGTAGATGGGGACGGGGATTATGTTTTTCATCGTCAAGCTGACCACGATGCATGTGTAGCTGGGATTGATCGCTTATACCAAGGATGGTCTGAGCTGACAGCAGCGCTGAGCGATGAAGCTCTGCGCCAACTTGAGATGCATCTCTATTCTCTCGAAGCGACTGAAAATGAGTACTATCATCGACCAGGTTTGGAAAGCTGTATTGAAAGAGATGGCACTGGTGATTGGCAGCTTGCTATGCGTGCGCGTACTTATGGTATGGGACGCTTGACCTACTTACAATATGTGAGTCTTCCGGAAGATAGTCGGGCCGTTTTTTGGGCGTCGACACTCCACACAATGCGCAATGGCCTTGAGGTCGCGTGGGAAACATCTCAGACAGGGCAGTTTTTGCATCGACAGCTTGGCAAAGACTATCGTTCGATCGCGTTTTCTGGCTTGAATGTTGAGAACCCGAATGCTGATGGAGCTGCGCTTTCTTTTAATACAGGGCTCAACATTGAGAGCGCTCAGTCAGGCGACACTTCTATCATTTATGTGCCCGGCGAGCTGACAGTTGAAGATGCTTCAAAGTATACAATGTGCGGTGGCTATGAAACGCGTTTTGGTGCAAGAGACCATGACGCAGTTATTGTTAACAGTGGCGCCACAATCGATGCTCGACAGAGTGACTTGTAAATAAATCTCACATGGCTTTGTCGCGCGTGTGGCAGGGTATAAGATGAACGCTCCGATACTTTGTGAGGCGGATGTTTCGGTTGTGAGCCTCAAGTCTGTCTGCGAGCACGCGGGGTTTCTGCGGCGATGGCAAAGCCGAATGGCAGACCCGGTGCGCCTGAAATAAAGTACTCGTGCGCGAAGAGACCTTCAAAACCATCGACTTCTCGTAGGATCTCGGTGACAAAAGATGTGCAGTTCAGTCATTGACTTGGTAGTAACGATCTTTGTCTGTCATGACTTCAAGCATGTGAACGATCATATCAATTAACTGACAGTCACTGAGCTCCATTGCGAAAGTCGTGACCGGAAATTGCTCAAAGAACTCTTGATGCTCATCAAAATATCCCGCTTTTGTTCGATGAAGTAAGTTTCGCTCCGACCACGTCCCTTTGGTTGGAGCGGCCTCATCGCCAGGGCCAATACCAACATCAATTGTCTCACTATCTTCTGGTGAATGAAACTCGAACCATGAATGACCAACAGTTTCGGCGCCAAGTAATATCGGAATCGGGATCGTTTTTTTAGTGAGCGGTCGCATCACACGGACGTCAACTTCGTTTGTGTAGCAACCGTCATGCTGTATATTTTCTCGCAACTCTTCAAGTTCGTCCCTGATTCGATCTAAACGCTGCGCGTATGTTGTTTTATCCCCGATATTCATATTATCCCTCTTTATAATAGAACCATGAAGAAGGTGCCGTTTCATCGGACGAAAGCCTGTGAGCATATGTGTGACAAAAGGTTACGCTTCGCGACTTGATGCAATCTTTTTATTTGTTAAGCCACCAATAAACGAGGAGTCCTTATGAGTCGTCAACTTCAAGTGAAAAGAGCGCTGCAGCGAGATGTGTTGATTCTGGGATCGGCTTTGATATCTGTTATTTTGAGCATATCTTTCGTGATATTTTGTGTGCTCTTGAGGGACAGATTGACGAATCAAAACGATGAGTCCGCAACTTACTTTACGTTAATGTGCCTTGTGTTTTTGACAGCTGTTTTTTCAAGTGCTCACGGTTATCTATTTTCATACATCGGCATGGTTGGCTGGCCGTATGATGATAACCATTTTGCTGGCATCAAAAGAGAACATCGTTTCAGGGTAATTCTAAGAGCTCAACTGTCTCTCATGGTCGGAACTTTACTCTATATGTTGCTGCCACAAGGTCATCAGTTTTTTGAAAGCGTGGTAAATGGAAACATCTCGATAGCCACGGTGCTCGTTTATATTATTTTACCAACTTCAATCTTCTTTATTCTTGGTCGCTTCAAATACTTCAACCCAAAATACGTGAAGTAGGGCGGTCCTTCGACAGGCTCAGGGCACGGCAGGCTCAGGGACCAAACATATCAATCATGAAACGTGAGCGTGTCCCGTGATTTTTTCCAATGTATCTTTATATTCTTTTTTATATGGGTGCTGTTTCACGACCCATTGCTGAAGATTGATGAGCGTTTCTCGCTCTTCAGCAGAAAGTTTGGCGTGGCTGAGCATCATAACAAGATTATTAATATCTCTAAGCAGCATCGTCTGCCGAAGCTGCCTCGTTTTCTCATAGATAAGCCACCGTGCCCACGTTCTCAAACATAGCTGTGCTTCTTTAATATCGGCAGCTTGAAAAATAAAGTTCTCACCAATCCGCTCGGGAATAAAAGGCGTACGCGTGATAGGGCATAGCTTATTTTTGAGTGTTTGAATCCATTTATATTGTTGTTTGAGGGCTGGAGACTCACCCGAAAGCTTTTCAAGGGCGCGAAGACCACGTTGGCACATGAGAGCATAACGAATGTCAGACTTATCAAGGACTAACCAGCCGACATGCTGACGTTGATGAAGCGACCAAGTGTGTTCTTTGTGGCAGTTTAACTGACTGGCCTGTTCATATTCGTGTCGTGTATATACGGAGCCTCGAGGTTTCGGGGTTTGAGTGACGCCATGAAGTTTTGACACTGTCAAAAAAATTTTGCTTAAAGCAGGCGGTTGCGACCAAGCGTATACCGACTGCGCAGATAGGTAGATCAGAAGTATGTTGAAGAGGCGAATTGCCCTATATTTCCTGCACATATGCCAACCATGCCAGAAATAAGAACGAAAATGCAGGTCAACATAAAAAAATGTCTCTAGAACCTCTTTTTTTGCTCTTTTTTTCAAATGCCATGGTGACAAAGTCCGCGATTTATTTTAGCAAATCACCAGATGCTGCTATAGCTCAGATGGTAGAGCGCATCCTTGGTAAGGATGAGGTCACCGGTTCAATTCCGGTTAGTAGCTCCAGTTGGGGTTTGTAGGGGTTGCAATCAGCGTCCTACAGGCGTAACCCAAGTTTGATCGATGCCCCTTCGGGGGTGAATAACTGCTGCGATCGGCGCGAAAGCAAAGAAAGTGGCCTATTTCACGGGATTCCCGTGAGGAGCATTGTTTAAAATGGCAAAGGAAAAATTTGAGCGGTCAAAGCCGCACGTAAATGTAGGAACAATCGGACACGTTGACCATGGTAAAACAACATTGTCAGCAGCCATCACAAAGGTGATGAACGAAACATATGGCTCAGGCGCTGTCATGGCATATGACGAAATCGACAAAGCACCTGAAGAGCGCGAACGTGGTATCACAATTTCAACAGCTCACCTTGAGTACGAAACAGAGACACGTCACTACGCACACGTTGACTGTCCTGGTCACGCTGACTATGTCAAAAACATGATTACAGGTGCTGCTCAGATGGACGGGGCAATTCTTGTTGTTTCAGCTTCAGATGGTCCAATGCCACAAACACGTGAGCATATCCTTCTTGCACGTCAGGTTGGTGTTCCGCATATCGTTGTGTTCATGAACAAGTGTGATATGGTTGACGACGAAGAACTTCTCGACTTGGTTGAGCTTGAAGTACGTGAATTGTTGAGCCAATACACCTTCCCAGGAGATGACCTTCCGGTTATCCGTGGTTCTGCTTTGAAGGCACTTGAAGGCGACAGCAGCCCACTTGGTGTCCCATCTGTGATTGAATTGATGAGTCAGGTCGACGCATACATCCCAACACCAAATCGTCCAGTCGATAAAGACTTTTTGATGCCTGTTGAAGATGTGTTCTCAATTTCTGGTCGTGGTACAGTTGTGACAGGCCGTGTTGAAACAGGTGTTATCAACGTTGGAGACGAGATCGAAATCGTTGGTATCCGTGAAACAACCAAAACAACATGTACTGGTGTTGAAATGTTCCGCAAACTTCTTGATCAAGGTCAAGCAGGCGACAACGTCGGTGCGTTGCTTCGTGGTACGAAGAAAGACGAAGTTGAGCGTGGGCAAGTTCTTGCGAAGCCTGGAACAATCTCTCCTCACAAAAAGTTCAAAGCTGAAGTGTACTGCCTATCTAAAGAAGAGGGCGGACGTCATAAGCCTTTCTTTAACAACTATCGTCCACAGTTCTACTTCCGTACAACTGACGTGACAGGTGCGATTACGCTTCTTGGTGGTAAAGAAATGGTTATGCCTGGTGATAACGTTTCAATCGAAGTTGAATTGATTACACCGATTGCGATGCATGCTGGTCTTGAGTTCTCTATCCGTGAGGGTGGTCGAACTGTTGGCGCTGGTAAAGTTGCAGAAATCACCGATTAATCTCGGTCCCACTAAAGGGGCGTCAACGCCCCTTTCTGTAGGTCGATAGCTCAATTGGTAGAGCTTCTGATTCCAAATCAGAAGGTTGCGGGTTCAAGTCCTGCTCGGCCTGCCACTTTTATTCGCCGAAAGGCATGTTCTTAGAGGAAGAGAATGAATTCAAAAACCACAACAAGATTCATTGTACTGACTGGTATTACACTGGTGTTGACATGGATGTTTGGCCAGATTTTCACGCAAATCTTTGCTGCAACAAGACAGCCAAACTCACCACTTATTGGTGACTATGTCAGCTTAAGTACGGCCGTTGGTTTTGCGTTCGGACTTATTATTTCTCTTTTCTTGGCGAAGTATGGGAAAACAAGTACGTTTTTGAATCAGGTGATCGAAGAGGTTTCGAAGGTTGCTTGGCCATCTTCAGAAGAAACCCGAATGGGTACAATCATCACAATCATGTTTACGGTCATTGTATCGGGCATTCTGTTTGTGTTTGATTACTTTTTTAACTTCTTAACTTCAAACAACTATTTCTTATACTGAACTGTTGCCTGCTGAAACCCGTGAGTGGTTAAGAGGGCATACACGCAGAAAATAATATTAATCAGGGTGAGTAAGCAATGACAAATGAAGTAACGAATCAAGAGCCCACAGAAAACACAACTGAGAATGTGAGCACAGCGGCCTCTGAAAACACAAACCCAAATATGAAATGGTATGTTGTTAATACGTTTTCCAATTACGAGCAGAAGGTTCAGAAATCGTTAGCGGAGCGCATCAAACGTTTTAAGGCAGAAAACTTATTTGGCGAAATCTTGGTGCCAATGGAAACTGTTCAACAAGTCGTCAATGGCACGCGCCGGACAACAAAGCGAAAGTTCTTTCCTGGCTATATCATCGTTCAGATGGAATTGAATGATACATCCTGGCATGTCGTTAAAGAAACAGATAAAGTCACAGGCTTTGTAGGCGATGCACGTAAACCTGTTCCGATTAGCGATAGAGAAGTCGCCCGCATGACGCAACAAATGGTCGAAGGCGTCGAGAAACCGAAGCAAATCATTGACTTTGATATGGGTGAGCAAGTACGTGTCGTAGATGGACCATTTGCAAACTTTAATGGCGTCGTCGAAGAGGTCAATGCAGAGAAAGAGAAACTGAAAGTATCAGTTTCAATCTTTGGACGTTCGACACCTGTTGAACTTGAGTTTACACAAGTTGAAAAAATCGTTTCGTAACGATCGAAGTAAATGAAAAAATTAACGCGAAATAGGAGCAGCCTTCAAGGGGCTGTTTCTTATAATTTTAAGCAGCCGCAGTTGCTTGAACAGGCACTGACACATACGTCTGCCCTCGAAGATGATACCGCTTCTCCTTTCGAGCGACTCGAATTTCTAGGCGATAGTGTACTCGATCTTATTATCGCCAAAATACTCTATCTTCATCGAGCTGATGGAGCAGCCTTAAATGAAGGACAAATGACAGAAACGCGTGCACGGTTGGTGTCAAAAGACGGCCTTGCAGATGTGGCGCACGATATTGGGCTT
>JAHDGS010000154.1 GCA_020627505.1 Myxococcota bacterium
TCACTGCCGGGTCACTGCCGGGTCACTGCCGGGTCACTGCCGGGTCACTGCCGCTGATACTCAAATGTCCAATTTTTGTGCAAATTAAATTTCACATTGGGCTAAATCACCAAATCCTCAAGCTCAAGTCCTGCTCTTTTCAGTCGCCGCGAAATACCGCTATGCGACGCTTTTAATAAGCGCTTATCTTGTTCGTCAAGCCCCGAAAACCCAGTTTGATTCGTTCACCAGAACGCACTTCGATTCGAATCCGGACGCCATTGAGTATCGATGGGTCCATATCAAACTCAAATAATGCATTCCCAATTTCATCGACTGATGTACGCACAGCCGAAACGAGTTTTTGGGGGCAAGTCTGCATATAATATCAGTTTTGTTTCGGGTTTAGCGAAAAGCCCGTATAAAGTATATGCTCAATACTTAGTTGAATGCTCCTGCATCTCGTGCAGAGCCCCCATATAGTTGGATTGAATGATGTCTGAAGGTTAGCAATAAGCCACCCACTTATACTGACTAATGATAAGCAGTTTGACACTCTAATATATAGAATCGTATACTTGTTTATGCCAAAAACAACAGCCCACAACTCCTATGAGTTCATTGGCGAGAGTCAGAAAAAAGTAGATATCATTCAAAAGGTGATGCCCAAAACTGCATCTGCACTTTCAATGCTTGGGAACATCGAGTTCTCGAAAGATGAAATAAGATATCAGCATCGTATAGATGGTTGGCAAGATGAAGCTCGGCAGGAACATATTGTGAATGATATCGTTAATTGGTTTAGCCTGACATTAAATGGCCCTCTGAATCAAGTGGCAGAGCAAGCCCAGCAGCTGTTTGAATCTGACCTAAACGGTTATCCTATTGAGGAGGACCTTCAATCTACTCAATCATTTAAAGCTTTGATTCGGGCCCAAAACAAGCAGTTGAAAGAACTCAGGGCCCAAATATTAGAACTGAAACAAGCGCCCGACAATAGATTGGATTATTTGATGCGTATAGACTCTAAAGAGTCCGCAAATGAGATCGATAATATTGGCGAGCGCGTCATTCAGAACCTTATCCACATGAAGGCCAACCATCACGTCAGAAGCTGGGAGCGAGAATGGTGTTTAGCGACATATCCGCTTAGCCTTCGTGCAATGCGAAACCGAATGACGACACGAGATAAATCATTTGTGGAACGCCTGTCGAGCCGTGTGCAAACCCTTATCTCTGAATATAATCAGTTGGACGTATTGACGAAAAACAATCAAGAGACACTTGAAAAATACGCCAGCCAAATTGGGCGGCTGGTAGATGTTGTAAGTATGTTCAAACGCAAATATGAAGGTCTGATTGAAAAGCAAAACATTAGCAAGCTAAACAAAGTGAGTGCAGCATTCAACACTGCTTTAGAACGATTCCCTTCAATGCAACATTATTTTGATCACACACGCTTTGATGAAGGGGGATTGCGTGATGTCGTGATAGCAGACCCTGAGAACCCAGTTCTCGAATTAGTCTGGATTATGACATACCAAGATGTTCAAGGCATACGAACTTACTACCACAACACAAACAGCCGTTTAGATTTCTTGCTATATATGGAGAGCTGTCTAGATGGAGTCGATTTAAATGACCATGAACACCTGTTAAGCCTTGTTTTCCGTTTCGCTGGGCATGAGGGTATGTTGAAAGTTGGAGATGAGGAGCTGTTAAGGTCGTTTGATGAATTTTTCGGCAAGACTTTAGCGAGCTTTCCGGACTCTGTCATGACAAACCCAAATGCATATCTTGAAGTCGATCGCATGTTTGTGCAGAAGGGATTTTGGCTCAGGGCAACTCATAAGATAAAGGATCAGTTGCTGTACTTTGTCAAGGCCATGAATGCTTATGCTGATGATGCTTTAAAAATAGATGTTACGAGACTTGAATATTTAATGTGTCTCCCTGCGTATCAGGAGGACACTCGAAAAGAATTCTTAGCGTTAATTGCAAGAATTGATCAAACTTGGGAAGCCCTTAAAATCGAGCACCCAAATCTATACGACCTCCTCAGTATGAGTCAGTTCATGCGCAGGTTTCGGGAACTTATGGAAGGGATCTCAGGTCCAGCGGAGAATAATGATGAACCCAATTTATTGCGTCCACCTGCGAACTATGTTCATGGATCTACAGGAAAGTATGGCAATGATGATAAGTTTGTCATCTCAGACTCAGAAATCATGAACAATTTCTCGGGAAAAATGATAATCAAACCTGTTCCAGAGAGAAAAGGATGGAGCATCGCGGCACTCAATACGGGCGGAAAGCCCGTTGCGTTTACTCAGAATTACTTTAGCTCAGAACATCAAGCAAGCATTTCTACGCGACACGATGATAACCGTTACGGACATGGCTTACAGCTGCCTGAAGCGGGTAAAGGTGCATGGATATTCCTGAAGGATGGAACCAATTATGCGGGAGAAAAAGTTTCGGAGGAAGGTTATGTCCGATTGGGTTTGAGAGGCTTAAGTCATGGTGTGTTTAAACTCCCCCCTCTCATGGGTGAGCCTCTCGAGCTTGATTTCACTGAATTGAGTTGGGAAAATACCGATGATGTGGGCACTGTTAATGATGTATTAGGCGAGAAGGCTTTGGTACATTTAAAAAATATGGAAGACAACAAACCCTTGGTAAAGGGCTATGTCAAGGTTTCACCTTGCCATGATGAGTCTGGTACGCTGACACATTGGGATATTGGGTTTAACAATCTTGGTGAAACAGGTTATGTTGGTACGTGTGCCTTCTCAGAGTCTTCAGGTAAGAATGCAGGATATGGTTTAGAGTCGATGGGGGTACCTGAGATGGGGGCTGCTGCGGTGCAAAAGATAATTGCTGGAGAGGATTATGGTGTTTGTGCGGATACTGGATCGTCTCTACGACTTGGTGTTAGGGGGCTGTACAGTCAAGATATTAAATTGCCTGCCGAGGATAGTATAACTCTGGTGATTCCGGATGATTTCGATCCTTCGACAACCAAGACAAGTCCTGATTTCTTTAATCAAAAGGTAATTACAGAAAAAATGTCAGAGAAAGTTGGCCGTGTATCACATTACCTTCGGGGAAAATGTATTGATCAAAGACTCGTTTCTAAAACCTATAAAGGCGATGAGGCAAGAGCTCGGTCTACATTTAACCCGCCTATTCTATCTTGGAAAGGAAAAGAGAAAAACCTTGTATTGAATGTCGAAAATTCTTTGCCTGAGTCCGATGAACATGGGCCCCTTGAGCTAAAGTGGGAAATTCGAGTTGATGATAAGGTTGTACGCAGGTCTTCACTACGTGAGGGCTCATCTATTCCGGGGCATGCTCTTCTATCTAGTTCAGCAAAAAATGTCACTCTTATTTTTCCCGGAACAGGTTGGGTATATGACTTATCCGAACTCGACTTATTATCGCTGCCAGATTTAAACCACGATGACTTCAGAGGCTTTAAAGAAACCATGAATTTCAGATCTGATCTTAGACCAAAACGGATAGCGGAATAGAAATCATTTCACTTTGGGGTCACCGCCGCCGATACTCAAATGTGTGATTTTTGTGCAGATTAAATTTCGCATTGGGCTAAATCACCATATCCTCAAGCTCGAGCCCCGCTCTTTTACGCAGACTGGTGACATCGGTACAGCCTTCGGTGAAGGCGGCCGTATTGAAGCGACTCAAAGTCGTAATAAAACGATCCAAGTGAATTTTTATGACGCATAAGCGACAAGTGATTAAAGCCCCAGATGGGGCTTTAATTTGTAAACTGTAAGTCACTTTATATTAGTCGACCGAATACCCGTCAAAGCGGAGAGGTCGATCCTCAGCTATTGCATTCAGAATTTCGGCTGTCTTTTTCTCTATTTTTGCATTCTTACAGAGGCCTTTGATTGTCTCTTTTAGGGCATAAACTCCAATAGAAAGTCCTGCCCCCATAACTGCCCAGAAAGACCAATCGGTCACATAGTAATCTGGTTTACTAAGAACAGTCGCCGGTGGAAAGCCTGCTATTGAAAAGCCAAGACCTGCCGTAATGCCAGAGGCGATAATATCCAAAGCTCCTTCAGATTCACCACAGTTCTCTTCAATAAATGCTTCAAGCCCTAGTTTATAAGCCTGCTCGTCATTTGCGATCATACATGGATCACATGCACCATCCCGTCCTCGCCGAATAATCTCGCTTCTAAAGTTCTCTCTGTAGGCAGGCAAAAACCCGTCTTCATAGAATTCTTGCCAAGTCAGGTTACAGTTGTCTTCTTGGCTTTGAACTTGACGGAAGACTTCTTGAAGCGTCGCACACTCATCGTCATCTATGATAAGGCCTGTGGCTGATGCTAAGTTCTCGAAGTATCCATCTTGTCCAAATGGGGTTATTTGATTTTGTAGTGATATTGCTGTTGCAGTCATGTTGTTCTCCTTATGTGTGCCACACACCTAGGCATTCAAATCAATTTTGGCGCAACTTCAATTATTTTTCTGGATCCGGGTTACTGCCGTCTGTACTCAAATGT
>JAHDGS010000155.1 GCA_020627505.1 Myxococcota bacterium
TATGTCTGTGGCGCAGATAGTCACGGAACACCAATTGAACTAAACGCTAAAAAAGCAGGCGTGGCGCCTGAAGACTTCGTCAAAAAACATCGACACGGTTTTGATGAAACCTTTAAACGATTTGGCATTGAGTTTGATGGTGGCTTTGGTTGGACCCATACCACAGAAAACGAACAATTCGCGCATGACTTCTTTAAATCACTAAAGGACCAAGGGCTCATGGAACAGCGTGAGATTGAACAACTCTATGATCCGATCGAAAACAGATTCTTACCAGATAGAATGATTCGTGGGACGTGTCCAAAGTGTCATACAGTGAATCAATATGGTGATGGCTGTGAGTCATGTGGTGCGACTTATGACACGACTGATGTTATCGACCCGAAGAGTGAGCTTTCAGGTGCGACGCCAGTACGTAAGAAAAGCATGCACTATTTTGTGAAGCTTTCGAAAGAGCAAGACTGGATTAAGTCGTGGCTCAAAGAAAGCGGCGCAATTCAGCCACAAGTACAAAACTTTATGAAAGCCTGGCTCGAAGAAGATTTACGTGATTGGGACATCAGTCGTGACGGCCCGTATTTTGGTTTTAAGATCCCTGGTGAAGAGGACAAGTACTTTTATGTCTGGATGGACGCCCCCATCGGCTATGTCTCGCTCACAGATATCGCCGCCAAGGAACGCAGTCTGTCGGCAAAAGACTTTTGGGAAGATGAACACACCGAGGTGTATCATTTCATCGGCAAAGATATTGTGTACTTTCATACCCTGTTTTGGCCGATGATGCTCAAGGCACGTGGTTATACTTTGCCAAAGAAAGTCGTCGTGCATGGCATGCTCACCGTCAATGGCGAAAAGATGTCAAAATCACGCGGCACCTTTGTTAACGGTGATGATTACGCCAACGCACTCGGCGATGAAGGTGTTGACGCGCTTCGTTATTATTTTGCATGTAAGCTCAACAATAGCATTGACGACTTCGACTTAAACCTCGAAGACTTTACCTCGCGTGTGAATACCGATGTCGTGAACAAAGTCGTGAATCTCCTCAGCCGAACGATTCCTTTGTTACATAAATATTGTAAGGGCCGCCCTGGCTCAGTCGACGGTGATTTTAAAGATGCATTGATGAGTGCCGAACAGCTCGCGTCAGAGGTGCTTGCTTCATATCGTGCGCTGCGTTTTGGTGACGCGATGAAGAAGATCGTTGAGATTGCTGACCTCGGCAACAAATACATGCAAGACAATACGCCATGGGTGACAGCGAAATCTGACCCAGCCAAAGCACAAACTCAGCTCTCGACGGCATTGTGGCTTGGCAAACTCTGTGTAGCGCTACTGACACCGGTGATGCCGTGGGTTTCAAATCTGGCGGCACCTCTTTTTGGTGTTGAGACTTTTACTGAGAAGAATATGTATGCCTCACTTGATGCAACAACGGCTTTGGGTGAGTACAAGCATTTGTTCAAGCGGCTCAAGCTTGCTGATGTTCAAAAAGTCTTTTCGAATGAGCAAAATGCACAGCACAAAAAGTCTTCTCAGCAGAATGCGTCATCAACAAATAGTAAAAAGAAAGAAAAGGCGGCGCAATCCAAAGCAGATGCGGCAGGTGAAATTCAGTTTGATGATTTTGTGAAAGTCGATTTGAGAGCGGCCAAAGTCATTGAAGCCAAAGATGTTGACGGTGCCGACAAACTCATCTCGGTGACGCTTGATGTCGGCCCACTTGGACAGCGTCATGTCTTTTCAGGATTGAAGCCACATATTCAACCGTCTGAACTTGAGGGAAAGATGGTCGTTCTCGTCGCGAACCTGAAACCGCGTAAAATGCGTTTTGGCATGTCGGAGGGCATGATTATCGCGGCCGGCGAACCACCGACACTTGTACTTGCAGGTGACGCAAAGCCTGGAGATGAAGTGCGGTAATGACAGATCTAAACTCGACATCTCATTCCGCTGCATATTTTGATGAACTGCGAGATTATTGGTGGAACACAGACTTTTTGGAGCTGATTGCGACAAGATTCAATCTAAGTTCGTTTAGAGAAGTTTTAGATATCGGTTCTGGCCAGGGACACTGGACACGTATCATCAAAGGTCTTGTACATCAGAACGCTCACCTAACGGGTCTAGAAATGGAACAAGAGTGGGTTGCACATTGTCGGAACCAATTTGATGAGTCTGCTTTTTCGTTTGTTCAAGGCACTGCAGAAAATATCCCTTATAAAGATGAATCGTTCGACCTCGTCACCTGCCAGACAGTTTTGATTCACGTGAAAGCCATTCCACAGGTTCTTAGTGAAATGTATCGCGTCCTTAAACCCGGCGGCCTACTGCTTCTTTCAGAACCAAGCAATATCGCCAGCAGCACTGTTCGAACTTCAATCAGTGCCGAGCGAAGTATTGAAGAACGTGTGAAATACCACGAAGCGAGATTGATTATTGAAGAAGGAAAGCGATTGGCTGGCGAAGGCGATCTTTCTGCGGGAGACTTGCTCCCAGGACTACTTCAACATCATCCTTTTGATGACATCCAGGTTTATAACTCAGATATATGTAAACCTGATATACCTCCTTATGATTCTTCTCAGCAACAAGCTTGGATCAAAACGCTGCGAACATGGGTAAAAGAAGACTTTGCCGGCTGGCATGATGAAGAACTCAAGCGCTGGGTACTCAAGGCAGGCTACGACGAAGACAAGTTTTGTAGTATCAAGTCCATTTTGATGAACGAATTATCGTCGCAACTTCGCGGGATCGAGGATGGAACATTCCACTCCGCTTCTGGTTCTATGGCGTACGTTATCGGTGCGAGGAAGATCTCGTAATACTATCCCTTAATGATTTGCTAATCAGCTCGGCTGTTTGGCTAAAAATTTGACCCATGTATTTTTATACCAATAGCCACAGCCACTGATACATATCACCGTATTGACGGCAATGCATACCCCTGGTAAAATACTTACATGGATCTCTCAATTAAGCGCATCACCGTCAATCTTCCTTCGGAGTTATTAGAAGAAGCTATGAAGATCTCTGGAGAAAATATGACCGAAACGCTGAAAATGGGACTTGAGATGATCAAACGACGTAAGGCTGCTGCGATTGCCGAAGAACTCGCCGGCACAATTGACTTAAATCTCGACATCGATGCCCTCAGAGGGCGATAATGAGTCGGTTACTCATCGACACGTCTGTTTGGATAGACTTCTTTTCAAAAAAATATGCAAGCGTTCGCATCAATCAGGCCCTTAAAGATGGGCTTGTCTTTACGACCCCCATCATCATTGCAGAAATATTAAGTGGTCGACTAACGGCCAAACAAAGAAAACAGCTTTCGGGTATTTTCGAGGTCTTGCCTATGCAAAACTTTTCGGTCGAACATGCACAAGATGTTGGCCAATATCGAGCGCGGCTTCAACAAAAAGGTTTATCCGTTTCGTTGCCTGATGCCCATATCGCGCTCGCTTCTAAAAATTGTTCGGCGGCTTTATTCTCAAAAGATAAGGTGTTCATCAAAGTTCGAAATATCGACCCTGATCTGAGACTGATGTAGTTCTTGATATTGTTGCAGCTTGACCCGTCTGCCACACTCATCTAGCCTCAGCCTAGATAAGGAGTCCACATGTCTGAATATCATTTTACCGAGAATCGTGTTTTTGAACCTGCTGAAGCATTTTTGAAAACGGCACAGGTATCGAAAGATTGGTACGATTCTGCAACAATTGATGGACAGGATAACCCGGTGTCATTTTGGGCGAAACAAGCAGAGCGCCTTGTGTGGAAGAAGAAATGGACCAAAGATTTTGATTGGCAGTTACCACGCGCTAAGTGGTTTTATGATGGAGCACTCAACGTCACAGATACATGTCTCGACCAGCATCTCACCAATGGCAATGCCGATAAGAAAGCAATCATCTGGGAAGGCGAACCTGGCGACAAGCGAACACTCACCTATAGAGAACTTCACGCAGAAGTGATTCGCTTTGCCGGCGCACTTCGCAAAGCAGGCCTTGAAAAGGGTGACCGCGTCGCCATTTATATGCCGCTTGTGCCAGAAGCCGTCGTCGCGATGCATGCCTGTGCGCGATTAGGTGCAACACATAGCATCGTGTTCGGCGGGTTTTCGGCCGACGCGCTGAAAGATCGTATCAATGATGCAACATGCAAAATGGTCATCACGGCTGATGGTGGTTATCGTAAAGGTAAAGTGCTTGCCCTGAAAGAGGTCGTCGATCGAGCTCTAGAAGATAACGCGTGCCCGTCTATCGAACATGTCATGGTCCTTAAAAGATGCGAAAATGAAGTGTCATGGGATCCTTCGCGAGATATCTGGTGGCATAAAGCCTGTGCTGCCGTGCCTGAGGAGGCATGTGTCACCGAGTCCGTGGCAGTCGATGCAGAGCACCCACTCTTTATTCTATATACGTCAGGCACCACGGGCAAACCGAAGGGCGTGGTCCATTCGACTGGAGGCTACTT